>DASZSK010000282.1:0-14863 GCA_035548735.1 Caulobacterales bacterium | reverse complement strand
TTGAGACGGCGGCGGTTCATGTGGCTGTCGGGCGCGAGGTGCCCTTCCGGCGTGCGGCCGCGGAAATAGTCGCGCTGCCAGCCATGCTTGGCCGCGTCGCTTTCGCGATCCGTCAGCCGGTTCAGGAATTTGGTGCGGCTTTCGCCCCAGGCGATGTATTGGCGATTGAGTTCCGGCTCTTCGGTGATCTGCTTGATGATCGGCTGCACCTCGTCGATCTGCGTGTGCTGGATCGGCATGATGAAGCAAAACGGCTCGCCCTTCTTGAACGAGATCATGCCGGGGCGGGTGAAGCGCCAATTCATCGTGAACGGAAACGGCAGCCAATACGTCTCGATCACGCCGACCAGCGGCTGGATGCCGTCCTTCACATGATTGGGCGGGCCGCCGGCCCAGATGTCCCAGCCTTCCTCGGTGCGGAAGAGATAGCCCGTGTGGAAGGTGAGCACGCCGCCGGAGAAATGCGACACGGCCCAGCGATCCAACAGCTCGCGCGTGGTGTCGCCGTCGGGATCGAGGCGGATGTCTTCCTTGCGCGGGCCGCCATTCCAGATCGCCGTGAACGAGACCGGCGACAGAAGCGCCCAGCCCGTCGTGTTGGCGACCACCAGCGGCAGGCAGCGATACGGATGGCGGTCGGCGAACGCATCCATCCAGTCGCGGTCGGGACTGCCGGGCACGAGCGCGGCGGGCTCGGGGTCGACTTGGTAGCAGATCAGCTTCATGTCGTTCCGTGCATAGACGCTGACGCCGGTTTGCGCCAAGAGCCGCGGGCCATGACGACGCAGGACGAGCTGTTCGCCTTTCTGGACGCCCACGGGATCGCCCATCGGACCATCCGCCACCGGCCGGTGTTCACTGTCGAGGAAGGGGCTGACCTCAAGGCGACCATGCCGGGCGGACATTCGAAAAACCTCTTCCTCAAGGACAAGAAGGGCGCGCTCTTCCTGCTCTGCGCGCTGGGGGAGACCAAGATCGATCTGAACGCCGTCTCCAAGCTCATCGGCGCCGGGCGCTTCAGCTTTGGATCGGCCGAGCTTCTGCAGGAGATGCTGGGGATCACGCCCGGCTCGGTGACGATCTTCGCCCTGCTGAACGACCCCGCCCAGCGCGTGCGCCTGCTCCTCGACCAGGCGCTCCTGGAACACGACCCCGTCCACTTCCACCCGCTCGCCAATGACGCCTCCACCGCCATCAGCCCGGGCGGACTCCTGCGCTTCTTGCGCGCGCTCAAACGCGAACCGACGATCCTAGGCTTCGATGCCGCCGGCTCGCCCCATTTGATTGATTGAGACGCCGCCTCGACCCATTTAGGGGTGAAGCGAATTTTGACCCTCCCAAGAGGCCATTTATGACCATTCTCGATAGCCGCTCGCCGTCCGAACCCGATGTGATCAAGGACGGCAGCGATCAGGGCTTCATGGCCGACGTGATCGAGGTGTCGCGGCAGACGCCGGTCATCGTCGATTTCTGGGCGCCCTGGTGCGGCCCCTGCAAGCAGCTCGGCCCGGTGCTGGAAAAGACGGTGCGCGCCGCCGCCGGCAAAGTACGGCTGGTGAAAATCAACATCGACGAGCATCCGGGCGTCGCCGGGCAATTGGGCGTGCGCTCGATCCCGGCGGTCTACGCCTTCGACGGCGGCCGGCCGGTCGACGGCTTCATGGGAAACATCCCCGAGAGCCAAGTGAAGATGTTTGTCGACCGACTCTCGGGCGGCGGCGAGGACGAAAGCATCGACGAATTGCTCGCCGCGGCGGCCGAAAGCCTCGCGCTTGGCGACATCGGCGGGGCCGGGCAATCCTACGCGGCGGCGCTGCAAATGGACGCGACCAACGTCAAAGCTATCGCCGGGCTGGCGCGCGTGACGCTATCGGCGGGCGACCCTGAACAGGCGCGGCAGATTCTCGACATGGCCCCGCCGGACAAGGCGAACGACGCGGAGATTGCCGGCGTGCGCGCCGCGCTTGAACTCGCCAACGGCAACGCCGCCGGCGATGTCGGCGGGCTGACGCAAAAAGTGCTGGCCAATCCACGCGACTTCGATGCGCGCTTCGAACTGGCCGAAGCGCTCGCCGCGCGCGGCGATCTGGAAAACGCCGTCGAGCACTTGCTCGCCATCGTCGAAGCCAATCGCGAATGGAACGAGGAAGCTGCGCGCAAGCAGCTGATCAAGATTTTCGAGGCCGCGGGCCCGATGTCGGACATCGCCAAGCAGGGGCGGCGGCGGCTGTCGGCGCTGCTGTTCTCGTGAGTTCGTTCGGCTATCGCAAGCCGGCGGACCTGCCGACGGCTATCCCGCTGTTTCCGCTGGCAGGCGCGCTTGTGTTTCCGCGCGCGCCGCTGCCGCTCAACATTTTCGAGCCGCGCTATCTCAACATGGTCGACGACGCGCTGGGCGCCGATCGTCTGATCGGCATGATCCAGCCGGCGAAAGGCGACGACGATGCGCCGGAACCGGCGCTCGCGCGCGTGGGCTGCGTTGGGCGCATCACCAGTTTCGCCGAGACCGAAGACGGGCGCTATCTCATCACGCTGACCGGCGTGTGCCGCTTCACGATCGTACGTGAAATGCCCCTGGTGCGGCCCTATCGTCAGGCCGAAGTGTCGTACGACGCCTTCGCCGCCGATCTGAAACAGCCGCTCGAACAGATCGATCGCGACAAGCTGCGTCACGCCCTGCGCTCCTATGTCGACTCACACGGCTTCAAAGCGGACTGGTCCGCCGTCGATGACGCGCCCTCGGAAGCGCTCGTCAACGCCGTGTCGGCGGCCTGCCCGTTTGACGCCGCAGCCAAGCAGGCGCTGTTGGAGGCGCCGTCGCTGGCGGAACGCTGTTCGGCGCTGATCGCACTGTTGGAATGGGGCGCGGGCGACGACACGGAGCGCCCGCTGCAATGAGCGAAGCGCCGAAGCCGGCCGAAATCGATCCCCGCCTGCTGGAAGTCCTGGTCTGCCCGCAGACACGGACCCCCTTGCGTTATGATCGCGAGCGGCAAGAATTGGTCAGCGCGGCCGCCCGCCTCGCTTATCCTGTGCGCGACGGCGTCGCGATCCTGCTGGTCGATGAAGCCCGCGAGTTGGAGCCCAACGAATGACCGAGCGCCCTTGGCCAACCGATCTGGTGTTCGATCGCGCCGCGCACGCGCTGCACATCAGCTTCGACAGCGGCGAGCGCTACGACATCCCGTTCGAGCTGCTGCGCGTGGAAAGCCCGTCGGCGGAGAATAAGGGCCATGGCGGCGCAGCGCCGCCCCCGGTGAAGGGCAAAGCCAATGTCGGCGTCATCGGGGCCGAGCCGGTCGGGCGCTACGCCGTGCGCATCAAATTCGACGACGGCCACGACACCGGCCTTTATTCCTGGGACCTCCTGCACGATCTCGGCGCACACAAGGACGAGCGCATGCGGGCCTACCGCGAGACCCTGGCCGAACGCACGCTTCGCGACGAGGCGTAAGCGCCGCTTGACCGGCGCCCGGCCGCCGACCTAGCTACGCGCAACAAAAAGCGGCGCGGCCGCACGCGAGACCCGTCCCCGACATGGAAACGCCTTCGCCGAGCGCCGAACCCGAATTCAGCGTGGTCATCGCCGCGCTGAACGAGGCCGAGAATATCGGCGCGGTGATCGACGAAATCCCCACCGTCTTCGACGGCAAGCTGAGTTACGAGATCATCGTCGTCGATGACGGCAGCACCGACAACACCGCCGATGTCGTGCGCGAACGCGCCGCCAGACGCCCGAACGTGCGCCTCGTGCAGCATGCGTACCGTCGCGGCAAATCCGCGGCGCTGCACACCGGCGCGGCGGCCGCGCGCGGGCGCTTCATGCTCACCATGGACGCCGACGGTCAGGACGATCCAAACGATGCGCTGAAGCTCGCACAGGCGCTGCGCGCCGCGCCGACGCCTTCGCTCGCGGCGGGCGTGCGGCAGCGCCGCCTCGACGGCGTGTCGCGTCTCATCGCCACGCGGTTCGCCAACGGGCTGCGCCGTTCGCTCTTGAACGACGATTGCCCGGACACCGGCTGCGGACTCAAAGCCTTCGAGCGTGACCTCTTCCTGCAATTCCCGAACTTTGAAGGGCTGCACCGGTTCTTGCCGGCGCTGGCGAAAGCGCATGGCCGCAGCATCATCAATGTGCCGGTGCATCACCGCGAGCGCATGCACGGCGAGTCGAAATACACCAATTTGGGCCGCGCGGCCGTCGGCGTGTTCGATCTGTTGGGCGTCGCCTGGCTGATCTCGCGCACGCGTCCGCAAATTCAGCCGCCGCCCGCTCTGGCGAAGACCGGGCTTTCGTTCTGGACCTACGCCTTTCTAGCGATCTTCGCGTATCTCATGTTCGCGCCGGGCCAGCACACGCTGCCGCCGTTCGATCGCGATGAGTCGCGCTACGCGCAAGCCACCGCGCAAATGCTGGAGAGCGGCGATATCGTCGACATCCGCTTCCAGGATCAGGCGCGCTGGCTGCAGCCGGCCGGCATCTATTGGCTGCAAGCGGCCAGCGTTTCCACCGTCAGCACTGCCGAAGCGCGCGAGATCTGGGCCAATCGCCTGCCTTCGCTGATCGCCGCCATCATCGCCGTGCTGCTGACCGCCTGGATCGGCGCGATGGCGTTTGGGCGCACGGCGGGCGTCATCGCCGCGCTCGGCATGACGACGTGCCTTCTGCTCAATGTCGAAGCGCGCATGGCGAAGATCGACGCGACGCTGCTCGCCGTGACGCTGACTGCGCTGGGACTTCTGCTCAAAACCTATCTCAGCCGCGCGCCGCTGAAGCATTGGCAAGCGATTTTGTTCTGGGCCGCGCTCGGCGCCGGCGTCATGCTGAAGGGGCCGATCCCGATCGTGATCGTCGCCCTGACGGCTTTGATGGTGAGTGTATGGGATCGTAAAGTCGCCTGGCTGGGCGGCCTCAAGCCCTATTGGCTCATCGCCACCATCGCCGTGTGCGCACCCTGGCTCATCGCCATTTCCATCAAGACGCACGGCGCCTTCTTCCAGACGGCGCTCGGCCATTCGATGATCGACAAAGTCGGCCACGCGCAGCAGGGCCATTCCTTCCCGTTCGGCTATCACCTCTTGATGTTGCCGCTGATGTTCTGGCCGGGCGCCGTGTTCGCCGTGCTGGCGGCGCCTTGGGTCTGGTCGAAGCGCAACATGCCGCAAGTGCGCTTCTTGCTGTCGTGGATCATCCCGACCTGGATCTTCTTCGAGCTGGTCGCAACCAAGTTGCCGCACTACGTGCTGCCGGCTTATCCGGCCATCGCGATCCTGACCGGCGCTTCGCTGGCCGCAGGCGCCGACGCGAAACTCAAGGGCGCGGGCAAATGGATCGCCGGCTTCGTCGCCTTCTTCGTCGCGCTCATGGGCCTTGCTTTGTGCATCGGCGTGCCTGTCCTCGCGTATCAGTACGACGCGAGCGCGAAGATCGGCGCCGTGATCGCCGGCGCCGGCGCCGCCATATTGTGGCTCTGGCTCTGCTGGCGTCTGCTGCGCGGCCGCCGCGATCAGATGACCGCGGTCATCGCCGCCGTCTGCGCCATTGTGCTGCTACCGACCACGTTCGGATCGACGCTGCCCTCGCTGCGCGGCGTGTGGCTCAGCCGCTCGATCGATCAGACCTTCGACCGCATCAAGCCATGTCCGCACTCAACACTCGTGAGCGCGCCCTACGCCGAACCCAGCATGGTGTTCCTGGTGGGCACGCAAACCGTGCTCGCTGGCACGGGCGACAACGCCGCGCGCGCCGTGGAGCAAGATACACAATGCCGGCTGGGCATGGTCGCCGGCGAAGACACGCAGCGTTTCCTGAGCACGCTGCAAGCCGACGGCTTCACCGCAACGCGCATCACCGCGATCAGCGGGCGCAACTATTCCAATGGCCGCGAACTCACACTGGAATTCTACGCCGTTCGCCGGAGCTAAGCCGCGAGTTTTTCTCCGCGCAGCAGCTTCGGCAGATCGCCCGCCGCGCCGCCGGCATAGCGCATGAAGAAACGCCGCGCCGGCCCCGCCGCATTCACCGCCGCCAAGCCGAGATCACGCACCGCTCGCAGCGGACGGATGTCGTTCGAAAACAAGCGGTCGAAGAATTCCATGCCGAGCGCCATGGTGATGTTGTCGAAGCGCCGCCAGCGCTGATAGCGCTCGAGGATCGACACATCGCCCGCATCGAGCCCCAACGCCAAGCCGTCGCTAATGCATTCGGCGAGCGCGGCGACATCCTTCAAGCCAAGATTCAGACCCTGCCCGGCGATCGGGTGAATGCCGTGCGCGGAATCGCCGGCAAGCGCCACGCGTGCATCGATCATGCGTTCGGCCAGCTGCAGCGTCAGCGGATAGCCAAAGCGCGGACCTTCGAGGTCGAGCGCGCCGAGAAAACTCCCAAAGCGCCGCTCAAGCTCGGCGAGGAAGTCGCGCTTGTTCATCTTCAAGAGCACGTCGGCGGCCGCATGCGGCTCAGCCCAGACGATGTTCGCGCGTTCGCCCTTCAGCGGCAAAATCGCGAACGGACCGTTCGGTAGAAAATATTCATGCGCCACGCCGTTGTGCGGACGCTCGTGCGTCACCGTCGCGACGATGGCCGTGACCTTGTAATCGCGCCCGATCGTTCTGATCCCGCAGCGTTCGCGCACGAACGAACGACGCCCGTCAGCGCCGATCAGAACGTTGGCGCGCAAGCGGCGTCCGTCGGCAAGTATAGCGGTCACTCCAGCCGCGTCGCGTTCGAAATCGGTCAGCGCCATCGGCGCGATCACTTTGATCGATGGGCGCGCGCGCACGGCTTGGTCCAAGGCCAGCCGCAGATGCCGCGCTTCGAGCATCAGGCCGAGCGGTTCATCGTCGCCGCCCGCGCTCAATTCGGCGCCGTCGAAATGCAGGTGCAAGAGCGAAGGGCCGCCCTTGCGCGCGCCGCCGCCGGGCCGCCCATCGGTCACCATGATCTCGCGGATCGGCTGCGCGACCGGATCGAGCGCTTCGGCCAGCCCAAGCGCGCGCCACATACGGTAAGATGCGAACGCAATGGCGAAGGCGCGTCCGTCGAAATGCGGCGCGAGCGTCTCCGACGGTTTCGCCGCGTCCACGACGGCGACAGAAACACCTGCGGAATCAAGCGCTAAGGCCAAGGTCTGGCCCACCAGCCCGCCGCCGCCGATCAGCACCTCCGCGTCAAAGCCCGAACTCGTCTTGCTCATCTCCAAAGCTTAGGACCGCAACCGGAACGGGTCGATGCGGCGCCTCGAAGCGCAAGCCTTTTGGGCGCCGGCGCCCGTTTGTTGGGCTTATGCGCAATGCAGCATGAAGCCATCGGTAACCTGCCTTGCCCCCTCGGCTTTGGCGCCCCGATCAATTTGCGCGGCGAGCGCGTGGGGACTCGCGCGAGAGGCGTCGGGTCACGCCGCACACAGGGAGCCTGGGCATGAAACTACTGCAGAATCTATGGCGGCGGCCGGGGGCGTTATTGAACGCGCTCCGCATTGGGGGCGCCGCCCTAGCCGTCGGCCTCGCTCTAGCGGCGGTGACGCCGATGAGCGTTGCGTTCGCTCAAGAAGCGGCGCCGGCGGCCACCACCACGGCGACAACGACCGCCGCCGAAGCGGCGCCGGCGGCTGCGCCTGCGGAGGCCGCACCGGCCACCGCCGAGATCAAGGCGCCGGAGCAGACCGTCGACAAAGGCGACACCGCCTGGATGCTGATCTCGACCGCGCTCGTCCTGGTCATGACCATTCCGGGCCTGGCGCTCTTCTATGGCGGCCTCGTTCGCTCGAAAAATGTCGGCGCCACCATCATGCAATGTTCGGTCATCGCACTGATCGGCATGGTGATGTGGGCGCTGGTTGGCTACAGCCTCTCCTTCACCAACGGGACGGGACCGCTGGCGCCCTTTATTGGCGGAACCAGTCGGTTCTTCCTCAATGACGCGGGCACCGATCTTTCGGACAATCTCGCGGCCACCTTCTCGACCGGCGTCTATATTCCTGAATTGCTCTACGTGCTGTTCCAGATGACGTTCGCGGCGATCACCGCGGCGCTCGTCATGGGCGGCCTGGCTGAACGCGTGAAGTTCACCGGCATCGTCATCTTCTCGATCGTGTGGCCGCTGCTGGTCTACTACCCGATGGCGCACATGGTGTGGTTCTGGGCGGGCCCGGACGCAGTCGCCACGCACACGGACGGCACGACGACGGCGGGCTTCCTGTTCCAGAAGGGCGCGCTCGACTTCGCGGGCGGCTCGGTGGTGCACATCAATTCGGGCATCGCCGCGTTGATGGGCTGCTTGGTCCTCGGCCGCCGCACTGGATACAAGACGACGCAAATGCCGCCGCACAATCTGGTGTGGACGTATTGCGGCGCCGGCCTGCTGTGGTTCGGCTGGTTCGGCTTCAACGCCGGTTCCAACCTCGAGTCCAATTATTACGCGGTGCTGGCCATGGCCAACACGTTCCTGGCGACCGCCGCCGCCGGCCTCTCCTGGTGCTTGGTCGAAGCGATCTTCAAGGGCAAGCCGAGCTTCCTCGGCCTCTCCTCGGGCATCGTCGCGGGCCTCGTCGCGGTCACCCCGGCGTCCGGCTTCGCCGGCCCGATGGGCTCGATCGTGCTTGGCCTCGCTGTCTCGCCGATCTGCTTCATCGCCGTCTCCTTCGTGAAGAACCTCTTGGGCTATGACGATGCGCTGGACGTGTTCGGCGTGCACTGCATCGGCGGCATCACCGGCGCGCTCGCCACGGGCATCCTGGTCAATCCGGCGCTCGGCGGCGCGGGCGTCGTCGACTACGCCAATTGCTCCGCCAATGGGACGGTGCTCGGCACCTGCCCGACGGCCGCCTACGATCTGGTGACGCAAATGACCGCGCAGGGGACCGACGTCGTCGTCACCCTGCTCTGGTCGGGCGTCGGCAGCTTGGTGATCTGGATTGTGCTGCGGGTGCTTGGCCTGCTGCGGGTGTCGAAGGACGCCGAGCAGGAAGGTCTCGACATCACCAGCCACGGCGAACAGGCCTATCACGCCTAACTGCATTGCGGCTCGGAGCGGCAACGCTTCGAGCCGCTCACTGGCCCGCAAGGCGGGGTCCTCCTCCCTTCTTCAAGGCGCAGCTTCACGGCTGCGCCTTTTTGTTTTGGCGCGAACACGAACTGGGTTCGTCGGCGTGAAACATCAGTGCGCTGTTAACAGCAACGCACACGCGAAGCGCGCGCGTTTGCACGATCGCAACGATGCTTACGCGGCGCGAAAGCACATCGTCATTAACGCGCGGAAAGCTTGAAAAACGCCGTGAAACAAAGGCGCTGCGTCAGCAGTGAATTCTCGATTCGACCGCGAATCTTCATCGCTCGTTTACCGATAGGCACAAAAGTCCGGCGCTGGTCGCGGAACGAGAAGCGAGCCGACTTTCTTAATGACAGACGAAGCTTATTCCTCCGAGGGAAGAACGCCCTCCGCTGCCACGTCCGCAGCGGGCCGCATCGCTTTGCGGCGCGCCGCGCTCTCCGTCGGCGCCGCGCTGTTTGGCGCGTACGGCCTCGGGGCCGTGCTGACCTATTCGCCCGAAGATCCGAGCTTCAACGTCGCCACCAACGGCCCGACGCACAATCTGTTCGGCGGCCCCGGCGCGCTCCTGGCCGACATCGCCGTGCAATCGCTGGGCGCCGCGGCCCCGCTGGCCATGGGCGCCTTGTTCGCCGCCGGCGCGCTGCGGATCGCCCGCAAGCGCCTGGTCGCCCGCATCGAGCGCAAGCGTCTCTTAAGCGGCGTCGCCGGCGTGACGCTCTTGGGCGCGGCCGCCTCGATCGTCCCCACGCCCGAAGGCTGGCCGCTCGCCTCGGGCTTCGGCGGCGTTCTGGGCGACGGCCTCGCGCATCTCTTCACCGGCATCATGAGCGCGCCCGGCCTGCCGTTCCCGCAAGTGCTGACGGGCCTGCTCTGCGCCGCCACCGGCGTGCTCGCCAGCGGCTGGGCGTTCCAGGTGAAAACGCAGGACGTGCGCACCGCCGCCACCGTCGCCGCGCGCGCCGCCGCCAACGCCCACGGCGCAACGCAACGCGCGCTGACCTACGTGCAGGAAAAGGCGCGCCGCGAAGACGACTACGTCGATCCCAACCATCGCCTCGAAGACCGCGCCGAGCGCGGCCCGCCGCCGCGTCCGCTGCCGCGCGCCCCGCGTGAGGAGCCCGCGCCCGCGCGTCGCGAGCGCGCCTTCACGCCGCCGCAGGCCGAAGCGCCGCAACAGCAACAGCAGCCGCCGCGCCGTCCGCAAGCGCAGCGCGCCGCCGCGCAGAAGCAGCAGCCGCAGCAGACCTTCCGCTTCGGCCGTCCGTTCGAGCTGCCCGACGCCGGCCTGCTTGCGCCGCCGAAGCAGCGCGTGGCGCAAGCCGACGCGCAGACGCTGCATTCCATGTCGCGTCAGCTTGAAGGCGTGCTGCAGGATTTCGGCGTGCAGGGCGAGATCGTTTCCGCGCGCCCCGGCCCCGTTGTCACGCTGTTCGAGTTCGAGCCCGCCGCCGGCGTGAAGTCCTCGCGCGTGATCGGCCTCGCCGACGACATCGCCCGCTCCATGAGCGCCACCGCCGCGCGCGTCGCCGTCATTCCCGGCCGCAACGCCATCGGCATCGAGCTGCCGAACGCCAAGCGCGAGACGGTGTTCTTGCGCACGCTGCTGAACTCGACCGCCTTCGCCGGCACGCAAGGCGATCTGCCGCTGGCGCTCGGCGAAACCATCGAAGGCGATCCGTTCGCCGCCGATCTTTCGAAGATGCCGCACTTGCTGATCGCCGGCACCACCGGCTCGGGCAAGTCGGTCGGCATCAACGCCATGATCCTGTCGCTCTTGTACCGCCATCCGCCGGAAGAGTGCCGCTTCATCATGATCGACCCGAAGATGCTGGAGCTCAGCGTCTATGAGGGCATCCCGCACCTGCTCTCGCCGGTCGTGACCGATCCGAAGAAAGCCGTCGTCGCGCTCAAATGGACCGTGCGCGAGATGGAAGACCGCTATCGCCGCATGTCGAAGCTCGGCGTACGCAATATCGGCGGCTACAACGATCGCGTCCGCGACGCGCAGGAAAAGGGCGAGCGCCTCGAGCGCACCGTGCATGCGGGCTTCGACCCCACCAGCGGCGAGCCCATCTACGAAACGCGCGAGCTGCCGCTCGAACCGATGCCGTTCATCGTCGTCGTCATCGACGAAATGGCCGACCTCATGATCGTCGCCGGCAAGGAGATCGAAGCCGCGGTGCAGCGCTTGGCGCAAATGGCGCGCGCGGCCGGCATCCATCTCATCATGGCGACGCAGCGCCCGTCGGTCGACGTCATCACCGGCACCATCAAGGCCAACTTCCCGACGCGCATCTCCTACCAGGTCACGTCGAAGATCGACTCACGCACGATCCTCGGCGAGTCGGGCGCCGAACAGCTGCTCGGCATGGGCGACTTGCTGTTCATGGCCGGCGGCGGACGCATCCGGCGTCTGCATGGGCCCTTCGTCAGCGACGCCGAAGTCGAACGCGTCGTCGACATGCTGAAGGCGCAAGGCACGCCGCAATATCGCCAGGACGTCACCGAAGAGCCGAAGGACCCCGAGTTCGAAGAACCGGAATTGTTCGACGGCGAAGGCGGCGGCTCGGGCGACGAGATGTTCGACCGCGCCGTGGAGATCGTCCGCCGCGACCGCAAGGCGTCGACCTCGTATCTGCAACGGCGGTTGCAGATCGGCTATAACCGCGCCGCCACGCTGATCGAGCAGATGGAGAAAGAAGGCATCATCTCCACCGCCAACGCCGCCGGTAAGCGCGAGATCCTGATCGGCGCGCCGGCGGGGATGGAGGATTAGGTTAGATCAAGCGCGCGAGGTGAAGAAGTTCCTCGGCTGAGGACCGCATGCCCGCTCGAACGATGTCGATGTCGCTTTGGCGCGCGTTGAACCGGCGATCGTGAGCAGAGGAATCGCCGAGCCGCTTAAAGTCTTCGAGACCTTTCTTCGCATTGCGGCCAAGATTGAATGCGGCGTCACTAGAGATTATGCGAAGCAGTTCGCCGAACATATGAAAATGCGTTCCATCCTTTTTTATGTCGGACGCGCGACCGGCCCGCTCGTAAACCTCGATGATCAGTGTTTCCAGGAGCCGCCGGCACATGACAGCACAACAATCGTAGAGGCCGGCATCATAACTCGCGTTGATCTGTCGAACGACCTTCTCGATGTAGCCTCTTGTCCCAACAAAAAGCGAACGAGGCACGACCGAATCTGTCTCGGGTATCGTTGTCGGCGCGCCAGCAATCTCGTTGTACAATTGATCAAGATCGCCTCGGACACGCGGATGTAACCGCCAAGCATCGGAACTCGGCACTCGGGCCACGTCTCTGTCGCCTGACAATTGGGTCGCTAGTCGGTGGGCATTTTGTCTCGGATGCCCGCACTGCTCTACGACCTCACATATCTCGCGAGCGGTCAGACCCTTGGTCGCGTCGTCGCGACCGACCCACCAAAGCATTGCCTTCGCCCGCGCGATTCCGCGCACGCCCCTTGCATCCACAGTCCGAACGAACGCGGCGAGATCCGTCACACTTCAATACCCGGCTTGCGCATAAGGCAGAACGACCGAATGACGTCCAAGGCCTTCGACACCTGCGCGGGATTTATGGATATTGTCCCTCCAGCTCGCACCATTAGCCACTTGGTGTTCTTTATTCCGCGGCTAGCGTTCGGGTCCCGAATGTTGATCGTGCCCAGCACTTGAAGCGCTAGTGCTTGGGTCGGCGCGACGTCGAGCTTCGCCTCTTTGATCCAGAGTGCGAGAGCCGTTCCTGCAAGACCAATCGGACTCACAGCGTCAATTCCTCGCGCGGGAACGGCCTTCTTGAACGCCTCCCAGTTGTGCATGTTCAGCGTGAGATAAGGCGCCTCCTTCGATGGCGAAAGCGCGCCGAGCAAGTCAGCAACCGACACTTTCAGCGCCTTCGCAAACCGAGCTACTGAGGGATCGCCCTCTTCTTCATGCTCGATCTGAAATGAAGGTGCTTCCGAGCGGCCAGGCATCGGCTCTTGCAACGCGCCGCCACTCTGAATCACACCGAGCAGACGTTGCCAAAGTATGGGATCCTCGCTCTCAGCAACTACGATATCGTCCACCTTGAGTATGACCGTTAGTTTTGCACTCGACATAATTCCTTGCTCCAAATTTTTTCGACTAGCTCGCGCTTGAAATGAGCCGCTCTAAATTCTGCCTTTCCCCGTTTGGAAGCGCGTAGGAGTCCCGGGCAACAAGGTTCAATCGCTTCGCCTTGGCCAAGTTGTCTAAGTAAGAGCTGAGATTGCTGCTGAACGTCTCTTTGTAAAAAGTGCGCGCAGCCTTCATCTCGTCGAGGATCTCGCGTCGCATCGCGACATCCTTTCCCTGAACCAGGGTCAAATGAGCCATCGCAGCCAGCACTAAGTCCGAGCCGGTGCTCGCGTTCAGCAAACTGGCAATAGTGTTTGTCGAGGCCGTCGCCTGACGAGCTATCGCCTCACCCAAATTTGGTGCTGACTGAGTCGTAGATGTTGCCGCAGGCCCCAAAGAGCGGCGCGTCTCAATAACCTGCGCGACCAGCTCCGGAATGTTGAGGTCGACGCCCTCGACCTCAACTTCGACTCCATCCGCCGAGACGCGCGCTCTACTGATTCCAGACGGCTTTTCCATTTCAACACTCCAGAGTCGTCGGCCGAAGCAGCGCCCCTTTGATCAGCCTATAACATAGTGGGCCTATAGAGTCCACGTTCTATATATGTCCGCCCCCTTTTCCTGCCAAGCCCCTTCGGTGCTCAGCAGGCTCGTATCATTCATGGATGCGCCAAGCTATCCGTCCACCCGCACTTGGGCACTATTGCCTGCATATTCAAGGCCAATAGTGAGCTATGCCTCGTGCCGCGTTATATGCCACTGTATTCTAGTGACGTTTTGTCGATCCGACTTATGCATTTTTACATTTCAAAACAACGCGCTAGGCTCATTTCAGGGATACGGACCTTCTTGATAGGCGTGGCCGCCTAGTCTGCGCCGATGGCACCTTGGCCGCCGTCATTATGGCGGCGTAAGGCGCGTCGCCTTCGGCGTCCTTCGACGAGTATTTAGGTATTTTGGCTCGATTCGCCCGCAACTGGCACTGCACGTTTGGGGGCCAGGAGCCCGCAGCCCTTGTCAGTTCTGCAGGAATTCTAGTGGCGGTGCGTACGTCTAGAACGGATCGTCGAGCAATATAGCATAAAAACAGATAGTTATACCGCCTCCAATATAGGGGCACCCAACTAAGCCGATCGCCTGGCACCTTAGCCGCCGTCATGCGGACGGCGCGAGGCGCACGGGGTCCAACGGACCGTCAATCTATCCGACCGACCTCGCCCCGCGCCTACACTGCGCGCAACCATGTCCAACGCCCCGCCCCCGTCCGTCCAAACCGCAGCGCCGCTCGCGCTGTGGCGCGTCGCGGAGGCGTTTCTGCGGGTGCTGCTCAATCTGTTCGGCGAGCCAAAGGACATCGCCTTCCAGCACACGCACACGACGCGCCAGCGCGAACTGATGCTGCCCTGGCTGCGCGCGGGCGAAGCGATGATGCGGCGGCTTCTCTTGATCGAGGCGGCGGCGCTGCCGAAATCGAACGGGCCGCCGGCGCGCAACACGAGTGCCGGCAAGATGCCGGCGGTCCCAGTGCGCCGCCTCTTCACCTTCACCCCCGATCGCCCGCAAGACTGGCGCGTGTCGTTCCGCGTGCTCCCCAGCGCCGCAGTCGCGTATTGCGGCGGCGGGCGCACGCGCGCGAAGGAAGCCAGGCGCTTCCATGATGCGTGGCCGCTCGCGGAGCGCATGGAAGCGATGCTGCGCGTGTTCA
>DASZSK010000281.1:0-10651 GCA_035548735.1 Caulobacterales bacterium | reverse complement strand
GCGCGCCGAAGAAAAGCGCGGCGAGCACGAAGCTCAAAACCTATCGCGCAAAGCGGGACTTCAGCAAAACCGCCGAGCCCAGCGGCGAACGCGAAGTCGCGCGATCCCAACAGCTGCGCTTCGTCATCCAGAAGCATGCGGCCACGCGCCTGCACTACGACTTCCGCCTCGAATACGAAGGCGTGTTCTGGTCCTGGGCCGTGACCAAGGGGCCATCGCTCGATCCGCACGACAAGCGCCTCGCGGTGCAGACCGAAGACCACCCGCTCGATTACGGCGACTTCGAAGGCACCATACCCAAAGGCGAGTATGGCGGCGGCACCGTAATGCTGTGGGACCGCGGCTTCTGGGCGCCGGAGCCCGGCTACGATCCCGCCAAAGGCATGAAGAAGGGCGAGATCAAGTTCGTGCTCGCCGGCAAAAAACTCAAAGGGGGCTTTGTAATTGTGCGCCTCAAGCGCCGTGAAGGCGAGAAGCGCGACAACTGGCTCCTGATCAAGCATCGCGACGAATACGCACGCGAGGGCGATGGCGAGAAGGTGCTGGAGAAGGACAAGTCGGTCGCTTCCGGGCGCTCGATGGAGCAGATCGCCATGGGCAAGGGCAAAAAGCCCACGCCTTTCATGTTCAGCAGGAATTTTGACGCCGACGCGGTGTGGCATTCCAACAAGGACAGCGATGCTTCGGTGAAACCGGCAAGGCCGGAGATTGTCAAAGCCGCCAAGGGAAAGGCGCTGGCGGCGATGCCCGATTTCGTCCCGCCCCAGCTTGCTTACGCCGCCGACAAGCCGCCGGGCGGTGCAAACTGGGCGCACGAGATCAAGTTCGACGGCTATCGCATGCAGATGCGGGTCGAAGGCGGCAAAGCGCGGCTCCTGACGCGCAAAGGCCTCGACTGGACGGACAAGTTTCGCTCCGTCGCCGCCGCCGGCGCAAAGCTACCCGACTGCGTCATCGACGGCGAACTTTGCGCGTTGGACGCAAAGGGCGCGCCGCATTTTCCGACACTGCAGAACGCGATCTCCGCGGGCCGAACCGAAGCCCTCGTCTATTTCGCGTTCGACCTCTTGTGCGTTGGCGACGAAGACTTGCGCGCGCTGGCGCTTTCGGAACGCAAGGCGCGCCTGAAGGATCTGCTTAGGGGCGCGCCGACCTCGTTGCGATATGTCGAGCATTTCACATCTGATGGTCATGCCGTTCTCGATGCGGCGACCAAGATGGGGCTCGAAGGCATCATCTCGAAGCGGCTCGACAAGCCCTACCGCGAGGGCCGACGCGAGGACTGGATCAAGACCAAGACGCGCCCTGCTCAGGAAGTGGTCATTGGCGGCTGGACGCAGGAAGGGGAGCGCTTCCGCTCGCTTCTGGTCGGCGTGCATCGGGGCGCCGACTTGATCTATCTCGGGCGCGTTGGGTCTGGGTTCAATCAGACCAATGCTCAGGATCTGCACGCGCGCCTGCGCAAGCTCGAAATTCCTTCCTCGCCCTTCTCCGGTCCGAACGCGCCGGCGCGCGAGCGCGGCGTGCATTGGGCCAAGCCGGAACTTGTCGCCGAGATCGAGATTGGCGGCTGGAGTGAGATCGGCATCGCGCGCCAGTCGGCGTTCAAGGGATTGCGCGAAGACAAGCCCGCAGCCGAAGTTGAAGCGGAGGCGACCATGCCCGCGAAGACAGCGAAGTCCAAATCCGCCCCCGCGAAGGCGCCGCCGGCCATCATCAAGAGCAAGGACCCGCAGGTCCACGGCGTCACCATCTCGCACGCGGACAAGTTGCTCTGGCCTGACGAAGGCGTGAGCAAACTCGATCTCGCACAATATTATGAGGCGGTGGGCGAATGGATCCTGCCGCACGTGAAGGGCCGGCCCTGCTCCGTCATCCGCGCGCCGGACGGGATCAAGGCGGAGTTGTTCTTCCAGCGTCACGCCATGCTGGGTCAGTCGAAGCTCATCACCCAGGTGAAGACACCCGGCGAGAAGAAACCTTACATCCAGTTCGACAGCGTCGAAGCGATCGTAGCGGCCGCGCAGATCGGCGCCGTCGAGTTGCATCCGTGGAATTGCCAACCCGGCGCGCCGGAGGTGCCGGGGCGTCTCGTGTTCGACCTCGATCCATCGCCTGAAGTGCCATTCGCGCGCGTTGTCGACGCCGCGAAGGAATTGCGCGAGCGCCTGGAAACGCTAGGTCTCGTACCATTCTGCAAAACGACCGGCGGCAAGGGTCTTCACGTCGTCACGCCATTCAAGCGCGCCAACGACCTTCGCTGGCCGGAGGCAAAAGGCTTCGCGCAGGAAGTCTGCCGGCAAATGGCGGCGGACTCGCCTGATCGATACCTCATCAACATGTCGAAGGCGCAGCGCACCGGGAAAATCTTTCTCGACTATCTGCGCAACGACAAAACCTCGACGGCGGTCGCGCCTTTGTCGCCGCGCGCGCGCAAGGGCGCGCCGGTCTCGATGCCGCTCACGTGGAGCCAGGTGCGCGCCGGACTTGATCCTTCGCGTTTCAATATCCGCACGGCGCCCGCCATGGTGCAGAAGATGACGGCATGGGAAGAGTATTGCGACGCTGAGCGCGCCTTCCATCCGGCCGCGAAGAAACTTCTGGGCAAACGCGGCCGCTAGCACGGCTCATGTGTGCGCCTACATGCGACGCCGAGCCCACAGACACAAACGCCGCCCGAAAACCGGGCGGCGCCTGTGCTCTGAGTGACCACGCGCCTGTCATTGGTTCAGGATGATCGAGGCGATAATGCCGGTGGCGATGCCGACCAGCAGGTATTCGCCGCGGTCATCGCGGACGTAGTGATAGCCACGCGGCGGCGGACGCAAATGATGAGCGCGATAATCGTTCACGACCACATAGTGCGTGCGGTAGTAGGACGGCAGACGCTCGCCGCGGCGCCATGCTTGATAGCCAGGTTGGAAGCCCGGACGGCCGGCATAGGAAGCGGGTGGCGGGCCGTAATGCCAACGGCCATTGTAGGTGTAGCCGTTGTGGCGTGACTGATCCCAGCGATTGTCGTCGCGACGATCATGATCGCGGTTGTTCTGATAGCGCGGCGGATCCGCATAAGCCGCAGCAGCCGTCAGCGGGCTCACCAGAGTGAGCGCGGCGGCGGCGGCGATAGCGAGGCGTTTCATGTTCATCTCTCCTTCCAGGGCGTTGAACGTTTGCGCGATGGCAAAGTTCATCATGGAAGGGAGTTTCTCTTCTCGCCGCTGAACTCGCTCTGAACCACCTTTTCGTAACAAATTCGCAGTGTTGTCAGAGTTTGTCGGGCGCTCGTCTTGGCGCCGTTCGGCGCAAAGATTTATCGCGCTCTATGCACGCTGTTCGCCTGAGCGGCGCGCTTTGGCTGAATACTCTGAAGATAGGCGACAAGCGCGTCGATCTGATCCGGTTGGAACTCGAATTGCGGCATGTCGGGATGCCCAACGAGGACGCCTTCTGCGAAGGCCTCCTCCAGTTCATTGACCGGATAGTTCCGCGACAGCGTCCGAAACGGCGGCGCTTGCGGATGCGTGCTCTCACCCTCAAGCCCGATGGCGTGGCAGCGCGAACAAAAGGCCTGGGCGAGTTGATGACCCTGCTCGATCTGCGATGCGCCATCCTGCGCGTGCGCAACAGGCGCCACTGTCAGAGCCAAGGCAAAGAGGGAAGTCCGAAGCATGCCTCAAAAGCTGACCGTGTTCCCGGCTTCCGCATTGATCGCGCGCAAACGCGTCAATGGTTCAGCCTGTGCACCCAGCCGCGACCGCCGCGCATGTCCGCCAACACGGCGTGCGCTGCATTGTGACCCGGCGCGCCGGTGACCCCGCCGCCGGGATGCGTGCCCGATCCGCACTGGTAGAGACCTTTGATCGGCGTACGGTAGCTGCCGTGCCCCAACACCGGCCGCGCCGAGAAGAGCTGATCGAGCGAAAGTGCGCCGTGCATGATGTCGCCGTTCACGAGGCCGAAAGTCCGCTCAAGGTCCAAGGGCGTCAGCACCTGGCGGCCAAGCACCGATGCCTTGAAGCCGGGCGCGAAGCGATCGACCGTCTCGATCATCAGATCGGCGACCTCGTCCTTGTGCATGTCCCATGAGTCGCCGTTAGGCAGCGTCGGCGCCACTTGCTGGCAGAACAGGCTCGCCACGTGTTGACCGGGCGGCGCCAGCGTGTCGTCGACCACCGACGGAATGAGCATTTCCACGATTGGCGCGCGCGACCAGCCATATTGGCGCGCATCCATGTACGCGCGTTCCATATAGCCGAGGCTCGGCGCCATAATGATGCCGGCGGTGAGATGGTCGCCTGGGTCCGGCTTGCAGGCAAAGCGCGGAAGCTCTGAGAGCGCGACATTCATCCGCAGCGTGCCGGAACCGCAGCGATAGCGCTCAATGCGCTCGCGGAAATCCGCCGGCAACACGGCGGGATCCATAATGCGTTCGAAGAGAAGCTTGGGGTTAAGGTTGGAGATGACGACGCGGGCGCGGACGAGATCGCCCTTCTCCGTCACCGCGCCGACCACCGCGTCGCGCTCGACCAGGACTTCCTTCACGCCGTCGCCGACGCGGATGTCGACGCCGCGTTCGCGGCAGCACGCGGCCATGGCCTGCGTGATGGCGCCCATGCCGCCGATGGCGTGGCCCCACTGCCCGCGCTTGCCGTTCACCTCGCCGAACACGTGGTGCAAGAGCACGTAAGCCGACCCGGGCGTGTACGGGCTCGCATAGTTTCCAACGACGCTGTCAAAGCCAAGCACCGCCTTGAGCGGCTCGCCCTCGAACCAATGATCGAGCCAATCACCCGCGGATTTGGCGAAAATATCCAAGAGATCGCGCTTGCCGACGAGGTCGAGTTTGTTGAGCCGCTGGCCGACGTCGAACGTCGCGGCGATTTCCTTTAAGGCCTCGCGCCAGCCGCGCTCGATCAGGTTTGGCGGCGCCTTGAGCGCCAGATCGCGCAAGATGTCGGCGATGGCCTCAAGCCGCGCCTCGTAGAGGGGCAAGCGCTCCGCATCGCGGTTGGAGAAACGCGCCACCTCGCCCAAAGTGATGCCGGGCCCCGTGGCGAAACTGTCGCCGTTTGGCAGCGGCAGGAAATTGGAGACCTTACGCTCGACGATCTTCAGGCCATGCCGATGCAAGTCGAGATCGTGGATCACCTTCGGCTGCAGCAACGATACCGTGTAGGACGCCACCGAATTGCGAAAGCCGGGATGGAATTCCTCGGTTACGGCCGCGCCGCCCACGACCTCGCGGCGTTCGAGCATCACCACCTTGAGGCCAGCTGCCGCCAGATAGGCGGCGCAGACGAGCCCGTTATGGCCCGCGCCAATGATCAGAACGTCCGCTTCCATGCCCGCCGCTCGCTTTCCGGCGCGCACCTAGAGAACGCCCGCCTGCGGCCGTCAAGCGACGCGCCTCAATCGGCCGACGCGACGCCGGCCAGGGCGCTGCTCAGCCGCGCCTCCAGGGCTTCGATTGTATAGGGCTTGCTGAGGGTCAGTTCATGGGGGTGATTGGAGGCGCGCGCGTCATAGCCGGTGGCCACGACAAACGGCACGCCTCGGGCTTTGAGGGCTGCCGCGATCGGCTCGCTGCGGGCGCCGCCAAGGTTCACGTCCAGGATGGCGCCGTCGAGCATTTCTTCGGCGGCAAGCGCCAAGCCCTGATCCAGTGTTGCAGCAGGCCCCACCGGAATGGCGCCCAGATCGGTGAGCATCTCTTCCGCCATGGCGGCGATCAGGAATTCATCCTCGACCAATAAGATCCGCTTGCCCTGCAATAGACCCATGCCCCGCTCCAGGTCCGCATCATCCGCGACGTTGCATAACGCAGCCGCCGCCGTCGAGGTTCCGCTTACCACGCCTGGAGAGCCCGGCGCGCCTCAGGACAAATGCGCTGCGCGATCGGGCGCGGCGTCGTTAGACGGCCCCGAGCGCCTCATCGAGCAGCTCACGCAAAGCCTCGACATTGTCCGGCTTGGTGAGCACATCGCCTGCGCCGCGGAGCTTGCTGCGCACCCAATCGGTGCGCGCGGTCGAAGATGTCAGCACAATGCAGGGGAAGGCGCGATCCAAGCAGCCCAGTTCGACAAGCAAGCTAAAGCCGTTCTTCCGCGGCATCTGCAGGTCGATGATGGCGAAGTCCGGCTTGAATCCGCGCGCGAGCGCGTCAAGCGCGGCCACGCCGTCCACCGCGCGCACGAGACGCTCGATCCGCGGGTGCCGCGCAAGCGCACGCTCGATCAGGTACGCATCCGCCTCATCGTCTTCGACGACCAGGACCTGAAGTGGGCGCGGCTCCGCCGGCAACGCCGTCGGCAAGTCTGGCCATTGCAGATTCTGCACAATTTCCATTTCAACGACTCCAGGCGTCGGTGACCGCGGCTTCAACCACCGCTTCCAGTTTCGCCTTCAACTCGGCGTAGCTTTCCGGCTTGACGATGTAGCTGTGCGCCGACGCCGCTCGCGCCTGCGCCACGTCGCGCGCAAACCGTGACGTCGTCAAAAACACCACGGGGGTCGCGTCCATCCGCGGGATGCGCCGCAGCGCCTCCAAGAACTTGAAGCCGCTGAGGCGCGGCATGTGGATATCAAGCAAAATCAGGTTTGGACGGACGCGACCCGTTGCGATGTCGAACAGCACGGCGTCCGGCGCATTCGTCGCAGTGACGTTGTTCACGCGGGGATCGCCGCGCAGAGCGCTCAGGATCAGGCTGCAATCCGCCTCGTCGTCGTCCACCAGCAGAATGTCGATGGTCCAGGCGCGCTCCGATGAGCGCGGCTTCTCCACGAGGCGCAACGCCGGCGCTTTGGACTCTGGATCCGGAGTCAGGTCGGCAATGAAGGACATGCCCGAGCACCTCTTTTCCATATGATAGGACGATCGGGCTTAATAATCGCTTTAACGCTATGGTTGCATTTTTGAGTAGGCTTACAGCTGATCGACCTATTCGATGGAACCAGAAACCGTCCTATGGCGTACACGGTGCGATTTCCAGCGTTGTCATAAGTAATCGCGCCTGCGGATTTGAGGGCGATTACTGCGTTGTTCCTCAGTCAATCAGGCCGGCTATAACAAAGGTTGTATAGTTTTGCAGAATCGATATTTACTGAGATGAGGCGGGATCGCACAGGCGAGCGGGAGAAAAACAACGACGATAGGGAGGCCACATGCACGGCCCTTCACATGATGAGCCCCGAATGCGCGCAGCCTGCGCTGCGCAATCCGATGACCCCGCCGAACAAGAACTACGGGACTTCAGCTACATCGTTTCGCATGATCTTGCGGCCGCGTTCCGGCACGTGGCCGAATTCACCAAATTGCTTCTGACCGATCTCGGTCCCGAGACGACGGAAAGCCAACGGGTTTTCGGCGAGCACATTCGCCGGGAATCCACCGCTTGCCAGGCCATGATGGAGCAATTGCTGGCCTATTCGCGCGTCCAGCAACGCGAGATGAAATGCGCGCGCAATGATGTCACGCATCTCGCCGAAACCGCGGTCATCCAATTGAGCGCGGACGTGCGCGCATCCAAGGCCGACATCGCCATCGAACCGCTGGGCGAGCAGGTTGTCGACGCCGACCTTATGACCATGGCGTTCAAGCTGGCGCTGAGCAACGCCATCAAATTCCGGCGCCCCGACGTTCCCCTGACGATCTCCGTTCGCGGCCAGGAATCCGGCGAGAGCTGGGGCGTGCAGATCAGCGACAATGGCATTGGCGTCCCATTGGAGCGCCAGGACAAGTTGTTCTCCATGTTTTACCAGGACTTCCCGCACGGCGAATATGCCGGGGTCGGCGCAGGCTTAGCGATTTGCCGGCGGATTGTACGACGTCACGGCGGCGATGTTCGCTTCGTGCCAACCGCCGTCGGCGCTTGCTTGGAAATGACCGTTCCTTACCCACCCTGGAGCCAAGAGGCGGGTCAGGGCTTGCGCCAGTGAACCAGCGCGCCTTCTACCTGCTCGACGACGATGCCGCTGAACGCCGCATCATGAGCCATTTGATCGGCGACGCCTTTCCTTCCGCCGTCATCGAACAAAGCGGCAATCCTGGCGAAGCGATGGAGGCGTGCCTGCACGGCCGCTACGATTGCGTCCTGCTCGACTACAACATGCCGCAAACGAACGGCGTCGTCTTTGCCAGCGAACTGCGCGCTCACCAGCGGTATCTGCCGATGGTGCTGGTGACTGGCGCGGGTGATGAGATGCTGGTCGCTGAGGCGATGCGCAGCGGCGTCACCGACTACATCCCAAAATCCCGCATCAACGCCGAATCCATTCAGCGCACCGTCGAACGGGCGATGCAAAATTGCGCGCAGACACGCATCATCGAAGAACAGCGCGAGGAGTTGGAGACATTCGCCTACGCGCTGGCGCATGACTTCAAACAGCCGATACGGCAAATTCGAACCTTCAGTCAATTTCTCAGCGAGGAACTGCCGCCGAACGAAGACCAAACGGTCGCCAAACACCTCGCCTATCTGGATCAAGCGGCGCGGCGGCTGAGCAATCTCGTCGACGTGATGTCGCATTACACTTTGCTGCGGCAAACTCCCGACATCGGACCGCTTCGTCTCGACAGCGTCATCGCGCAAGTTCTTGAAGCCTTGAGTCAGCTGCTCGGCGAGCGCGATGCGGAAATTTCCGTTAGAGGTTGCGCAATTGCGATTCTGGGCAATGAAACACTCGTGGCCCAGGTCCTGCAGAACCTCATCGTGAACGGACTCAAATATAACAAGAGCGCCGTTCCCTGCATCGCCATACAGGGCAGCGCGGATCGACAGCATTGCATCATCGCCGTGCACGACAACGGCGTCGGCATCGCGCCGCAATACCTCTCGGAAATTTTTCAGCCGCTGGTGCGCCTGCACACGCAGTCCGAATACGAGGGCACGGGCCTAGGGCTCACCTTGGCGCGAAAGGCGCTAGCGGTTCAGAACGGTCAGATCTGGTGCGAATCCTCAGTCGGCGTCGGCTCGACCTTCTACGTCCGCTTGCCGCTGGCCTCGCCGCACTGAACTAGGCGACGCGCAACAGCGCACACACGCCGTTCGCCTCGCTCAGGCACACATTGCCAACCGATTCGAGCACGGGACGCAGATTTTTGAGCGTGGCCGGCTTGGTGACGAACCCGGCGGCGCCGAGATCGCGCGCCCGTTCCACATCCTTGTCGTAGCCCGAGGTCGTGCACATGACGACGGCGACGTCGCGTAGGCGATCGTCAGCGCGAATCCGTTGCAAGAGATCAAATCCGCTGATGCGCGGCATGTTGATGTCGAGCAACACCAAATCGATCACGCCGCCGCTTTTCACGGCTTCGTCGAGGACCGTAAGCGCCTCCTCGCCGCCGCGCGCGGAAATCAGTTCGCAACGCAGCTTCGAGCTTTCGATGAGCACGATCCGCGTCAGTTCGATGGCCGCTTCATTGTCGTCGACCACCAAAATCCGCGCGAGCGGACGATCTGTATCCGGCGTTTGGCCCCGCTTCGGCCGCGGCGCCGCCTTGGGCGCCTCACGACCGACATCCGGCCGGACTTCCTTCGGCAGCGTAAAGACGAAGGCCGCGCCCTCCTTCTCCGAAACCTCGCACCAAATTCTGCCGCCATGCCCTTCGACGATCCGCTTGCAGATCGCCAGCCCCATGCCCAATCCATCCGCCTTGTAATGGTGCAAGCGAATGAACGGCTCGAAGATTCGTTGCCGTTGCTCCGGTTCGATGCCCACCCCGTTATCGGCGACGCGGATCTCCCAGCAATCCGGCCGCTCCTTAGCGTCGACGCGGATTTCAGGATCGTGCGGGCAATGGCGGATCGCGTTGCTCAACAGATTCTGGAACACCTGCCGAATCTGCGAGGCATTCCCGTAGGCAATCGGCAATGGCGCAACGGTGATCGTCGCCTCACGCTCGCGGATCAGTTCCGCCAGATCGATCTCGGCGCCCTTCAGCACTTCGCCAAGTTCGCACATCTCCTTGGTCAAAGGCTGAGCGGAACTATCGAGCCGGGTATAGTGATAGACGGCGTCAATCAGCGCCGCCATGCGGTCAGCGGCGTCATGCACATAGCCGAAATATCGGCGTCCATCGGGCGATAGCGGCTCCTGGCTCATCAACACCGAGATGAACGATTTGATCGTGCGCACCGGCTCCTTGAGGTCATGCGCCAAGGCTCGCGTAAAGATCTCCAGCGACATCCGCTGTTCTTCGATGCGCCGCTCCATGTCGCAGTGCGCGATCGCCAGCTGAACGGCGCGGTCAATCTCCTCGGACGTGATGGTCGACTTGACGATATAGTTCTGCGCGCCGGCCTGCATAGCCGAAACGGCGACGCTTTCGTTCCCCATCCCGGTCAGCATCACCACGGGCATGAAGGGATGGCGCGCCTTGATGCGCTTCAACACCTCGACGCCGTTACGGCCCGGCAGCGAATAGTCGAGCAGAATGCAACGCACCTGGTTATGGTCGGCCAGCGCCAAGCCATGCTCGCCGTCGGCGGCTTCGAGCACGTCGTAAAGCCCCGGCGACGCCTTCTTCAATTCGCGCCGATAGAGCGCGCGATCGTCCTCGCTGTCATCGACGACGAGAACGCGGATGCTTTCAGTCATTGCCCCCCTCCCTGGGAAGGATCGCGATCTCGAACCAATATTCCTTCAGCCTTTG
>DASZSK010000280.1:0-3657 GCA_035548735.1 Caulobacterales bacterium | reverse complement strand
CATCGCCAATGACACGCCCTACGGGCTCGCGGCCTACGTGCAGGGCGAGCAGGAGCATGCGCGCGCGGTGGCCCGGCGCCTCCGCGCCGGCAACGTCCATATCAATGGCGCGCATGCCGGCATGGGCGTGCCGTTCGGCGGATACAAGCAATCCGGCTATGGCCGCGAGGGCGGCCCGTGGGGGCTGGAGGAATTTCTCCAGGTGAAAGCCGCAATCGGCTGGACGCCAAAAGCCTCTTAGAGCGCGCTTTTCGCCGGGAATCAGCGCATATGTCGCGCGCTATTGGGAGGCGCGCATGGCGATCAATACCGAGGACGGCGATTACGCACTCGATTGCTGGGAAGATCCCGAGACTCAGGAAACTCCGACCGCGACGGAATTCTCCGACGATCTCGAAGAGCTGCAGGCGCGCGCCGCCGAATTGGCGGCCGAAGGGCGCTTCGTCTACCTCTCGATCTCGGAATGGGACGAAGAGACCGAAGAGTGGGAAGAGCTCGAGTCCTATGAAGAGGATGAGGACGAAGCGGCGGCCTGACCGTCGTTCTTCGTAAACGCTTCGGCAACGAATCCTTCACGGCATTTTAGGCATGCCGCGCCATGGTCGCGGGCATGATCGAGCCGCTCGACCCGTTTGCGCTTCAGTTCGACTCCATCACGCCGGATCCGGCGTTGGCGTCGCGCACGCTTGCGGATCCGACGCTGCGCATCCCGCTCGATGCGCCGGCGCCGCAAGGGCCCGGCTTCTATCTGCTCGACGACGCCGGCGGACGCTTCGTCATCGATCACGAGATGGGCGTCGTCAGCCTTGCGGACGAGGGCATTCTCGAACGCGAGCGCGATGCGATTCATGTCGCGCGGCTCAAAGTGGTCGAGCCGTCAGGCGCGATCTACGAGATCGATCTGCGCCTGAAACTGACCGGCCACGTTCCGCAGATCGCCGAAGAGCCTCCGTCTGAGGAGCTTGCGGCGCTTCCCGAGCTGCCCGCCGTTACGTTGCCGCCGGCGCCCGCCGTCGCGTTCACGCAATTTCGCGCCTTCGAGTTCGGTCACGTCGACGCCCTTGGGGCGGAAGACGCCGCCTTCGGCGCACTCATCGCTCAGCCCCCGCTTCGCGGACCGGCCCCCAATGCGCGCCTTGCGCTTGACGCAGCGCCGCCAACGCCTGGTTCGCGCGCAGCCGCCTGGTCGCTCTAATCGACCATTGAAATCCGCTCCGGCGGGGCGGACAAAAGCGCCAATTCCATTCACCCGCACGTGAGGAGATCATGGCGGAAAAATCCTGGCGCAAGCGCACGCTTGGCAATCGCCCGCTCAAACCCGAAACGCTGATGATGGGCTACGGCTACGATCCGCAGCTCTCCGAAGGCTCGTTGAAGCCGCCGCAATTCCAGACCTCGACCTTCGTGTTCCGATCGGCCGAGGACGGGAAGAACTTCTTCGCCGCGCTGCAAGGGCGCCGCAAGCTGGGGCCCGACGAAGAGCCGGGCCTCGTCTATTCGCGCTTCAACAATCCCAATCTCGAAGTGCTCGAAGATCGCCTGGCGCTCTGGGACGAGGCGGAAGCGAGCCTCGCCTTCGCCTCCGGCATGGCGGCGATCTCGACGACGCTCTGGGCGTTCCTGCGCCCGGGCGACATCGTGTTGCAGAGCCAACCCATCTATGGCGGCACCGAAACGCTGATTCATTCCATCCTGCCGGAGTTCGGCGTTTCCCAGGTCGGTTTCGAAGCGGAGCAAGGCGTCGAGGCCATGCGCCGCGCGGCCAACACCGCGCGCGGCAGAGGCCGCGTCGGCGCCATCTTCATCGAGACGCCGGCCAATCCGACCAACGCGCTCGTCGACATCAGCGAAGCGCGGCGCATTTCCGAAACCCTGGCGACCGACGGCAAGCGCCCGCCCGTCATCGTCGACAACACCATGCTCGGGCCGATTTTCTCGACGCCGCTTCAACACGGCGCCGACATTGTGCTCACCTCGCTGACAAAATATGTCGGCGGCCATTCGGACCTGATCGCCGGCGGCGCATCGGGCTCGAAACTGATGCTCGCGCCGGTGCGGCGCATGCGCTCCACGCTCGGGACCATGTGCGACCCGCACACGGCGTGGCTGTTGATGCGCTCGCTGGAAACGCTGAAGCTCCGCATGAGCGCCGGCGCGGAAGGCGCGCGTCAGGTCGCCGAATTTCTGCGCGGCCATTCGAAGATCGACAATGTCTGGTATCTCGACTTTCTGCCCGAGAACCATCCGGATCGCCCGCTGCACCTGCGGCAAAACAAGAGCGCAGGCTCGACCTTTTCGTTCGAAGTGAAGGGCGGCGAGGATGCGGCATTCCGGCTCCTGGACCGGCTGCAGGTGATCAAGCTCGCGGTCAGCCTGGGCGGCACGGAGACGCTCGCCTCTCACCCCGCGGCGATGACCCATTCGGGCATGCCGGCGGAGGAATTGAAGCGCTTTTCCATCACGCCCGGCCTCATCCGCATCTCGATTGGCGTCGAAGATCCCGGCGATCTGATCGCGGATTTGGAACAGGCTTTGGCCGGCGTGTGATGCAGATCGCAAATATGTGATCTGTCGCAAAGGCTTGGCGCGGTCCGGCAATTCCCCCTAAACCGGCTGCAACATTCCGTTTTCGGGGACACAGTCCAATGCGAATTGCCATCATGGCGGCGGCGCTCCTGGGGGCGCTGGCGCTCTCGGCGTCGGCCGAGGAACAGCAGAGCCAACGCCAAGTGCTGCCGGCGGGCGTGACGCCTCTCCACTATCGCCTGACCGTCACGCCCGACGCGCCGCACATGACGCTCGCCGGCGACGTCAGCATCGACATCAATGTCGGCGCGCCAACCCGCGAGATCGTCGTCAACGCGCTCGAACTGACGTTCGACGCGGTGACGCTTGATGGCCGCGCGCATCCGCGCGTGACGTTCGACGCGGCGGCGCAGACGGCGCATCTCGCGTTCGACCAGCCGGTCGCGGCGGGCCAGCACGTCCTGCAGATCGCCTATCACGGCAAAATCTATCGCGCTGCGCAGGGCATGTTCGCCTACGACTACCATTCCGATCACGGCATGGAACGCGTGCTGACGACGCAATTCGAAGCCGCCGACGCGCGCCGCTTCCTGCCCTGCTTCGATCAGCCCGACATGAAAGCGACGTGGGAGGTTTCCGCCATCGTCCCGCAGGACCGCATGGTGATCTCCAATATGCCGGCGGCGGGCGCGGACCAGATGGCGCAGGGCCTGAAGCGCGTGCGCTTCGCTGAGACGCCGAAGATGTCGTCCTACCTGCTGTTCATGGGCGTCGGTGATTTCGAACGCATCACCGCCAATGTCGATGGCGTCGAAATCGGCGTCGTCACCAAGCGCGGCGACGCCGAGCAAGGCCGCTTCGCGCTCGATAGCGCGGTGCAGCTCCTGCATTATTACAACGATTATTTCGGCGTGCGCTATCCGCTGCCCAAGCTCGACCAGATCGCCGTGCCGGCGGCGTTCTCGAGCTTCAGCGCGATGGTGAACTGGGGCGCCATCACCTACATCGACACCGCGATCCTCTACGATCCGGCCACGTCGTCGCAGGCGCGGCGCGAGGCGGCGTTCGAGACGATCGCGCACGAGATCGCGCACCAGTGGTTCGGCAACCTCGTGACCATGGCCTGGTGGG
>DASZSK010000279.1:0-2315 GCA_035548735.1 Caulobacterales bacterium | reverse complement strand
GAAGCGCCGATCACGCCGCTGATGGGCGCGGTGATGCGCGTGTAGCGCAGATTGATGCGCGCGCTTTGCAGCGCCGCATTGGCTTGATCGGCGGCCGCGCGCGCATCGTCGAATTCCTGCTGACTAATGGCGTGAATGTCGATCAGGTGCTGGTAGCGCTGGAAACGCGCTTGTGCGGAAGCCGCCGCCGCCTCGGCGCTTGATACGGAAGCGCGCGCTTCCGACGGATCGATTTCATAAAGCAGCTGGCCGGCCGTGACCTGCGCGCCTTCGCGGAAGGCGCGCCGCAGCACGATGCCGCCGATCTGCGGGCGAACCTCGGAGACTTCGTACGCCGAGACGCGTCCCGGAAGGCTGACGGTTGGCTCATAGGTTTGCGGACTGATCTCGACCACGCCCACCTCGGGCGGCGGCGGATCGCCTTGAGCGGCCGTCTTGCCGCAGGCAGACAGCGTCACGGCCGCAACGATCGCCGTGGCGGTGACGACATGCCGCCACGCCCGAACACTTGTCGCGCTGCGCCCGAGCGGGCTGAATAGATACGTCAAGTTCATAAGTCTGCCCGAGCTCCCCGCGCTCGTTCCGCCCGCCCCACGGGCTGCCGGGCATATAGAGACCCGACGCAGGGTCACCAATGGCGAACAGGGAGAAAAAACCTCGTAAATTTATTCGTTGCGAAAATTTCGCGCGATTGACATCGCTGCCGCCACAGGTTCCATCCGCGCCACAGGCTACCGCAAGCAGGACATGACGCCGGAATTGATCAACCGCCTCGCCGCGCATGAGGTCACACGGCAGTTCGTGCGCTTTGCGGCGGTCGGCGCAGTGGCGACAGCCGTGCATTATTCCATCCTGATTGGCTTGAAGGAGGGGCTGGGCGTCGCGCCGGTGGTGGCCACCACGCTCGGATACAGCGCCGGCGCCTTGGTCAGCTATACGCTCAACCGTCGCTTCACCTTCGATGTGAAGCCGGAATTCGCCACAGGCCTCGTGAAATTCCTGATCGTGGTTTTCATCGGCGCGCTGATCAATGGCGCGATCGTCGCGGGGCTGATCCGCGTCGGGCTCTACTATTTGCTGGCGCAGGTGATCGCCACGGCGCTGGTGCTGATCTGGAATTTCGTCGCGTCGCGGCTCGTCGTCTTTCGCTAGCCCAGCGCCGCGTAGGCGAAGGCTGCCGCTGCAATCGCGCCAATCGCCAGCGAGGCGCGATCGCGGAAGGCGAACACAAGCGGATCGTCCGTCATTTCGCCGCGCGCCGTCTTGAGCCAGACGCGGCACATCCAGAACACCACGACAGCGGGCAGCGCCCAGAGCGCGAGCGGGGCGTGATAGCGCGATGTCACCGTCTCGCTTTGGGTGTAGAGCGCGAGCACCAGCGCGGCGACGAAGCCTGCGCTGATGCCCATCATGGTGAGCACCGGTCCGTCGGCGACGTGATAGCCGCGGCGCATCAGTGTGGTCGAGCCGACGGCTTGCAGCGCGCGGACTTCGACGACGCGCTTTACCAGTGCGAGGCTCAGGAAGAAGAAGGTCGAGAAGGCGAGCAGCCAGGACGAGGCGATGTAGCCACTCGCTGCGCCGCCAAGCACCACGCGCAAAGTGTAAAGCCCGGCCAGCAGGAAAACGTCCACCAGCACCATACGCTTCAGCCAGAATGTGTAGAGCGTCGTGGCGACGAGATAGAGGCCAACCAGCCCCGCAACATGCGCGAGCGCGCCGAGCGCAAAGCCTGCGGCGCACAGCACGACCGCAAGCGCGAGTCCGGCAAGAGGCGAGACGGCGCCGGCCGCGAACGGACGGCGGCGCTTGCGCGGATGGCGCCGATCGGCGTCGATGTCGGCAGCATCATTGACAAGGTAGACGCTCGACGCGGTGCAAGAGAGCGCGAAGAAGGCGATCAGCGCTTCCTTCCATGCGCTCATGTCGAACCAGCCCTGGCCGGCCAGCATCGGCAGGAAGACCAGGATGTTCTTGGCCCATTGTTGCGGCCTGAGCGCCTTGATGAGGGCGAGCGCGCCTTGGCTTTGCGGCGCGAACGCGTGTTCGACTTTGAAGGCGCGATGCGCGTGATCGCTTAGCCATGCCGGCGCATTCACCACGACAGCATGCGACGCCTTCGACCACACTTTCAGATCGGCCATCTCGTTGCCGGCATAGGCGAAGCCTTCTGGGAAGGCTTCCGCCAGACGTTCGGCTTTGCGATGCGATTTGAGATTGGTTTCGCCGTCGGAGGCGAATACGGCGTCGAATACGCCGACATGAGCCGCGACCAGATCGGCGGCGGCGCGATCGGAAGCGGTGGCTAACACGAT
>DASZSK010000278.1:0-4248 GCA_035548735.1 Caulobacterales bacterium | reverse complement strand
TCGAGCCCCGCGAGCGCGTTTTCCAGGGCGCGCTGCGCGATGCTCACGGCGTGCGCGGCGACCTCTTGAGCCTGCGCTTCGAGCGCCGCCTGGCGCTGGTTGCGCTCGTTGGCGCTCATGTGGTCCTGCTCGGCGTGGAATTGCCGAGCCTGGGCGCGCAGCTGTTCGGCTTGGGCCCGCAAGTCGTTGCGAACTTGCGCGTCGATCTCGGGGCGCTGGCGCGCGAGTTCTTCGCGCATCTGCATATCGATGACCGGGCGCTGAAGCTCGATTTCCGCACGCGCCTGAACCATGGCCGCGCGCGCTTGCTGCATGGAGTCGCGGCGGATTCGCCACGCATTGTTGCGGATTTCGCGCTCCAGCTGGGCGCGCTGTTGCGGCGACATGGCGGGTCGATGATCGGCGTTCGCGTCGGCGGATACGAACGCCTCATGCGCGAGACGCATGGCGTCTTCCGTGAGTTCGTCGACGCGCGCCTGAAATTCCGGCGTGTCCACGTTGAGATCGATGTCGGCGTCGGCTTGCGGATTGACCTCGAGATCGACGTCCGCCGTGGGCTCGGCACGCACATCTTCGCCCTTCGGCGCTTCGGCTTGCGCCTGCAGCGCGACGATGCGCGCGGGCTGCGCGGTCCAAGCGCTGGTGCAGACGCCGAACGTGGCGATCGTGACGACGGCGGCGCCGAGCAGCAGATGCGAACGGCTAGGCGGTGTGCGTTTCAACATGGCGATGCGCTCCTTCAAAGGGTTGAGGCTGGGCGCGGGCCATGCGCAAACCAGCGGCCCCAGCGGCGCCGCGTGCGCTTTCAACATCGCTTCTGCATAGATGCGGCGCGGTTGACCCACCCGGGCCATGACGGCGGCGTCGCACGCCAGTTCCTGGTCGACGCGCAAGGCGCGCACGCCGATATGCACCAGCGGATTGAACCAATTGACGCATTGCATCAGTGCGGCGAGCGCATTGATCAGCGGATCGCCCTGGCGCATGTGCGCGCGTTCGTGCGCCAGCACCACGGCGCGCTCTTCTTCGCTGTAGCGGTGTTCGAAGTCCGCCGGGGTGACGATCTTCGGCCAGAGCGCGCCGACCACGGCGGGGCCGGTTTGCGACTGCGCGCCGAAGACGCGCTCGCCGCGGCGCACAAGGCGCCCGAGCGAACGCACGAAGCGATGTTGGCGAAGCGCAAGGACGGCGAGAAAGACGAGCGCGCCAGCGACCCAGGCGCCGGCGATCCATGGCGTCGGATCAAGCGCCGGCGCGGATGGCGCGATCTGCGCCAGGGGTTGAGCGGGCAGACGGATGATCTCAATACGCCGCGGCGCGAAACACATCGCCGCCGCGAGCGGCGGCATCAGCCAAAGCGCGTAGGCGATGCGCGCGCCGAACAGGCGACGCATGGGCGCGCGCAGCACCAGCACGACGAGGATAGATGCGGCGAGGATGAGGTTGAACCGGATTCCGGTTTCGATCAGCTCAGACGCCATCGTCGAGTTCCTTGATCAAGCGAACCACCATGATCACGCCCGCGAGCGCGATCAGCAGAGCCGCGAATTGGACCCAGGCGTCGAGATGTTCAGGATGCATCGTCGATCTCCTCGACGAGGCGCAGAAGCGCAAAGGTGCAGGCCAACGTGACCAGCAGGACCGCGTAGGGCGCAATCGCGTTGAGAGACTCAGGCGCCGTCATCGTCGAGTTCCTCGATCAGGCGTTTCAGTTCGGCGATGTCCTGCGGGCTGAGCTGCTTGGTTTCCGCGAAGTGCGAGACGAGCGGGGCCAGCTTGCCGTCGAACAGGCGGTCGAGAAGGCCCTTGCTCTCATCGTGAACGTAGTCGCTGCGGGCGATCTGCGGCGCATAGAGATAGCGCCGGCCGATCCGCTCGGCGGAGACGGCCCCCTTGGTCAACAGCCGGTTAAGCAGCGTTTTGACCGTCGCTGGCGTCCAGTTCTGGTCCGCGCCGATGGCGCCGGCCACGTCCTCGGCGGTCGAGGGACCGTCCCGCCACAGGACTTCCATCACCTGACTTTCGGCCGCGCTGATCCGCATCTGCGATTACATCCGTAATTTCTTGTACGATTACGCCTGTAAACGGCGGGGTCAAGCGGCTTTTTCAAGGCAAAGGCGCGGGCGCTCGCCCCAACCGGGCGAACGCGGCGCCCGACTTGCGTCTGAGGCGAGGGAAGGCCGCTGACGCGTCTCAAAACGGGAAGGCGGCCCACAGATTTCTCGGTTTTGGAGCGCATCCCATGTCGTCTCACGCCATCTCCGCTGACGGATTGGCCCTGATCCAGCAGTTCGAGGGCTTCCGCGCGGCGCCGACCCAACTGCCGGACGGCAATTGGGTGGTGGGCCACGGCCATGTGCGCATCGGCGACGCCGGCGCCCCGGTGGAGCGGGCTGAGGCGCGTGCGCTGTTGGCGCTCGATCTGGCGCCCATCGAGATCGCCGTGAATACGCTGGTGAAGGTTGAGATCAGCCAGCAGCAATTCGATGCGCTGGTGTCGTTCGCCTTCTCGCTCGGGCTCGAGACGTTCGAGAAGAGCGATGTGCTGCGCAAGTTGAACGCCGGCCATGTGGTCGCCGCGGGCTGCGCGATGGATGCGTGGCGCAAGAGCGATGTCGGTGGCGAGCTCGAAGTGATCGACGCCCTGGTGCGCCGTCGCGCCGCCGAGAAGGCGTTGTTCCTCGCGGATGCGCCGGTCGAAACCGCGCCGTCGGTGTTCATGCGCGCCAAGCTGGATCACGCCGCCTCGATCCTCGGTGCGCCGATCGCGTTCGCGCCGGCGCCTGACGTGACGAAGGCGACGGTAATCGCGCCGAAGGCCGAACCTGCGCAGATCATCACCGAAGTGCTGAAGGCGGAGCCGGCGACGGAAGCGCTGTTGCTGACGCAGGTCGCAACCGAAGAGCAGATCGCCGCCCATGATGAGGCGGAAGAAGAAATTGTCACGGCGCACGCCAAACCCGTGGCGCGTCGTGTTGACGAAGCCGCCGCCGAGAAAAAGGAAAAGCGGCAGATCGATCGCCGCATCCGCAATGCGCGCGTGCGCGCCGCGCGCGCCGATCAGTTCAAGCAACACTTCCACGCCACCGTCGAAACGGTTGGGCTGCTCGCATTGTTCGTGTTCGGCGCGGCGTTGATCGTGCTGGCCGGCGCAACTTATTTCGGCGGCCGCGCCGATGCGGTGGACACGCTGGGCGCCTCGGCGCTTGCCGCGCCAGGCCTCGTCGCCACCGGCATGGCGATCTACGGGCTTTGGAAAACGCCATTCCGGCGCGTCGCACACGCCTCCTGATTTTCTTGCGCTAGGAGACTTTCTTGGGGCGGGAGCGATCCCGCCCCTCTTTTTTAAGCGCATCGAAAAACCGAAGGGCCGCGGGTTTCCCCACGGCCCTTCACATTGTCTGTCCCTTTCGGGCGAACTCGCGTTAGGCGGCGACCCTCAGAGAGCGAGCGCTCAAGGTGGTCCAGCCTAATTGAGAAGCCCCTGACGGGTGACAATGAGACATGGATCACCTCCTTTCTACGAAAGCCCGGCGCCAGCCGCCGGAATTTTGAAGGTAGGTTGTGCTGCGCCGTTTGAAAAGCGGCATGCCTAACGCCAACTGCGTTCAGTCGCGCTCGAATAATCGGCTTCCCAGCAACACCGCGGAGTGCGCCGTCGCGTCGACGGCGACGCACGCATGACTCTCTCCATCGTCGGGATAGCAGAAGAGCGGGCGCTGCGCCGTGCGCGCGCCTTCGTAGACGTCACGTGTTGCCGCCGGCTGGAATTGCGGGGGCTTCTCGGCGCCGGCGGGCCATGCGGGCAGCGACGAAGCGTTGGCGCCGGGCGCCTGGTTTTCGATCCAGGAATTGAGATCGTCGTTGAGCGTGCCCTGATCGCCATTCGGATTGAACGACAGGGAGATCTGCGAAATCGCGTAGGTCTTGCTGAACAGCACGGCGCCGTCCGGCGCGCGGATGATGAGCGTGGCTTCCGCCATCGAACAGGATGGACCATGGGCAGAAGCGTCGACGCGGAACGTCTGCCCGCCGATCGGCCAGTTCCGCGTCGCTTGCGCCACACAGGCGTCCTGCGCTTGCGCGGACGTCGCGGATTTTTCCGCAGTCGCTTGCGGTTGCCCGCACGCCAGCAGCGCCAGAAGCGGCGCGAACATCCAGTAGCGTTTCATGCTGTCAGGCTCCGAACGTGACCATCAAACTCGCTTGGTGCGAGGCCGGGTCCATGATGATGCATTGCGAGGATTC
>DASZSK010000277.1:0-2825 GCA_035548735.1 Caulobacterales bacterium | reverse complement strand
CAACGTTGCTTTGCCCAAGCCCTTCGGGCCGGCCAGCAACCAAGCATGATGCATGCGCTCAGACTTGAGCGCGTCCGCCAGCGCGTGTTCGGCCGCGTCGTGGCCTACGAACGAGAATGTCTCACGCGGATGCGGCGCGCCGGCTTCGCGGTCCGTGTCGACGGGCGGTTTCTCGGCCTTCATAGCCGCGAGTTTATAGCGTCCAGCGCCGCCTGGAGAACCTCTGATGCGCTCTTGCCTGCGTCGATAACGACGCAACGCCCGGGTTCCGCGGCCGCGATTTCGAGGAATGCGGCCCGTACGCGAGCGTGGAATGACGCGTCCTTGCGTTCGAAACGATCCTCGCCGGCTTCAGCGCCGCGAGAACGTCCGAGCCCAGCTTCGGAAACGAGATCCAAAACCAGCGTCAGGTCCGGCGCGGGCGCCTCAATCAACGCGTTGAGCGCCTCCAGCGCTTTCGGATCGAGCCCGCCCGCCGCGACCTGGTAAGCGCGCGTGGAATCATAAAAGCGATCACACACGACCCAGGCGCCGCGCGCGAGCGCAGGCCGAATGGTCTGCGTCAGGTGATTGGAGCGGGCCGCTGCGAACAGCAGCGCCTCTTCCATCGCACTCCAGCGCGCGGCGTCGCCGCGCACGAGCAACGCGCGGATTTCGTCGGCGCCAGGCGAGCCGCCTGGTTCACGCGTTTGCACGACTTCGTGGCCGCGCGCGCGGAGCGCTTCGCACAATCCGCGCGCTAAAGTGGATTTGCCGACGCCCTCGCCGCCTTCCAGCGTGACGAAGCGTCCCTGCGTCACGAGCCGCCGGCGAGCGTCAAATGCAGGCCCTCCCAGGCTTGCGCAAACCAATTGGCCTTGCCGACGCGCTGCCCGGCCACGAGCGGAAATTCCTGGGTCGGCAAGCCGGGACCTTCGACGATCAGGCGCGCCACTTCTGCGCCTTGCGCCACCGGCGGATGCAGCGGCCCGCTATAGATGATGTGCGCCGTCATCAGCGCCTGTTGCTGACGCGTGCCGCCGATGACGATGTCGGTCTTCGCCATGAGCGGCACGGTGCGGCGCGAGCCGAGCCAGACTTGCGCTTCACCCACTTGCTGGCCGCGCGCGGCGATGCGGGTGACGGCGAAGCGATCGAACGCGGCGTGCATCATCCGGATCGACTCGGCGCGACGCGCCGCCATGCTTGGCATGCCGTTGAAGACGATGATGCGGCGATGGCCGTTCTGCACAGCCGATCCCACCAATCCATAGCCGCTGGCGTCGGTGTGGCCGGTTTTCACGCCATCGGCGCCCGCAAAGCCTTCCAGCAGCGGATTGCGGTTCTCCTGCGTGTGATTGTTGTAGGTGAACGTGCGCTGCGAATAGAGCCGGTAGAGTTCCGGGTGATTGCTTTCGAGATAGCGCGTCAGGCGCGCCAGATCGGCCGCTGAGATAATGTGCTGCGGATCGGGCAGGCCAGTCGAATTCATGAAATGCGCCGAGCGCAGGCCGAGCTCCTGGGCCCGGCGGTTCATCATCGCTACGAACGCATCTTCCGAACCGGCGATGCCTTCAGCCAGCACGATACACGCGTCATTGGCGGAAACGATGATGACGCCGCTCAACAGATCGCGGATGGTCACGTCGGAGTTGAGTTCGAGGAACATGTGCGAGCCGTCGCTCATGGCGCCGTGGCGCCAGGCGTTCTCGCTCACATGCAAGCGCTGATCGAAACGCAGACGCCCCGCCTTCAGCAGATCGGCGACGACCAGCACCGTCATCAGCTTGCTCATCGACGCCGGCGGCATCGGCGCGTCGCAATTCTGGCAATAGAGGATGGCGCCGCTGTCGCCATCCATGATCACGGCGTGGGTCGCGGGGCTCGTGAACGGCGCGTTCGGGTCGTTCGAGACCGGCGCGGGCGCTGGCGCAGCGGCGGCCGCTGGAGCGGCGTGCGTCGCGCGACGGTGCGAACGCACGCGTGCGGATGCGTCCACGCTCGTCAGCGCAACCAGCGCAACCATCACCATCGCCAAGACGCGCTTCATCATCCGAAGATCCGACTCGTTCTCACAGGCAGACGGTTAGAACAAACCGCCGAGGCCGTATTGCGTCAATAAACCGGCGCGGTGCGCTTTCAGCGCGCGGCGAGGATGGTTTGGGCGTAACCAAGGTCCGCCAGCGTGCGCTGAGCGGATAGGGCCCCTTCCCGATCCGCAAACGGACCGATGCGCACCCGATACAATTGCCCTTGGGCCGTTTGGCGGGTGTCGACCTGCACAGAACCAGCAGAGCGGACGGCCGCCCCGACGCGCTGGGCGTTGGCGGCGTCGGAAAAGGCGCCGACCTGGACGAAATAGCCGCTCGCAGCAGCAACTTGGTAGGCGACCGGCGTCACGTTCGCTTCGCTGGGCTGGATGGGCGCGAATTCGCTCGGCGCATTGTCGTCGGCGACGGGTTGCGTTGGGGGAAGTAACGAGCGGGGTCCATCGGCGGCGACGGAGGCAGAGACGGGTTGCACAGCTGGCGGGGTCGCGGGCGACGGCGCGCCCTGCGCCATGACGCCGTCAGTAACATGACGCGGCGCGGGCCCCAGATACCGCACGTTCACCCGGGCATGACCCTGCTGGTCGAAGCCCAGCACTTCCGCCGCCTTGTGCGAAACGTCGAGCACGCGATCGCCGACGAACGGCCCGCGATCATTGACGCGCAGGATCACCTCGCGGCCGTTTTCGAGGTTCGTCACTTGCACCAGGCTCGGGATCGGCAGCGTCGGGTGCGCGGCGGTGAGGGCTTCTTGATCGAATGGCTCGCCGCTCGCGGTGGCTTGGCCGTGGAAGGTCG
>DASZSK010000276.1:0-9094 GCA_035548735.1 Caulobacterales bacterium | reverse complement strand
TTCCGAACGGCGCGGCCGAAGCCGAAGAACAAGCGCGGGCCGCGCTCCAGATCTTTCGCCGTGATAAAGCCCGGCACACGCAGACGCCAGTGACGCGGCGCGCCACGCTTCAGCAGCGCATCGGCCGCCAGCTTGCGGCCCGCCTCGCTATGGTCGGGGTTCTCCGCCGCGCCCTGTAGGACAACGTCGTCATTGAGGCGCTCAGCGGCGATCTCGCCCGGCGTTTCACGGCGCAGCTCGCGCAGCGTTTGCATGCCGCGCAGGACGGCGCGCCAATCGGCTTGATCCTCCAGCCCCATCCCCATATCCCCTTCTACGACTATAGCGCCTTGAGGCTTCCTTCCAATGTCCACCCGCACCGAAACCGATACGTTTGGCCCGATCGAGGTCCCCAATGATGCTTATTGGGGCGCGCAAGCGCAGCGCTCGCTTGGAAATTTCAAAATCGGCGTGGAAAAAATGCCGCAGCCCATCATCCGCGCGCTCGGCGTGGTGAAGCGCGCCGCGGCCGAAGCCAACATGGAGCTAGGCCGGCTCGATCGGAAGATCGGCGAAGCCATCGTCGCCGCCGCGCAGGAAGTCATCGACGGCAAGCTCGACGCACATTTCCCGCTGGCCGTGTGGCAGACCGGCTCCGGCACGCAATCCAACATGAACGCCAACGAGGTGATCTCGAACCGCGCCATCGAAATGCTCGGCGGCGTCAAAGGCTCGAAGAAGCCGGTGCACCCGAACGATCACGTGAACATGAGCCAGTCGTCGAACGATACGTTCCCGACGGCGATGCATATCGCCTCCGCGGAGATGGTGGCGCGCACCTTGATGCCGGCGCTGGCGCATCTCGAGGCCGCGCTCAAAGCCAAGAGCGAAGCCTTCGCGCACATCATCAAGATCGGTCGCACGCATACGCAGGACGCAACGCCGCTGACCTTGGGCCAGGAATTCTCCGGCTACAGACAGCAGGTCTCCAACGCCAATACGCGGCTGAAGGAAAGCCTCTACGGCCTTTACGAACTCGCGCAAGGCGGCACCGCGGTTGGCACCGGCCTCAATGCGCCGATCGGCTTCGCCGAAAAAGTGGCGGAGAAAATCGCTGCGATCACAGGTCTGCCGTTCGTGACGGCGCCCAACAAATTCGAAGCGCTCGCGGCGCACGACGCGATGGTGTTCGCGCATGGCGCGATCAACAGCGCCGCCGCCGCTCTCTTCAAGATTGGCAACGACATCCGCTTTTTGGGGTCCGGTCCGCGCTCCGGTTTGGGCGAGCTGATGCTGCCGGAAAATGAGCCCGGCTCATCGATCATGCCGGGGAAGGTCAACCCCACCCAGTGCGAAGCGCTGACGATGGTCTGCTGTCAGGTGTTCGGCAATCACGCCGCCATCACCTTCGCCGGCGCCAGCGGCCATTTCGAACTCAACGTGTTCAATCCGGTGATGGCGTACGATTTCTGGCAATCGTCGCGCCTGCTGGCGGACGCCGCCGTCAGCTTCACCGACAATTGCGTCGCGGGGATCACCGCGCGCGAAGATAACATCAAAGCCAATCTCGACCGCTCGCTGATGCTGGTGACCGCACTCGCGCCGAAATACGGCTACGACCGCGCCGCCAAGATCGCCAAGACCGCGCACAAGAACGGCACGACGCTGCGCGAGGAAGCCGTAAAAGACGGTATTCCCGGCGAGGACTTCGACGCCATCGTGCGCCCGGAAAAGATGATCGCGCCGGAATGAAAAAAAGCGCCGCGCGGCGCCTCTTCGCCGTTGCGAAGCGCACTCAGTGCAGTTCGCGCCAGCTTCTCTTGGCTTCGTCTTCCGTGATCGAAAGCCGAACCTTGTCGTCGACGCGCTCGACATAGGTCAGCGGCAGCAGATGGTGGGAGCCGACGCCCAGCGAACGCGTGAGCTGCAGGTCCGCGCCCATGACATGGTCGACCTTGCCGATATGCTTGCCGTCGGAACCGACCACTTCCATGTGCTCGCGGATAGCGTTTGCGTCGATCATGGATGCTCTCCTTTCGCGGGAAATGCGCGCCGAAGCGCGCCTTGAACTTGTCGGATCAACAAGCGCGGCCGCGTCTTCGTTCCGATCCAAACACAGCCCTCACCCACGCTCCGGCGCGAGCGCGCCGACACGTGTTGACACAATTTTTCACCATGAAACGCGCGCTGGCACGATCATTCGCGTAGAACAAGCCCTAAACTTTTCGTGCCCCCGCTTGGACGAGCGGTACGGCGTGACTACATTCGGCGCGTGAGCGACATCGTCAACCTGAAGCGCGTCCGCAAACAGCGCGCGCGTGCCGAAGCGGAGGCGGAGGCCGCAGCCAACCGCGTCGCGCATGGACGCACCAAGGCTGAGAAGAAGCTCACGAAGGCGGAACAAGAACGGGCGGCGAAAGCGCATGACGGCCACAAACGCGACGATACAGATGGCTAAGGGCGCCTTGCAGAAGCGGTCTGTTCGGATCGCCGGGCACCGAACCTCGATCGCACTCGAACACGAATTCTGGGAGGCGCTGTCGCAGATCGCGGCGCAGCGCAGCTTGAGCCTGCCGCGTCTGCTCGCGGAGATCGACGCCGCGCGGGAACAAGACGGCAGCGAAGCCTCGCTCGCCTCGGCGGTGCGCGTCTACGTGCTGAAGAACCGGCTCTAACGCCGGCCGTACAGCGCCACGGCGTAGTAACAAGGCGCGACCGAGCACTGGTACATGCGCACCTCGATCACGTAATTACCGGCATATTGTGTTTGTACGGAAACAACCGGGTGATCGTCAGTCGCGGTGTCTTGCGTGACGATGTTGCCTTGCTGGTCGAGCAGCACGAGATCGAGATCGCTGCAGTCGCGATCGCAGACGCCGACCAAGCGATAATCGACGCCGGGTACGAGCTGCACCGGCATATTCCACGTCTGGCCTTGCGCGAGCCCGCCGGTCGCCGGCTGGCTCACCATCTGGAAGCCCTGCTGCGACAGCGCCTGCTGATCACCCTGCAATTGCGCCAGGATGATCGCCTGCGGCGACCCGTCGTTCGAAGGCGCGGGCGCATCCGTCGTCGTGACCACGGTGTCGGGCTGCGGCTGCGGCGGCGGATTGGGATTGCGGCCGAGCAAGTAAGCGATGACGAGGACCGCAGCGAGCGCGGCCATACCGCCAATGATCCATATCGGTTTGACGCCATGCTGCGCGCCGGGAATGACGTTGCTGGCGGCGGGCGCGCTCGCGAATGCTTGCGGCGGAGCAACCGTCGGCGGCGGAACGGTCGCAGGGCGCGCGGGCATCGGCTGTGGCGTCGGCGGCGGCGCATTGTGCACGGGCGCTCCGGCGGCGTTGCGCACAGCTTCAGCGAAGCGGCGCCATTCGGCATGATCCGGCTCGCCGTTCCATGTCGACAGATTGGCGGCCTGCACTTCGCCGAACCCAAACGGCGCCACCGAGCCGTCTATCATCGCCGGAATAAGCTTGCCCCGGTCTCGCCCCATGCGCGCTTCCTCGCGCACCCATTGCGACTTGGTAGAGGTTTCGCTCCACAGCACGACAACCGCTTTGCACTTGGAGAGCTTGGCTTCGACGTAATCAGCCCAGGTCTGCCCCGGCGGGATTTCAGAATCCCAGAACACCTCGATCCCCATGGCGGCGAGGTTCCGCGCGACTAGGTCCGCGCGCGCCCGATCCTCCCGCGCGTAGGAAACGAAAACGTCGGCCATGATCCCTCCCGCTTCGCGCCATCTCTAGCATGGCGCTGGCGGAGAGCGAGACTCAGAACACGTCGGCCGGGGTCTGTTTGGGGTCTGGGCCGAATTTGTTCGCACCCGGTTGGCCCGGCATCACGCAAACGAAGAGGACCGCGCCCACAGCCGCGATGATGACGAGGCCGCCGAGCGCGGGGATCTCGACGGCGAGGACGGCGCCGACGACGATGGCGCCAACCGCCGCGCCATAAAGCCAGCCGCTCAGGCCGCGATCATGGAACCGGCGAATGGCGACGCACACGCCAGGCGCCAGCAGCGCGAAACCAACAATGGTGGAGAGCACCTGCGTGGCCGTTCCGCTGTCCGGATTCACGCCAAACAAAATCGCGTCGAGAAAACCCGCGACGAAGCCGAGGCAGAATTGAAAGAGTATGAACCACCAAAACTCCGCGCGGCGTGCGCGGCCCTTGGCGTTCACATAAAGCTTGAGGCACTTCTGGATGTAGAACCAGGGCGAGCCCGGCGTGGTCTTGGCGTTGAGCAACGGGATGTTCGCGAACGCCGAGCCGCCCTGCTCCTGCTGACGCGGCGGCGGTTGCGGCGGCGGCGGTTGCGGCGGCGGAGGCGGCGCATAATTCTGCTGTTGTTGCGGCGGCGGTGGTGGTGGCGATGCGGGTGTCGACCCGCTCGCGCGCTGCACGCCCATCTCCACGGCGGAGCGAAAACGCACCCAGCGCGGATCGTTCACGTCGCCGTTCCAACTGGAAAGATCGGCCGCCTGCACTTCGCCGAACCCAAACGGCGCCGGCGTCGCGTCGATCATCACCGGGATAAGCTTGCCGTGGTCGCGGCCCATGCGCGCTTCCTCGCGCACCCATTGCGACTTCGTCGATGTCGCGCTCCACAGCACGACCGAAATCTTCGCCGTCGCCAGCTTGCCTTCGATATAGTCCGCCCAGGTCTGACCGGGCGGAATTTCGGTATCCCAAAACACGTCGAAGCCCGCGCTTTTCAGCGCCTGCGCGACTTGATCGGCGCGCGCCTTGTCCTCGCGCGCATAGGAGATGAAGACGTCGGCCATGGGCCTCCCCGCCGCTGATCCGAATCCCTTGTAGCAAATCGGCGCGCGGCGAGGCGACCCCTCGCGGTTCGTTTCGTTCCAGAAGCGCTAAGCGGCGGCGGCCTTGAAGGCCGAAGCCTGCATCGCGGAGGTCGCCTGCCACGCCGGCAGCGCTTCAAGCTGCGCGCCCCATCGGCGAATATTGGCGTAGGGCTCGAGCGGAAGCTGCGCCAAATCCTTCATGGTGAGCACGGCGCCGAGGGAGAAATCGGCGATCGTAAGCGCATCGCCGCAAACGAAAGCGCGGCCGTCGAGTTGCGCGTCGAGAATGGCAGCGGCGCGGCGCACTTTCTCCAGGCCCTCCTCGACCTTCACCGGATCGGGCGCGCCGCCGCCGAAGGCCGGTTTCACCACACGTTCGAACACGAGGATTGCGCAGGCCGGATCCCAGGTGGTCGATTCCCAGAACTGCCAGCGCAACACATCGGCGCGCTTGCGATCATCGGCGGGCAGGAGTCCGCTCTCGGGATGCTTGGCGGCCAGATAATTCAAGATGGCGTTGGACTCCCAGAGCTTCAGATCGCCATCTTCAAGCGCCGGCATTTTCATGTTGGGATTGATCGCGACGTAGTCGGCTTGGCGTTGCTCGCCCTTGGTGAGATCGATCAGCCGCAGCTCGAAATCGGCGCCGACATGGTTCGCGACGACGAGCGCCTTGAAGGCGCGCGGGCTCGGCGGAAACGCGTGGATGCGCATACTCATGCTCGTTCTCCCTCAAAGACGGCCGGCGTAGTCGGCGAAGCATTTCTCGAACACAGTGGCCCAACCATTGGCGTAGGCGTCGCGCGAACTCTTGGCGTCGGCGCCCAGGCGCTCCCAATTCTCATGCGTAAGCGTGACGCGGCAGCTCTGATCGCTCAGCGGCTCAAACCGAACCGAAACAAGCGAGGCGTTTTCGAGCGGTTTGCCCAAGCTCCATTGCATGGCGAAAAGCGCGCCGGGCTCGTACGCCGACACCCGGCCCCAATCCAATTCCGCCCCGTCCTGCAGCATTTCATAGACGCGCCCGCCGACGCGCGGCTCGATGACGACACTCTTGGTGAACTGGCCTTGGGCCGAGCGCGCACGCGTGTGCGTCTCCATTGGCCACCAGCGCGCGACCTCTTCCGTGAAAATGCGGAAGGCGTCATGCGCGGAGCGGCGCACGTCGACGGTCTTCACCACAGGCGCAAGTTCAACCACCGTCATCGTCACCCTCCGCATAATCTTTGAAGCGCGTGAGCGCCTCGTCCCAGAACCCGTCGAGCCAATCGCGCAGGTCGCGAAGCCCCGGCGCGTGAATGCGATAGATGCGCGCCGTGCCGCGCGCCTCGTCGCGGACGAGGTCGGCGTCCTTGAGCGCTTTCAGATGCTGCGAAACCGCCGGACGGCTCACCGGCAGGCCCGACGCAATCTCCGCCACCGAGCGCGGCCCCTCGCGCAGCCGCTCAAACACGGCGCGCCGAGTCGGGTCAGCCAGAACGGCGAGCGCTTTTTCGTAAGCCATAACTTACCGTAAGCAATACCTTACATTGAGTCAAGGACCAAGGCGTCGAGCGCCCCGGCAGGCTGCAGAAAAGCCAAGCCTATCTGTTCTCTATTCGTGCTAGAACGCCGCATTCGAGAATCGATGTCCGACGAACACCTCCCCATCTCGCAGCGCGCCATGGCGGCGCCGCCCTATTTCGTAGGGCTGAACCCCGAACAGCGCGAGGCGGTTGAAACGCTCGATGGCCCGCTTCTGGTGCTCGCAGGCGCCGGCACCGGCAAGACGCGCGTACTCACGACACGGCTGGCGCATCTGCTCTCCACCGGACGCGCCAAGCCCTGGGGCGTGCTGGCGGTGACGTTCACGAACAAGGCAGCGCGCGAAATGCGCGAGCGCGTGGAGAAACTCTTAGGTCCCGGCGCCGGCGGCCTGCCCTGGCTTGGCACGTTCCACTCGATCTCGGCGCGCATGCTGCGCTCGCACGCGGAACTGGTGGGGCTGAAGAGCAATTTCACCATCCTCGACACCGACGATCAGATCCGTCTGCTCAAGCAAATTCTCGAAGCGGAAAACATCGACGAGAAGCGCTGGACCGCGCGGGCGCTGGCCGGCTTCATCGATAGCTGGAAGAACCGTGCGCTTTCACCGGAGCGTGTACCGAAGGGCGAGAGCTTTGCGTTCGCCGACGGCAAGGGCGCGGCGCTCTACGCCTTCTATCAGGAGCGGCTGAAACTCCTGAACGCGTGCGATTTCGGCGACCTGTTGATGCACATGATCAGCATCTTCCAGAACCGCCCAGACGTTCTCGCCGACTATCACCGCAAGATCACGCATCTGATGGTCGACGAATATCAGGACACCAACGTCGCGCAGTATTTGTGGCTGCGGCTGCTCGGGCAGCAATCGCACAATGTCTGCGTGGTTGGCGACGATGACCAATCCATCTATGGCTGGCGCGGCGCCGAGGTCGACAACATCCTGCGCTTCGAACACGATTTTCCCGGCGCGAAAGTCGTGCGGCTGGAACGCAACTACCGCTCCACCGGGCACATCCTGGGCGCGGCGGCGCAACTGATCGCGCAGAACCGCGCGCGGTTGGGCAAGACGCTGTTCACCGACGACGAGCCCGGCAATCGGGTGAAAGTGCGCGGCGTGTGGGACGGCGAGGCCGAAGCACGCATGATCGCGGACGATATCGAAGGCTGGATCCAGCAGGGTCGGCGCTATTCGGATTGCGCGGTGCTGGTGCGCGCGGCCTGGCAGATGCGGGCGTTCGAAGAACGCTTCCTGATGCTGCGCATTCCCTACAAAGTGATCGGCGGACCGCGCTTCTTCGAGCGCACCGAAGTGCGCGACGCGCATGCGTATCTACGGCTGGTGCGCTCGGAAGACGACGACCTCGCGTTCGAGCGCGTGGTGAACACGCCGAAGCGCGGCGTCGGCGACACCACGATCGCCAAGCTGCACGCCGAAGCGGCGAAGCCCGCTTCGCGCTGGGTGACGGATCACGGCCCGCTGTTCGATGAATCCACCGGCGAGCTGATCGAGACGCGCGAAGAGCCGCGCGGCGGCGCGACGCGCTACCGAACATTGGCGGCGGCGGCGCGCGAAGCGGTCCGTGGTGAAGATTTGCCGCTGAAAGCGCGGACCGCGCTCCGCGCCTTCCTGAACGATCTCGACCGCTGGCGCGAGCAATCGCGCCACATCTCCCATGTCGAACTCGCCGAGATCATCCTGGACGAGAGCGGCTACACCGAGATGCTCCGCAGCGATAAGAGCCCGCAATCCCAGACGCGGCTCGAGAACTTGAAAGAATTGGTCCAGGCCATGGGCCAATTCGATACGCTGGAAGCCTATCTCGAACACGTCGCCCTAGTGCTCGACATCGAGAACGAAGCCGAAGGCGACAACGTGCACCTCTCCACGTTGCACGCAGCCAAAGGGCTGGAGTGGCCGCTGGTGTTTCTGCCCGGCTGGGAAGAGACGGTGTTTCCTTCGCAGCGTTCGATCGAGGAGAACGGCGACAAGGGCCTCGAAGAGGAACGGCGCCTCGCCTATGTGGGCCTCACCCGTGCGCGCGAAAGCGCACGCGTATCCTTCGCCGCGAACCGGCAAATCCACGGTCGTTGGCAGACTGTGCTGCCCTCGCGCTTCGTCGACGAACTGCCGCCCGGCCATGTCGATGCGGTGAGCGAAACCGGCTACGGCGCGGGCGCGCGCGGGGTGCGCGAAATGGCGGTCGAGCCCTTCACGTCGGGCTACCAGAGCCCAGGCTGGCGGCGCGCTCAGGAGAGCAAGAGCCAACGCGGCGCGATCGGCGGGCGTCCGCCCATGCTCGAAGGCGAGGCGCGGCTGGTGGTGAAATCCGGCGCGGAGGATTCTCATTTCGGCGTCGGCGAGCGCGTCTTCCATCAGAAATTCGGCTATGGCCGCGTGCGCGTGGTGGAAGGCAACAAGCTCACCGTCGACTTCGATAAAGCCGGCGAAAAGCGCGTCATCGATTCCTTTGTAGTCCCGGCGAGCGCCGCGTAAGCTTGGGCGCGTGATGTACGCGCCGCTCTCCGATCTGGACGCCGTAGACGATCGCATCATCGAAGCGCTCCAGGCCGTCACCGGTGCGACAAACATCGTCGTGCGGCAAAGCTGGCGCACGTTGCCGGACCCGACGGCCGACGACGTCATCGATCACCAAGTGCTGAGCGATGGCGATCTCGTCATCGAGTGGATCAAACGCAAAGGCCGCTTCGGACTCGATCTTGAACTCTACGGCCCCGCCTTGCCGACCAACATCAGCGAACTCGCATTCATGCGTCTTGTG
>DASZSK010000275.1:0-10888 GCA_035548735.1 Caulobacterales bacterium | reverse complement strand
CAACACCGAGATAAACGATTTGATCGTGCGCACCGGCTCCTTGAGGTCATGCGCCAAGGCTCGCGTAAAGATCTCCAGCGACATTCTCTGTTCTTCGATGCGCCGCTCCATGTCGCAGTGCGCGATCGCAAGCTGAACGGCGCGGTCAATTTCTTCGGACGTGATCGTCGACTTGACGATATAGTTTTGCGCGCCGGCCTGCATTGCCGAAACGGCGACGCTTTCGTTCCCCATCCCCGTCAGCATCACGACGGGCATGAAGGGATGGCGCGCCTTTATGCGCTTCAACACCTCGACGCCGTTACGGCCCGGCAGCGAATAGTCGAGCAGAATGCAACGCACCTGGTTATGGTCGGCCAGCGCCAAGCCATGCTCGCCGTCAGCGGCTTCGAGCACGTCGTAAAGCCCCGGCGACGCTTTCTTCAATTCGCGCCGATAGAGCGCGCGATCGTCCTCGCTGTCATCGACGACGAGAACGCGGATGCTTTCAGTCATTGCCCCCCTCCCTGGGAAGGATCGCGATCTCGAACCAATATTCCTTCAGCCTTTGAACCGCGGCGATCAGGCCGTCGAAGTCGACCGGCTTCTGCACATAGGTGTTGGCGCCAAGTGCATAGCATCCCAGCACGTCGCGCTCGTCGTCCGACGTCGTCAGAACTACAACGGGTATCCTCTTCAGCGTGTCCGACTGTTTGATGATTTCCAGCGTCTTGCGCCCGTCCAAGCCCGGCATATTCAAATCGAGCAGAATGAGCCCCGGTTTCGGCACATCTTCCGCCTCCAGCAGCTTGAGCGCTTCTTCGCCCGACGCCGCATGCCGGATCGGATTGCGCAAACTGGCGCGGACGAAGGCGCGTTTCGTCGCCTCGAAATCGTCCTCGCTGTCGTCCACGATTAGGATCGGCTGGGACTTAAGCAGCTTCAGGGCTGATCCTTGAGTCATCATGTGACGCCTCCAGAGTGAAATAGAACGTAGCTCCCCGCCCGACCTCGGATTCGATCCAGATCTCGCCGCCATGCCGTTCGACGATCTTTTTCACGAACGTCAGCCCGACGCCGGTTCCGTCTTCGGCCCCCTCGCCGGCCTGCAAGCGTTTGAAGATCCGAAATACATCGCTGTGGAATTCCGGATCGATGCCGCGCCCATTGTCGCGCACATAATACACATTGTGCGCGATCTTGCCGGTCGGCCGCGATCGGGATTCGACAAAACCGATCTCGACAACCTTCTCCGCCTTGTCGTTGTATTTGACCGCGTTGGTAATGAGATTCCGCACCACCTCGGTGACGCGAGGCTTGTCGCAAACCGCGCTCGGCAGTTCGCCTTTGACGACAATCCGCGCGCCGCGCTCCTCCAGGAAATGCTCCAGGGTCGCCTCGATATCGCGCACCGCCGCCGCCATATCCATCGGCTGCACCGCCAGTTCCTGGCGCCCGAGACGCGAAAAATAGAGCAGATCGTTCACGAGGCGCTCCATGCGCTGGCTCAGATAGACCAAGCGATGCAGACGCTTGGCGCTCTCCTCATCGAGCGACTTCTCATTGTCCTCAAGCAGAAAGCGCGAATGATTGTGGATGCCGCGCAGCGGCTCCTTCAGATCGTGCGAAGCGATATAAGCAAAATCGTCAAGCTCGCGATTGCTGCGCTCCAGTGCGTGCGTGTAGCCCAAGAGCGCGAGTTCCGCCTCCTTGCGGAGCGTCACGTCGCGAACGATCGCCAAGTAATACGTGGCTCCACTCAGAACGTACGTTGATACGGTCAGATCCATCTGGAAGCTGGAGCGATTCTTCCGCCGCCCGCTCGCCTCATGCGAGGCCGCCGCGCTCGGATCCGCTACATAACTGGCGAGGTCCCCGGGATCTCCCTCGGCATAGAGCGAAGGGATCAGCAGCGTAATCGGCCGCCCTATAATCTCATCCGCACGATAGCCGAACATCCGTTCGCACGCCGGATTGAACGATTGGATCGCGCCGCGTTCATCAATCGTGATGAGACCATCCATGGCGTGATCGACGACCGCGCGCAACCGCATCTGATTCTGCGTCAGCTCTTCCGCGGTGCGCCGCACTTCCGTCGTGTTGGCGCGAAACGCCTCGAGCACCTGCGCCAGCTTGCCGATCTCGTCCTGCCGACCCGGTGTGGCGGGCACGTTCACGGCCTCGCCGCGCATCGTCTTCAGCAACGCGACAACGATCTCGTTGATGGGCCCCACGACGCGAACAATGACGACCCAGAAACTGGCCGTGCAAAGCAGCATCGCCAGGATCAGCATTACGACCTGCCCCACGATCGCCTGCTGAGCCCGTCTGGTCAGCGTGTCCAGATAACTCTGACTGGCGTGAACCGTAGCGCTCGTCAGCCCTTGAAACGTCGTGGAGGCCTGGTTCGAAAGTTCGAACCAGAGGTCCGGCCCCATCGGGAAGAGCGAATGAAAGTCCGGCCCGGACGTCGCGTAAAGATTCTGCGTCATGTCGCGCATCGTCGCAAAGTGCGAGCGCGCGTCCGCATAGGGCCGTGCAATCGTCGTCATCAAGCCGCTCTGCTCGGCGATCGCCTGGCTGGTATGCCAATCCGCTTCCGCAGCGCCTTCCGCGCGCAGCAATTCCGCCACTTGCTGGGGCGTCGGGCCTGCAGGTTGTGCGATCGCTTGCGCGATCAGCGCACGTTCCATCGCCGATTCATTGCGGATCGATCGCAGCAAATGCTTGAAGCGGAGGTGCAGCGTCACGATCGGATCGATGTCGATAAACCGTGCGGTAAATCGCAGCCAGACCGATTCCGTCTCGTCCGTCAGTGCCCCAACTTCCCGTGGCCACTCATCGGCGAGCGCGCGCGCTTGCCGCGCATTGCGATGCGCCAATACGGCGTCCGTCTGCTGGCGCAGGCGTTGGATTCTGGTCATCCGCTCCGCGATGGCGACCCTGAGCCGCGTGAGTTCGGCGAACTGATAGCGGTGAGAATTCGCCAGCGCGGCGGCGATCGCCGGATCGACAGCGGCTCGCACCTCCGTCAGACGCGGCCGCAGTTCATTCGCATCTTCGGCATTCGGCGCAGTCAGAGCGGCCGTCGATAAATCACGCTCAAGTGAAAGCTTCTCTGCGGCGTCGAACATCTGATCGCCGAATGCGGACGCCTGCCGCAGCAGCTCTAGCTGGTGCATGCGATTGATGTTGGCGTAAAGGTCCTTGAACGAAAGCGTCGCGATCATCAGCGTCAGCGCGCCAGTAATGGTGAGCAGCAGCAGGCTGACCGAGAGCTTCGGCGGTCTCATCTCAATCCCTCTCCGCCAAACGCAAGAGCCGATCTTCCACGACCAGATTACCCGCTGTCACGGCGCGCCGATTGATGCGCATGGCGATCCGGCTGTTGGCTCTTGTAAACTCGATCATGCCGCCCGCGGCGGCGAAGCCGTCATAATCGCTCACGGTCAAAACGCTGGCGTGTTCCAGATGGGCGTGCAACTGCGGCCAATGCGGCCGTTCCTCAGCATTGACGAACAGCAGCGCACACGTGTCCGTGTCAGCAATCTCGGCGACGCTGCGCACTTCGATCGGCCGCTGATTGACGGTCCGCCCCACCATCGAAGCCAGACGCCCGGAAAAGGGATCACGGCCATAAACGCACACCACAACGTTGTTCTGCTGTGGCGCGGGCCATTCCGTGTAGAGGAGGAAATTGTAAAGCAGCGCCGCCTTGATGTCCTGCTCGACAAGACGGACGCTTTGCTGCGCGTGCGCGGGCGTCGCCGCCAGCATCCAGAGCGCTGCGAGGCTCAGGCGGCGCAGCGCTTTCAACGGCGCCATGTGAGCCTGCCGAAAATGCTGCGATCGATCGCCGGCGTCAGCGGATTCGAAGGGTCGCCGAATTCGACGCGCCGGTCGTCCAAAACATTCTGACCGACAAGTTCGAATTCGACCGTGTCGGTCAGGCGCAGGCCAGCGCGCAGATCTAGCCGGGTCGACGCGTCGAGATCAAAACCCGGCAAGCGATCCGTATAATAGAGCGTAGCATCAAGCGACATGCGATCGCTCACGTCCCATTGCGCGCGGAGATTCGCCATGTTGCGCGGCGCTGTTTCCTCCGCCGCCTCCGCATTGATCGCCGCCGAAGCCGGCGGTCCGTCAAGGTGGATATCCAGGTAGCTGTAGGTCGCCGATAGCTTGAATTGCGGCGCCGGCCGCCAGTCGAGCGTGGCCTCCACGCCACGGGCTACGCCGTCGGTCAGATTCGTGTACGCCACCGGCAGAATGATGTGCAAGGGATTAGCTCCCAGCGTGGGCGCTGAAAGGCTGAGCGTCGCCAAACCATCATACTCATTGTAGAAGGCGGCGAGGTCGGTGTTAATCGTGTCAGACCACCGGCGGCGATAGCCGGCCTCGTAGGCGATCAGCACCTCGCTATCAAACGTAGGCGTGGCCGTTGGCTGGACGCTGACTGGCAGCGGCAGCATGCCGGGCGGAATCACGCCAGCGACGACTGTCAGGTCACGCTCCAGCTCGCTCGGCGTGCGCACGGCGCGGGATGCGGACGCCCAAACCGTCTGCTTCTCGCCGTCGAACCATTGTAGCCGCACGTTCGGCTGCAGCTCAAAGCCGGTGAAATCGTTGTGGTCGAACTTCGATCCCAGGGTCAGCACCCAACGATCCGGCTGCAACGTGATCCGATCCTGCACAAAAGCGCTGTACAAGCTTTCTTCGTTGCTCGACCGATTCGAGAAGATGATCGTCGTCTGCCCCACACTGTCGCGCGTATGGCGATAGCGAAATCCAGCCACCAGCGTATGACGGGTCATCGAGGCAAATTCGTATTGCGTATCGAGATCGACGGTCAGGCGTTCGTCTTCGAGCGGGATCTGATCTCGCGCCGTGTAATCGACATACGCCTGCGTCGTCAGTTTGCCGTCGCTGGCGAAGGTATGCGCCCATCGGCCGAGCACATTGGCGCCATGCGCGGCGATATCCTCGCGTACGATCTCGGCGTAGGGTGATACGAGGATAGGAACAGCGCGCAATTGCCCCGATTCCGAATCGTACGCATCGCCCTGCAGCGTTAGACTGTCCCGGGTATGATCCACGTCCACGCGGAAACCGACGCGCCATTGCCGCCACGCGCCGTTGGCGTCTGCGCCCGACACCGTGTCGAAGGAAGCGCGGTCGAAATAGCGTCCGTACACACGCCAGTGCGCGTCGCCCTCGCCGCCGCCATAGCGCGCGGTGACGATTGCGCGATCCACGTTGCCGCCGGCCACGCTGAGCAACCCGCCTTGCGTGTCGCCCGCGCTCTTGGTGATGATGTTGATAACGCCATTGACGGCGTTGGCGCCCCAGAGGCTGGCGCCCGGGCCCCGCACGATCTCGATGCGCTCGACATCCTCCAGCGGAACGTCTTGCACATCCCAATAGACGCCGGAAAACAGCGGATCATAAACCTCGCGACCGTCGATCATCACCAACAGCTTGTTGGCCAGCGCCGCGTTGAAGCCGCGCACGCTGACGGCCCAGGCCGAGCTGTTGATGCGCGCCACTTCCACGCCCGGCGCCAATCGCAATGCTTCCGGGATCGAGGTCGCGCCCGAACGCGCAATGTCCTCGCTGGTGATGACGAAGACCGCCGCCGGGGAATCCCACAAAGACTCCGACGTGCGCGATGCGGAGACGACGGTGGCGCTGAACAATTGCTCGGGAGAAAGCGCGTAAGGATCGACGTCCTCAGCCCAGCTTTGTCGTGCGCTCGCCAACGCCGTGATGGAACAGCAGCAGAGAAGGACCACGCGCCAGTGACGCGCCGACGCCGCGTTGGCCTGCGGACTAGTCATCGTTCTTCCCCCCGGCGTTATGCCGGATGACCTATATCAAGCGATATACGTAAACTATTGGTTGCAGAAATTTCACCCGGGGGGCCGAACGGGGGTTAAGCACGGGTCGCGGAACGACCTCAGCCGCCCCAGCCCGCAAGATCCTTGGAGCAAACCCAGCGCGACCGGCTTCAGCGCCGTCAATCTGACCACATCCGCGCCGGGACTCCAGCAAAGTCGCGCCGCTCATCAGAATTAAACGGCCTTCCTTGTCGCCCCAGGCGCATACGCTGCGCGTCACTCAGCGGCTGACGTCGCTCATTGAACGAACAATGCGACCGTGATCAGCGGGAAATCGTCCTCAGTGGCGGATGCAACTTTTAGCGTCGCCGTGAACGGCGAGTCCGCCGCCCAATCGTGCCGCCAGCAGGGATGGCACGCCATTGCGACGCATCAAAGGCGACGTCCGTTGGAGCAGCAACGCCGCCGCCCTGTTGGGCGAACGTCCGCTGCGAAACACCGAAACCGAAATCTATAGTCGGATCGCAGGCGCGTTCCGACACGAGGCGTCTGTCGACCTCCGGCAGAAAAGACCTGTCGCACGCTGTCATGCGACGAAGCGCGCGCGCCGACGTCGTCGCATCACCGCCAAATCGCGAGTTCACCAACGCGCTGCTCCGTTTAGATCAGAGCGCACAAAAATCGGTCACATATGTTTATAATATAAATGCCCTTGCTACGCTTTGTCGAATTTATGATACAGTTCTTTTCCAATAGGACTTTTGAATGCCCTCCCCGTCCGGCCTCAACCTCACGTCCAGCATCGTCCACGATCTCGGCGCCGCCATCATCAGAGGCGAATATTCGGGGAAGCCGTTTCCCGTCGAAAGCGAACTCTGCGAACATTACGGCGCAAGCCGAAGCGTCCTTCGTGAGGCCGTCAAAATGCTCACGGCCAAGGGTTTGCTAAGCGCGCGGCCAAGGCAAGGCACGCGGGTGGAGCCGGAGGATCGCTGGAATCTGTTCGATCCCGATGTTCTCCGCTGGATGCTCGAGCGGAAATTTTCGCTGCAATTGCTGATCCAGTTCACCCAGGTTCGCATCACCTTCGAGCCGTGCGCGGCCGCGCTGGCGGCGAACAGCGCCACGCCCGAACAACGCGCCAAGATCAGCAAAGGCATCGAGCGCATGCTCGCGGCGGATCGCGGCGACGACGATCCGCTTGAATCGGATATCGCCTTCCACGTCGCCGTGCTCGAAGCGACGGGAAACCCGTTCTTCGTCCAATTGCGCGAACTAATCGAGACGGCCCTTCGTTTCTCCATCCGTCGCACGAATGCGTACAAAGGCGTGCCGCTCGCGAGCGTGCTCGATCACAAGCGGGTGGCCGATGCGATCCTCGCCGGAAACGCGCCGAGTGCTGAGCGCTTCATGCGGGCGCTGATCCAAGAGGCGTTGGACCTCATGCTCACTGAGCAAAAGAAGGCGTCGCGCGCGAAGCGCGCCAGCAACAAGTAGCGCCTATTCGTTGAACGGCTCTACGCTGCGACGTGATCCGACCAAGAACGCGTCCGCCACCAGTTGAAATGGCGCTGCGTCGACTTCGGACTTTCCGGCGCGGATCAACGCCGCAAACCGCGCGTAGAGGCTTGGATATTCATCATCATCCTGGTCTGGGGCGATGATGCATGCGTCGATCCGCAGATCAGCGCCTCCGGATGAGAGCTGCAACGCACCGCCGTCCGTCGTGAGTTCGATGGTCCAGATTTGGCGTCCGGATTCGCGGAAATCGAATTCGGCCGAGATCAACGCCCCCTCGCCGGTGGCGAACGTGATGTCGGCGGCGATTGGCGCTTCGCAATTGCCGGGGACATGGAGCTTGGCGTCACGCACGAAGATGGGCGATGGCGCGATCTCAGTGAGAATTGAAATCGCATTGATCCCCGGATCGAACACGCCAAAGCCGCCGGCGTCCCAGATCCATTTCTGACCCGGATGCCACTGACGCACATCCTCCTTCCAAAGGATGCGTCCGCTCAGGATTTTGCGATCGCGTAGCCACTCGCGCGCCGGCGCCACGCCTTTTGCAAACCGCGAATGCCACGTCTGAAACAACGTCGCCTTGGTCTTGGCCGCAAGCGCGACCAGCGATTCGAGCTGCCGCACAGTCTCTGTCGGCGGCTTCTCCAGCAGCACGTGCTTGCCTCGCTCCAAGGCGAGGCGCGCGCCTTCGTAGTGCGCCTGCGGCGGCGTGCAGATGGCGACCGCATCGAGATCGGGTCGCGCGGCGAGCATCTCGGCGAGGTCGCTGAAATTGTCGACGCCGTCGACGCGCCCGTGCCGACTGGCGACAGCGGCAAGTTCAAACGCCGGATTCCGACGGATAGCCGGAATGTGCTGATCCCGGGCGATCTTGCCCACGCCTTGGATGCCGATGCGGATCACGGCCCTGCCCCCGCTCTATTTGTCATACAATATTTCCGCTTTCGCGTCCTTGGCAAGCTTGACGCATGCGCGCAAGTACGCTCGCCTCCCCCTCGGATGGTTGCGGATCAACAGACGGACAGCCCGAGCGGGTCATTGGATCTCGCCCTGAGGCACGCTGAGCGTCTGCTGGCGCACGACCCAAACTTGGCGATCGAACAAGCGCACGCGATCCTCGAAGTTGCGCCCAAACATCCTTTGGCGCTGCTGATTGAGGGCAAAGCGCTGCGCTTGCTCGGCAAGTTGGGCGAAGCACGCGGGATTCTCTCCGCGCTCGCAGCCGCGCAGCCGCGCTGGGCCGATGTCCGCTTCGAACTGGGCGTGACCGAAGGGGCGCTCGGCGACAACGAAGCGGCGATCGCCGCGTTGCGCGGCGCGGTCGCGCTTCGCGACGCGTTTCCAGCGGCCTGGGGCGCGCTGGGCGATCTGCTCTTCGTCACCGGCGCCGCCGCTGAAGCGGATACGGCGTACGCCAATCAGATCCGGACCTCGACGGCCGATCCTCGCCTTATGCAGGCGGCGGCCGATTTGTGCCAAGGCAAACTCGCGCCGGCTGAAGCGGCGCTTCGCGCGCATCTGAAAATCGCCGCTACGGACGTCGCAGCGATCCGCATGCTGGCGGAAATCGGCGCGCGTCTCGGCCGCTATGGCGATGCCGAAAAACTTCTGGAGCGCTGTCTCGAGCTTGCGCCAAGCTTCGTCGCGGCGCGGCACAATTACGCGCTCATCCTGTTTCGCCAAGGCAAGGCCGCACCTGCGCTGCGTGAGATCGAAACACTGCTGCGCGCCGATCCGAGCAACCCTGTCTATCGCAATCTCAAGGCGGCGGCGCTCGCACGACTTGGCGACTATGAGGATTCCATCACGCAATTCGAAGACGTCCTGCGCGATGAACCAAACCAGCCGCGCCTTTGGCTAAGCTACGGGCACGCTCTGAAGACCGCGGGACGCACCACCGACGCCATCGCCGCCTATCGCCGCGCCGTCATACTCGATCCGTCATTCGGCGACGGCTATTGGAGCCTCGCCAATCTCAAGACGTTTCGCTTCACGCCAGAAGAGATCGGCATGATGCGCAAGGCTCTCGCCGATCCCAAACTTGCAGAAGAAGACCGCTTCCACGTGCACTACGCGCTCGGCAAGGCGTTGGAGGACGCTGGAGATTACGCCGGGTCCTTCTCGCACTACGCCGAAGGCGCGCGTCGCCGTCGCGCTTTGCTGGACTACGATCCGGAAGAAATCTCTGAGCAAGTGCGCCGGACAAAGGCGCTGTTCACGCCGGAATTCCTCGCCGCACGTCAGGGCGTGGGGAGCCCCGCCCTGGACCCGATCTTCGTCGTCGGCCTGCCGCGCTCCGGCTCCACACTGTTGGAGCAGATTCTTTCGAGCCATTCGGCGATCGAGGGCACGATGGAGCTTCCCGACATCGCCGCCATCGCGCGCGAACTGGGCGAGCGCAAACTCAAAACCGACGCCTCGCTCTATCCCGAAGTGCTGGCCGGCCTGAGCGGCGAGCAATTGCGGGCGCTCGGAGAGAGCTATCTTTCGCGCACAGCCGTTCAACGCAAGACCAAACGGCCGTTGTTCATCGATAAGATGCCCAACAATTGGATTCACACTGGGCTAATTGCTCTGATTTTGCCCAACGCCAAAATTATCGATGCGCGCCGCCACGCGATGGCGACATGCTTCTCCGCCTTCAAGCAACATTTCGCCCGTGGCCAAGCCTTCACGTATGATCTCGCGGAACTCGGGCGCTATTATCGCGACTATCTCGACCTCATGGCCCACTTCGACGCCGTCGCCCCAGGACGCGTGCACCGCGTGCGCTACGAACGCTTGGTCGCCGACACCGAGGCCGAGGTGCGTCGCGTGCTTGCGTATTGCGGCCTGCCTTTTGAGGAAGCGTGCCTGGCGTTTTACGCAACGGAACGCGCAGTTCGCACGGCAAGCTCCGAACAGGTGCGGCAGCCGATCTACAAGGATGGTCTCGATCAATGGCGCCGCTACGAGAGCTGGCTCGGCCCGCTCAGCGACGCGCTCGGCCCGGCTATCGAACCCGCCGCTTCAAAGTCGGCTGACTGAGGCTGCGGCGCCACAGCCAATAGGGGCGGACGGCGATAGGCTTTGACTGAATCGTGACAGCGAGGGGATGTCGCATGAGCGCGAACGCACGGAAAACGAAGCGTACGAGATTGGCCTGGGGCTCCGCCCTCATGGTCACAACGATGCTGACAGGCGTGGCGCCGGCGATGGCTCAAGAGGCCAACACGACATCGGCCACGACGTCGGACGAAGTGATCGTCACAGCGCAAAAGGTCGCGCAGGACATCCAAGACGTCCCAATGAGCATCCAGGCGTTCGGAACGGAGAAGCTTGAAGAGCTGAACGTCGCCAGCTTCAACGACTACGCCCAGTTTCTGCCTAGCCTCACATACCAGTCGCTGGGCCCTGGCTTCGCCCGCACATTCATGCGCGGCGTGGCGAGCGGCGACAACGGCAACCATTCCGGGCCGCTGCCGAGCGTCGGCATCTATCTCGACGAACAACCGATCACCACGATCACCGGGGCGCTCGATCTGCACGTCTACGACATCGCCCGCGTCGAG
>DASZSK010000274.1:0-11808 GCA_035548735.1 Caulobacterales bacterium | reverse complement strand
GCCAAAAACGCCATCGCTTACCGCTGCGTGCGTCTGATCGCGGAGGCTGCGGCCAGCGCGCCGCTGAAAGTCGGCCCGGCCGATCATCCGCTGGCGCGTCTGCTGGCGCGGCCGAACCCAGAGCAGACCGGCGTCGAGTTGATCGAGGCGTTTTTCGGTCATCTGCAGGTGAGCGGAAACGCCTATCTCGAAGCTGCGGCATTCGACGATGCGCCGCCGAACGAACTCTTCGTGCTGCGCCCCGATCGCATGAGCGTCGTCGCCGGCGCCGATGGCTGGCCCATTGGTTGGGAGCATCGCGTCGGCGCGGCCGTGCGCAAATTCGAGCGCGATCCGCTGAGCGGACGCGCGCCGATCCTGCATCTGAAACTCTTTCATCCGAGCGACGATTGGTACGGGCTTTCGCCGATGGAGGCCGCGGCTTACGCGATCGACATTCACAATGCCGGCGGCGCCTGGAACAAGGCGCTGATCGACAATGCAGCGCGTCCGTCTGGCGCGCTCGTCTTCACCGGCGTCGGCGGCGCCGATCGCTTGAGCGAAGAACAATTCCAGCGCCTGAAGAGCGAGCTTGAGGATGCGCATGTCGGTGCGGCGAACGCCGGCCGACCGCTTCTGCTGGAAGGCGGGCTTGACTGGCGGCCGATGTCGCTTTCGCCGGCGGATATGGATTTCATCGAAGCCCGTCACGCCGCCGCGCGCGACATCGCGCTCGCGTTCGGCGTGCCGCCCATGCTCCTGGGTATTCCCGGCGACAACACTTATTCGAATTACCGCGAAGCCAATCTCGCTTTCTGGCGCCACACGGCGTTGCCGCTGGCGACCAAAGCAGCGCGCGCGATTGAAGCCTGGCTGGGCGACCGTTGGCCGGAAGCCGGGCTCGCCGCCATCGAGGTCGATCTCGACGCCGTGCCGGCGCTCGCGCTGGAGCGCGAAGCCTTGTGGTCGCGCTTGAACGCGGCGGATTTTCTAAGCGAAGTTGAAAAGCGGCGCATGGCCGGCGTCGAAGCGCCGGAGCGGCGTCATCCATGAAGTTCGATCCGCGCATCACCTATGCGCTCATCCTGGCGATCTTCCTGGAAACGGCCGGCGGTTTCATATGGGCGGGACGCGCCGCGGCGCGGCTCGATGCGGTCGAGCACAGCGTCTCCGTGCAGCCGGAAGTGGCCGAACGTCTGGCGCGGCTCGAAGCGCAGGTCGCGGACGCACAGCGCTCGCTCAATCGAATCGAGCGGCGGCTCGACCGCGCATGATGTTCGAAGGATACGCCGCATTGTTCGGCGTGGCGGACCAAGTCGGCGACATCATCCGCGCTGGCGCGTTTCGAGCGAGCCTCGCGCGACGAAGCGAACCGCTGCCGCTTTTGGCCGAACATGAGCCGCGTCTACTCGCCGGTTATTGGGACGATGTACGCGAGGATGGCCGGGGCTTGTTCGTGCGCGGTGCGCTGCGTTTCGATCTACCCGGCGCCGCACGTGCGCGGCGTTTGCTGGAGCGCGGCATCGACGGACTATCCATCGGCTTCGTGCCGGTACTCGCACGCAAGACCGCGCAAGGGCGCGCTCTCGATGAGATCGATCTTCTGGAAGTGTCGCTCGTGACCTTCCCCATGCAGCCGCTGGCGCGACTTCGGCAGTCGCCAGTCGGCGACCGATTGCCGACTGCCGTTTGAAGGAGAAGCACGTGAGGAAAGAGACCAAGGCCGCGCCCGCGGCCGGGGATGCGCTGCTGCGCGCATTCGAGGAATTCAAGGCCGCCAACGATCAGCGCCTCGCAGCGCTTGAGCGTGGACGCGGCGATGTGCTGCTGGAAGAAAAGGTGGATCGCATCGACCGCGCGCTGGTCGAACAGAAGACGGCGCTCGAGCGCATCGCCATGAACGGGCGCCGCCCCAGTCTTGCCGCTGATCCCGCGCCGCTCTCCGAGCAAAAGGCCGCCTGGAGCGCGTATGTGCGCCGGGGCGACGAAAGCGGCTTGGCGAGCTTCGAGGCGAAGGCATTGTCGGTCGGCTCCAACACGGATGGCGGCTACGTCGCGCCTCCGGAATTGGATCGGATGATCGAGAGCCGGCTCGCGCAGGTTTCGCCGATGCGGTCCATCGCGACCGTGCGCACGACGGGCGCCAATGTGTTCAAGAAGCCGATCAGCCTCACCGCCGCGGGCACGGGCTGGGTCTCTGAAACTGGCGCGCGCACGCAAACCGATACGCCGACGCTTGACTTGCTGGTGTTCAACACCGCCGAACTCTATGCCAATCTCGCCGCCACGCAGACCTTGCTCGACGATAGCTTCGTCAATCTCGAAGAATGGATCGCCGGCGAAGTGGAGGAGGCATTTGCGGGGCAGGAACGCGCGGCGTTCGTCTCCGGCGACGGCAGCAACAAGCCCAAGGGCTTCCTGGGCTACACCATTGTCGCCGACGCCTCGCATGCCTGGGGCGATATCGGCTACGTGGCGTCGGGCGCGGCGGGTGCGTTCGCGTCGAGCGATCCAGTCGATAAGCTGATCGACCTGGTTTACGCGCCGAAGCAGCAATACCGTCAAAGCGCGCGTTTCGTCATGAATCGCAAGACCGTGTCGGCGGTTCGGAAGCTCAAGGACAGCAATGATCAATATATCTGGCAGCCGACTGATGGCGCGCTGGGATCGACGCTGCTCGGCTACCCGATCACCGAGATCGAAGATATGCCCGATATCGCCGCGAACGCATATGCGATCGCCTTCGGCGACTTCGCGCGCGGCTATCTGATCGTCGATCGCGCGGGCGTGCGCGTGCTGCGCGATCCGTACTCCGCCAAGCCCTATGTCTTGTTCTACGTCACCAAGCGCGTCGGCGGCGGAGTGCAGAATTTCGACGCGATCAAGCTGATGAAATTCGCGGCCTCGTAAATCTCATGTCCACCACCATTTTGGCGCCGCCCGCCAGCGAGCCCGTCTCGCTGGCGGAGGCGAAGCTTTTCCTGCGCGTCGATCACAACGCGGAGGACGATCTCATCACGACGCTGATCGCCGCCGCACGCGAAGCCGTCGAGGCGGGCTGTGGGCGCGCGTTGATCACGCGGCGCGTGCGGGAATCGCTCGATATCTGGCGGCGGGAAGCCGTGAACGGCGCGGTGCTGGGCGTCGGCCCCGTAACGAATATCGTCGCGGTCCGCCTGTTGGCCGACAACGGCTCGCAGAGCGTCATCGATCCGGAGCGCTATCGCTTGGAAGGATCGCGCGATCGCCCGCGCCTTGTTTTCGCCGCCGGCTTGCCGGCGACGATGCGCAGCGCTGGCGGCGTCGAGATCGATTATGACGCGGGCTTCGCGGACGATCCCGCGGATCTGCCGCTCGCGCTGCGTCTCGCGACGTTGCAGATTGTCGGCGCGCTTTATGAAGCACGGCAAGGCGCGGCGAGCATTCCGGAAGCGGCGCGTGCGTTGATGCGTCCGTTCGCGCCGGCGCGGCTCTGATGAGTGACGCCATCGGCGCGCTACGGGCGCGCATCCAGCTGCAGAGCCCATCGCGCAGCGAAGACGACCTCGGCGGCGGCGCGCTCGCCTGGAGCGACCAAGGCGCCGTCTGGGCGGAGATCGAAGCGCTGAGCGCTTCGCAAGCTGCGGATTATGACACGGCGCCTTCGATCGCCGCCTATCGCGTGTCGTTGCGTCCGCGCAGCGACGTGCGCGCCGGCTGGCGCCTGGTTTGGGGGGCGCGCGCGTTTCGGATCGCTGGCGTCAGCGACGACGAGGGCTCGCGCATCGTTCTGTATTGCGAGGAGGAGCGCGTATGAGCGCTGACCGTGCGCTGGCCGCGGCGTTGCGGGCGGCGGCATGCGCCGATGGCGCCGTCAAGGCGCTGCTTGGCGATCCGGCGCGTTTCTACGACGATCCGCCGCCCGATCCCATGTTTCCGTACGCCACGCTTGGCCGCATCGAGAGCCAGGCGGCCGATGTCAGCGGCGTCGAAGCGATTGAGCACGCGATCACATTGCACGTCTGGTCGCGCTATGGCGGCCGCGCTGAGGCGATCGATGCGATCAGCGCGTTGCGCGCGGCTTTGCATGATCAGGCGATCGCAGTGGAAGGGCGAAGGCTCGTCTATCTGCTCGCCGCATTCACCGATGTTTTCCGCTCCGGCGACGGCCGCACCACGCATGGCGTGCTGCGGCTGCGGGCGCTGACGGAACCGGCTTAAGAGAGGATTGCATGGCAGGACAAAAAGGACGCGACGTCCTCATCAAGATCGGCGACGGTGGTTCGCCCGAGAGTTTTGCGACTGTCGCCGGCATTCGTGCGAAGACCATTTCGCTCAACGCCAAGACGGTCGACGGCACATCCGGCGAGAGCGCCGAAGCGTGGCGCGAGCTGATCGCCGGCGCCGGCGTCAAATCCGCTACGGTCAGCGGCGCGGGCGTATTCAAGGATGCGCCGTCGGATGCGGCGCTGCAATCCGCCTTCTTCGCCCAAGCGGCGCGGAACTTCCAACTCGTGGTTCCGAGCTTCGGCGTGCTCGAAGGCCCGTTCCTGGTCGAGGCGCTGGATTATTCCGGCGATCATGACGGCGAAGCGGCGTTTGCGATTACGTTGGCGTCCGCCGGCGCGATGTCATTCACGGCGGCTTGATCATGGCTCTCTCCAATCGCGTACGCGGCGAGGTAGCGCTCGACGTAAACGGCGCACCGCGCACGCTGTGCGTCACGTTGGGCGCGCTGGCGCAGCTGGAAGCTGCGTTCGATGTCGCTTCCATCGCCGAGCTTGGCCAGCGGCTGTCGACGCTCACCGCGGGCGATCTGATCGTCGTCCTCGCGGCGCTCATGGAGAACGCGACGCCGACGGAGATCACGGCGAGCCGCATAGACCCGAAGGCGGCGGCGTTGGCTGTCGCTGAAGCGTTCCGCTTGGCCTTCGACGATGCCGCATGAGGGATCGCTTTGGAGCAAGTGGCTGCAGAGCGCTCTGCATCTGGGGATCGCGCCCCATGCGTTCTGGCGGCTCAGCGTCCGCGAATGGCGGATGCTCAGCGCGAGAAAAAACGAGCAATGCCTTGACCGCGCCGGCTTCGATGCGCTCGCCGCGCGATTTCCGGATGAGCAAACATGAGTGATCAGCCTGTCTTGAATTTGAACGGTCTGGAATCCGATCTCGCGAGCGCCAGCGCGGCGCTGAACGATTTCGCCAACGGCGCTGCGCGTCGCGCGTCGGAACAGGTGAGCGCGAGCTTCGAGGAGGCGGGCGCGCGTATCGCGCGGGCGCTCGGGCGAGCCGCAACCGATGGTGAGTCCTCCTTCAAGCAATTGGCCAAAACCGTGCTCGAAGAACTCGCGAAGATCGCGCTAAACACCGTGTTGGGCAAAGGCGGCGCGAGCCTGCCGTTGTTCGGCGCGCGCGCGACGGGCGGCTCTGTGACGCCAGGCGGCGCGTTTCTGGTCGGCGAAACGGGTCCCGAACTCTTCGTGCCCAACCAGTCCGGCGTGGTCACGCCCGCCGCTGCGGGCGCGGTGTCCGTGCACTTCCATCTGGGCGCCGGCGCGGATGCTGCAAGCATCGCCCGCAGCCAAGGCCAGATCGCCGCCGCGATCGCGCGCGCGGTCGCTTACGGGAGACGCAGTCTTTGAGCGGCTTTCACGAAGAACTCCTGCCGCTGCCGTTCGCCCTGGGCGCCAGCGGCGGCCCCGAACGGCGCGTTGACATCGTCACGCTCGGTTCGGGGCGCGAAGCCCGCAACACGCCGTGGGCGCACGGGCGTCGGCGCTACGATATCGGCGGCGCCGTGCGCGGTATGGATGACCTGCACGCGCTGATCGCCTTTTTCGAAGCGCGCCGCGGCAAACTTTACGGCTTTCGTTTTCGCGATCCGTTCGACTGCAAATCCTGTTCGCCATCGCGGACGCCATCGGCCGCGGATCAGGCGATCGCGGCGTTTGCGGGAACCGCGTTCCAATTGACCAAGAGCTACGGAGGCGGCGACGCCGCCTATGCGCGGCCAATCGTAAAGCCGGTTGCGGGCAGCGTGCGCATCGCCGTCGATGGCGTGGAGCTGGCGCCTGACGCGTTTACGGTCGACGCAGTGAGCGGCGTGGTCACGCTCGATGCAGCGCCCACTGGCGCCGTGACAGCCGGCTTTCTGTTCGACACGCCCGTGCGCTTCGACCTCGACCGGCTCGATCTTTCTGTCGATGGCTTCGGCGCCGGGCGCGCTCTGGCCGTGCCGCTGATCGAAATTCTGCTCTGATGCGTGACATTCCTGACGCTTTGGTCGCGCGGCTTGCGAGCGGCGTAACCATCCTGGCGAACGTCTGGCGCATCGAACGACGCGACGGAGAAGTGTTTGGCTTCACCGATCACGACCGGGCCCTGATCTTTGGCGAGCTGATCTGTGAGCCAGCAGCTGGATTGGTCGGGGGCGCCGTCGAAAGGAGCCTCGGATTGGCGATCGACAGCGCCAGCCTGCGCGGCGCGCTTTCGTCGGAGGCGATCACCGAGGAGGACTTGGCGCGCGGCCTGTGGGACGGCGCGCGCGTGGATCTTTATCGCGTCGATTGGAGCGACGCCGCGCTCTACGTGCATCTGTTTGCCGGTCACATCGGCGAAGCCAAGCGCGGTGTCCTCGCCTTTGAAGCGGAGTTGCGCGGGCTGCAGGCGCCGCTGAACCTCCCTGTCGGGCGTGTATTCTCGCGCTATTGCGATGCGGACGTTGGCGATGCGCGTTGCGGTGTCGATCTCGAATCGTCCGCTTATCGTGGCGAAGGCATTGTGACCGAGGTGCTCGGCGATCGCGTGTTTCGCGCGAGCGGTCTGGAGGCTTTCGCGGAAGGTTGGTTCGCGCGCGGGCGATTGGCGTGGAGCGATGGCCGACGAAGCGAAGTGGCGGCGCATCGTCTTGAAGGCGGCGGCGCGGTCATCGAAGTGCTCGATGCGCGGGCGCTGGATGTGGCGGTCGGCGCGGCATTCGTGGTCCATGCCGGGTGCGACAAGAGCCTCGCGACCTGTCGCGCCAAGTTCGCGAACGCGGTCAGCTTTCGTGGTTTCCCGCACATGCCTGGCAATGACGCCGTGCAGGCGGGGCCGACCGTCCATGAGCCGCTCGACGGCAGCTCGCGGTTCCGATGATCGCACGCGGAGCGCTTCTCGCCGAAGCGCGCGAGTGGATCGGCACGCCATATCAGCATCAGGCGAGCGCCAAGCATGCGGGCTGTGATTGCCTGGGGCTTGTGCGCGGCGTCTGGCGGGCGCTGTACGGCGAAGAGCCGGAAGCGGCGCCGGCCTACACGCCGGACTGGGCGGAGCGCGCGGGCGCGGAGACGCTGCTGCGCGCCGCGCGCACGCATCTTTCACCGGTGAGCCTTGAAGAGACGGCGCCGGGCGACGTGCTGTTGTTTCGCATGCACGCTGAGGCGCCGATCAAGCATTGCGCCATTCTCGATGAGCAGGCGCGCATCATTCACGCCTATTGGGGCCGCGCCGTCGTGCGCTCGCGTCTCGCGCCATGGTGGCGCGCACGCCTCGCGGCAGCCTTTGCATTTCCTGGAGTCGCCGCTTGGCCGAGCTAATCCTCTCTTCGGTTGGACAGGCGATCGGTTCGCGTTTCGGATCGGCGGCCGCCGCGCTGCTGCGCGTCGGCGGCGCCGTTGTCGGTCGCGGAATCGATGCACAATTGTTCGGCGAGACGCGCCGTTACGAGGGCGCGCGCCTCACCGATCTTCATGTGCAAGGCTCGACCGAAGGCGCCTCCGTACCCGCAGCGTACGGGAGCATACGCATCGCCGGGCAGGTGATTTGGGCGGCGCGGTTCAAGGAGCACCAGGAAACGCATGACGTCGGCGGCGGCAAAGGCGGCGGCCCCCGCGCCACCAGCACCAATTATACGTATTCGCTCTCTTTCGCCGTGGGTCTTTGCGAGGGCGAGATCGCGCGCATCGGCCGCGCCTGGGCGAATGGCGAAGCATTCGACCTGAGTCAGGTTGCGTGGCGCCTGCACGCCGGCGGCGAAGCGCAGACGCCGGACGTCTTGATCGAAGCCATCGAAGGCGCCGAGAACGCGCCGGCTTATCGTGGGCTCGCCTACGTCGTGTTCGAGGATCTGCCGCTTGAGCGTTTCGGCAACACCATCCCTCAGCTTTCGTTCGAAGTGATCCGGCCGACGCCGAAGGCGGCCGACGAACCGGCATTGTGCGAGCTCGTGCAGGGCGTATGCATGATCCCGGCCGCAGGCGAATTCGTGTATGCGACGCAGCCGGTCTATCGTGTGAGCGGTCCGGGTCAAGACACGCCGGAGAATGTGCACGCGGAGAAGGATCGGGCGAACTTTCTGTTGTCGCTGGACCAGATCGAGGCGGACTTTCCCAATTGCAAGTCGGTGTTGCTGACGGTCGCATGGTTCGGCGACGATCTGCGCTGCGGTCAATGCGCGATCAGACCCGGTGTTGAGATTGCCGAAAAAGACACAGCGCCGCTCGTCTGGCGCGCCGGCGGCGTCACGCGCGATGGCGCACATGTCGTCAGTATGCATGACGGCGCGCCCGCCTATGGCGGCACGCCGTGCGACGCCAGCGTCATCCAGGCCATTCAGGCGCTCAAGGCGCGTCGGTTTAGCGTGGGGCTCTATCCGCTGTTGCTGATGGATGTGCCGGCCGACAATGCCTTGATCGATCCCTATGGCGCCGCCGCGCAGGCCGCTTATCCGTGGCGCGGACGCATCAGCCTCCATCCCGCGCCGGGCCAGCCCGCTTCCCCCGACAAGACGAGCGCCGCAGCGTCGCAGATCGTTGCGTTCTTCGGCGCGGCCGCGTCCGCCGATTTCAGCGGCGACGCGGAGGTCATCACCTATTCCGGTCCGGACGAGTGGTCGTATCGGCGCTTCATTCTACACAACGCCAAGCTCGCCGCGCTTGCCGGCGGCGTCGATGCGTTTCTGCTCGGCTCGGAACTGCGCGGCGTCACCACGGCGCGCGACAGCGCGAGCACCTTTCCAGCCATCGACGCGCTGCGTGCGCTCGCAAGTGATGTGCGCGCGCTGCTCGGTTCCGACACGATTATCACCTATGGGGCCGATTGGAGCGAATATCGCGGCCATCAGCCCGCCGATGGAACCGGAGACGTGTTCTTCCACCTCGATCCTTTGTGGGCGGACGAGAATATCGACGTCGTCGGCGTGGATTGGTATCCGCCGCTGACGGATTGGCGCGACGGCGCAACTCATCTCGATGCGGCGCTTGCGCGCGATGCGCACGACACCGCCTATTTGCAGAGTTGCATCGAGGCTGGCGAAGACTACGATTTCTACTACGACTCCGATGTGGATCGGATCGCGCAGACGCGCACGCCGATCACGGACGGCGCCTACGGCGAACCGTGGGTGTTTCGCGCTAAGGATGTCAGGAATTTCTGGGCCAATGCGCATCACGATCGCCCAAGCGGCGTGCGGAATGCGTCGTCGACGGCGTGGGTCGCGCAGTCCAAGCCGGTTTGGTTCATCGAACTTGGTTGCGCAGCGGTCGACAAGGGCGCCAATGCGCCCAACCTCTTCATCGATCCGAAAAGTTCGGAAAGCGCGCTGCCGCCATTTTCATCCGGCGCACGCGATGATCTGATCCAGCGCCGCGTGCTGGAAGCCTATCTCGACTATTGGGACGAGAGCGACGACAACAATCCAACATCGTCGGTGTATCACGGACCAATGATCGCGCGCACGTTCGCGTGGTGCTGGGATGCGCGGCCCTACGCGGCGTTTCCCGCGCGCGCTGACGTGTGGAGCGATGGCGGCAATTGGCGTCTTGGGCACTGGCTGAATGGTCGCGCCGCTCTGAGCGGGCTCGGTGAAATTGTCGCCAATCTTTGCGTGCGTGCCGGCGTCGACGATGCGGACGTGTCGGGCCTCGCCGGCGCGGTCAGCGGCTATGTCGTGGATTCGCCGGCGACGACGCGTGATGCGCTTGAGCCGTTGATGGCGGCCTACGGCTTTGACGTCGGCGAGCGCGATGGGCGGCTCGTGTTCTTTCATCCCGGAAACGGCGCGCCAACCGCGCTCTCGTTCGACGATTTCGGCGCCGACAGCGCGGGCGAGCCCTTCGCGGCGCGCGCCGACGGCGCGGAGACGCCGATCGAAGCGCGCGTGCGCTTTCTCGATGCGTCGCGCGATTACCTCATTGGCGGCGTCAGCGCACGTCGGCTCGATCGCGCGCAGGGCGGCGTCGAGACGATCGACGCGCCCCTCGTTTTGGAAGCGCAGAGCGCGGAAGCACTCGCGCAGCGCCGGCTGGCGTTGCGACGGGCGGAGAACGAGACGATGCGATTCGATGTTGGCCCGGCGCAACTGACGCTCGAACCCGGCGACCGCGTTGTTTTCCCGTGGGCGCCCGACGCGTTTGAGATCACGCGCATCGAGGACGCGGAAACGCGTCGCATCGAGGCGCGGCGCGCCGGCGATGGCGTTGCTCTGTTGAGCGGCGCGGAGCCGTCGGCGCCGGCGACGCCGGCGCATGCGCCGACGCCGGCGATGGCGATCCTTGATCTGCCGTTGCTGCCAAGCGCCGAGGATGACGAGCGCCCGCTCGCCGCTGTGTTCGCCTCGCCCTGGGTCGGCGCGCATGACATCTATCTGGGCGCATCCGACGTGCTTGCGACGCGCCGGGCGCGCATCTCGCAGCCAGCGGCGATGGGCGAATTGCTCTGGGCTTTGTGGCCAGGGCCGGTCGATCGATGGGACAATGGCAATCGCATCCGCGTTCGGATGTATGGCGGTGCGCTTGCGAGCGTCGAGAGGGACGCGCTTCTCAGCGGCGCCAACGCGTTCGCGATCGAAGGCGAGGACGGCGAGTGGGAGATCGTGCAAGCGCGCAATGCCGTGCTGGTCGGTCCGAGCGAATATGAGCTCTCGGGCTTTCTGCGCGGACAGCTCGGCAGTGCGCACGCTATGCGTGCGCCGCATCCGGCGGGGACGCGTATCGTCGTGCTCGATGCGCGCTTGGCGCGGCTCGACGTCTCGGCGCACGAATGGGGCGAGACGCTCTCGGTCATTGTCCCGCCGGCTGGCGGCGTGTCGACGGACGCCCGCGCTTTTCGCGGCGCTGTCACGCTGCCGCGTGCGGCGGCGCGGCCCTGGGCGCCCGCGCATGTTCGCGCCGAGCGCGACGCTTCCGGTGTTGTCGCCATCAGCTGGGTGCGCTGCGCAAGGAGCGGAGGGGACTATTGGGGGGCGGGCGAGCCGCCGTTCGGGGCGCCGGGCGAAGCCTATGTGCTGGAAATCCTCGATGCCGGCGCGCTCAAGCGCAGCGTGACCACCGCCGCCCCGGCCTATCTCTATTCCGTGGCCGAACAGACCGCGGATTTTGGCGCTCCGCCCGCCGAAATCCGCGTTCGCGTGGCCCAAATCGACGCCGCCGGCGCGCCGGGGTTGAAGTCGGACTTGAACCTGCCGCTATAGTGAAGCATCCGGCTGCTTGGATTCGCCGGGCCCGGGAGCCACGTAGAATACGGTGAGTTGGGATCCGTACGCCGCTCTCGGCCTTGGCCGCACCGCGACCGCGGACGAAATCCGCTCGGCCTATCGAAAGCTCGCCAAGGAGCTGCACCCGGACGTGCGTCCGGGCGATAAACAGGCCGAAGAGCGCTTCAAGCGCGCCACCGCCGCTTTCAATCTCCTGAGCGATCCCGCCACCCGCTCCCGCTTCGATCGCGGTGAAATCGACGCCGACGGCAACGAACGCATGGCGTTCGGCTCAAGGCCGGGGGCCGGGGGCGCGCGCGCGCGGACCTCCGCTGGCGCAGCCGGCATGGGCCCCGAAGCCTTTGATATCGGCGACATCTTCTCCGATTTGTTCGGCTC
>DASZSK010000273.1:0-16456 GCA_035548735.1 Caulobacterales bacterium | reverse complement strand
GGGCCCTCGAACTTGAAGCTGTCGTCGACATTGGCATGCCCGCTGGAGGGCGGCATGAACATGTTCCAAAGGCCATCGGCTTTGGCTTTCGCCTTCAGCTCTTCCAGCACCGGCAGCACCTTCCAGCGACCGCCCTCGTGCTGCTGCGCTTCATAGGTCGGCACAGCCGGATAGACGTGGTCGTCCATGAAGCGCGAGACGCGCTCGATCCAATGTTTCGTCGTGTCGGAATGTTCGAAATGCATGAGGCGGCCTCCGCGCGCTGGCGGTTGTATGCGCTTTAGGCTAGAGCGCCGCTTGATCAGGAGCAATCCGCCCATGGAGCTTGCCGCAGCGACATTGACGCACAAGATCGTGCGTCTCGAACCATTCGAGGAACACCATCGCGACGGCCTTATCGCGGCGGCCGCCGATCCAGCGATCTGGGCGCACATTCCATTCCCGGTGGAACGCGTAGGCTATGGCGCGTGGTTCGATTGGCTGACGGCGGAGCGTGCAGCCGGCCGCTGGATTCCGCATGCCGTCCTTCTGCCTGATGGACGCATCGTCGGTCAGACCTGCTATCTGAACATCCGCAGCAACGAAGCCGGCGTCGAAATCGGCGGCACATGGTACGCACCGGAGGTGCAAGGCGGCGCGGTCAATCCCGCATGCAAGCTGCTTATGCTTGAACACGCCTTCGCCTGTGGCGCCGAACGCGTCGAACTGAAGACCGACGCACTTAACGCCCGGTCGCGCGCGGCGATCCTCAAGCTCGGCGCAACGTTCGAGGGCGTTCATCGCAAGCATATGCGCCGCAAGGATGGCTCGCTGCGCGACACCGCCTGGTACTCCATCCTCCGGGAGGAATGGCCGGCGGTGCGCGCGCGGCTGGAACAACGGCTCGCTGCGTTTACGTAACGATCCGCGGGCGCAACAGCGCCCTGCAGATTTTGCCGGCTCATTGGCGCTTCGCAACAAGCGCTCTTCACGTTGGTTAAGCTTCCGTCAACCGCGTGACCGCGCAATGGTGAGCGGAGAGATTCGCGGGAACCCATGCCCATCATCACGCACGCCCTGCTGTATGCCGGCTACGCGCTCTTGTCGCTGACCGTCGGCTTGGCGCTCAGCCAAGTCGGCGGCGCCGATGGCGCGTCTGCGTTCCTCGGCGGACTTGGGCTCTTCTCGGCTTGCGCGGTGACGCATGCGGGGATCGCGGCGAGCTTCGCCGTCGGCCGCATTGGCGGCGCGGAAAAGCGCATTAAGAGCGACGTCGAGCGGCTGCGCGCGGCGCATCGCGAAGTCATCGCCGACATCGACGCCGTGCAGGCGCGGCTGGAATCGCTGGAAATGGCGGTGAATTTCGGTACGCCGAAAGCGCTCGAAGCGCCGCCTCCGCCGGCGCCTGCCTCGACGCCCGAGATCAAGCTGATCGAACAATTGGTGGATAAGCTCGGCCAGTCGCTTGAGAGCCGGCTGGCGCATCTTCAGCCCGCGACGGGCGCCTCCGCGCCTCAGACCGCCGCTTCCGCGCGCGGGCCGATGGACCTCGTGCGCGAAGCATTGATGGAAAATCGCGTCGAGCTGCATCTGCAGCCGATCGTTCAATTGCCGCAGCGCCGCACCGCCTTCTATGAGGGCTTCACCCGCCTCAAAGATGAGACGGGCCGCCTCATTCTGCCGCAGGAATTCATCCCCGCCGCCGAGCAGGCGGGCCTCATGTCGATGATCGACAACGTGCTCATGTTCCGCTGCGTGCAGATCGTACGAAAGCTGATGAAGCAAGATCGCCGCGTCGGCATCTTCTGCAACATCAGCCCGCTGGCGCTTTCGGATGAGCACTTCTTTGCGCAATTCCTGGAATTCATGCGCGAGAACCGCGATCTCGCCGGCTCGGTGATTTTCGAAATTCCTCAAGCGGCTTATGAGGCGCGCACCTCGATCGAGGCGCGCGCCATGGCCAAGCTGATCGATCTCGGCTTCCGCTTCTCGATCGACAAAGTCACCTCGCTCGAAATCGACCTGCCCGATCTCGAACGCTCGGGCGTGCGCTACGTCAAGGCGACCGGCCAGGTGCTGACGGATCAATTGATCCGCGAAGGCAAGCGTCCGCGCTCCGCCATCACGCGTGAAATCGCCGCGCCAGACGTCTCCGCCGTGTTTGCGCGCTACGGTGTCGATCTCATCGCCGAGCGCATCGAAAACGAGAATCTGGTGCTGGAGGCGCTCGATCTCGATGTGCCTTATGCCCAAGGGCACCTGTTCGGCGCGCCGCGCGCCATCAAGGAAAGCCTGATGGAAGAAACAGCACCGCCGCGGGACTTCTTCTTAAAGCAAGGCCGCGTCGCCTAGCGAACGGCGCTCGGCCGTTGCGTCCGCGCCGGCTAATCCCTAATCCCTGAACCGACATGGCCAAACTCATCGCCATCACCGGCGGCTCCGGCGCGGGTAAGACCACGATCGCCAACGCCCTGATGCGTCGCCTTGCACCCAATGCGGTGATCATTGGCGAAGACGACTATTACCGCTGCTCCAGCACGATTCCGGACTTCGACGCCGCATCGTTCAATTTCGACGAGCCCGCGGCGAAGGACGACGCCTTGCTGGCGCAACACCTTGCTCGCGCGAGACGCGGCGAGGGCTTCGACAAGCCGCGCTACGATCTCAGCACGCATCGTCGGGAACGCGCCGCCGAGCGCGTGACGCCGCCAGCTTTCGTCATTGTCGAGGGCATTCACCTGCTCGCCTTTCCCGATCTGCGAAACCTGTTCGATCTCGCCGTTTACATCGAGGCCGAGGAAGCGCTCCGCCTCGGACGTCGCATGATCCGCGACGTCGAAACGCGCGCGCGTACGCCGCATTCCGTCTTCCATCAATTCTTCACATACGTCCGGCCAATGCATGATCTCCACGTCGCGCCGCAACGCAGCTTGGCCGATCTCGTGCTGGTGTCGTCGCCGGAGGGCGGCCCAGGCGAAGCGGAAGCGCACGCAACCGTCATCGAAGCCCGCTTGCAGGCGCTTTCATGAAAGCGCCGCTGCACCTCGATAGCATCGACGCGATCGCCTCGGACTATGACGCCGTCTTCTGCGACGTGTGGGGCGTCGTGCACAATGGCCGCGCGCATTATGCGCGCGCCGTCGCCGCGCTTTCGCGTCTGCGTGCAGCGGGAAGGATCGTGCTGCTCGTCTCCAACGTGCCCAAGCCGCGCGACCCGATTCCAAGACAGCTGGATCGGCTGGGCGTTCCGCGCAGCGCGTGGGACGGCGTCGTCACCTCCGGGGATGCGATCCGCGCCGAACTCGCGACGCGCGCGCCGGGGCCGATGCTGAAAATCGGACCGGAGAATGATCGCGTGCTTTGGGCCGATCTTGGGCTGGAATTCTCCGACCTCGAACGCGCGCGCTTCATCGGCATTTCCGGCCTCAATCACGATGAGCATGAAACGCCCGCTGATTACGCCGAGCTTTTGAAGGCGGCGCGCACGCGCGATCTCGAACTGCTCTGCGCCAATCCCGACATCGTCGTCCGCGTCGGCGATCGGTTGATCTGGTGCGCCGGCGCGATCGCGCGCGAGTACCAAGCGCTGGGCGGACGCGTCATCATGGCCGGCAAGCCGTTCGCGCCGATCTATCAACTCGCGTTTCGCGAACTGGAGAGCTTGACCGGCGCGCGGATTCCCAAAGCCCGGGTGCTGGCCATCGGCGATGGAATTGGCACGGACGTGAGAGGCGCCAACGACCAGGGGATCGATTGCGTCTTCATCGCGTCGGGCATGCACGGCGAAGCGTTGAGCACCAATGGCGCGCTCGATCCAGAAAAGGTCGAAACGGCGCTCGCCTCCGAAAGCGTCAGCGCCCGTTACGTGATGCGCGAGCTGGCTTAATACGTCTCGACGCCAATCGAGAGGAAGAATTCCCGGACGTGCGGATCGAATTCGTGCGCCTGGTTCAGATCGTCCGAGCCGTGGCCGTCGCCGCTGCGTCGGCGCGCGACGCCGCGCCCGAACAGCGCGATCGCATCGCCAGGGCGCTCCTGCAGCGCAGCGTCGAATGACGCCTTGGCGTCCGCCCACTCACCCGCCTTGAGCTGCACGACGCCAAGGCAATTGTGCGCGTCAACCGAGTGCGGCTGCGCGCGCACGCCGGCTTCGGCGTCAGAGCGTACTTGCGGGCTCGCATCCTTCGCGCGCACGCCCATCCAGCAGCGCCAGACATAAGCTTGCGTCGTGCGCGTGGAATCATGGGCGATGGCGTTGTCGTAGTCGGCGCGCGCCGAGGGATCATGGCCTTGCAGCTCCTCCGAGCGGCCGCGCAATTCCAACGCCGCCGGCCAGTCGTGATGCGCCGCCAGCGCCGCGTTGAATGCGTCGATCGCCCCCGGATAATCGCTGCGCGCCATGGCGATGCGCCCGGCGAACAGATGCGCTTCGTCAAGCCTATATTGCGCGGTGATCATGCGATCGACCAAAGGCTGCGCGGCGTCAAGCTGACCGCTGTCGAGCAAGATCGACGCGCGCGTATAGCTCGCAACCATCGAGGTCGGGTCAATATCGAGGGCGGCTTCCGCGTCACGGAGAGCGGCTGTGCGTTCGTCGGCGGCAAGATGCGCGGCGCTCCGATTGGCCAGAGCGACGCTCCGCGCCGCACCTTGCAGGCCACCTTCGTCCAGGAGTTTGGAGCACGCGGCGACGCGGGTCGTCGGCGCACTCGTTTCGACATTGCAGGCGATGCGCGCCTCCGCCAGCGGATCGGCCGGCTTCTGCGGTTCGCACGCCGCCAAGACGAGCCCGATCGCCGCCGCAAAGCAAAGTCCAACTCGATTCATTCCCGCCCTCCGTGAGGGCAACCTAGACCGCGCGCCCCGGCGGCGCCTAGATTGGCGCTGCCTTCGAGGAGTGCGTCATTCATGTCCAACCTGTTCGACCTTTCCGGCAAGACCGCGATCGTCACCGGCTCCTCCAAGGGCATCGGCAAAGCCATCGCGCATCGCCTCGCGGACCATGGCGCAAACGTCGTCGTTTCTTCGCGCAAAGCGGACGCCTGCGAGGCGGCGGTCGCGGAAATCAACGCGGCTGTCGGCCGGAAAGCGGCGATTTCGGTTCCTGCGAACATCGCCGCAAAAGAAGCGCTGCAAACGCTTGTCGATCAGACCATGGCCGCGTTCGGTCGCATCGATATCCTCGTTTGCAACGCGGCCTCCAATCCCTATTTCGGGCCGATGGCTGGCATCGGCGACGATCAGTTCCTGAAAATCCTGCAGAACAACATCGTCTCCAATCACTGGCTCATCAACATGGTGGCCCCGCAGATGCGAGAACGGCGCGACGGCGCGATCATTCTGATTTCGTCGATTGGCGGCTTGAAGGGGTCGCCGCTGCTCGGCGCCTACAACATCTCGAAGGCCGCGGACATGCAAATGGCGCGCAATCTCGCCTGCGAGTTCGGGCCGGACAATGTGCGCGTCAACACCATCGCCCCGGGCCTCGTACAAACCGATTTCGCCCGCACGCTTTGGGAGAACCCAGCGATCCTGAAAAGCTACACCGAGCAGTCTTGCTTGAAGCGCATCGGCCAACCCGACGAGATCGCGGGCATGGCGGTCTACCTCGCCTCAGCGGCGGGCGCCTTTACGACTGGACAGACGTTGGTGATCGACGGCGGCCAGACTGCGATCTAGGTCGGCAGCGATTTTAGAAATTGCCGAGCACGCCGACCAGCTTGGTCTTCAGCGTCGGGGCCGTGAACGGCTTCACGATGTAGGAACTGGCGCCCAGGCGCTGCATCGCGGTGGCGCCGTCGCTCGCATCGCTCGCCACCATCAGCACCGGCGTCGAGCGATAACGTTCGCTGGAGCGCACGTGTCGCAAGAGCTCGGCGCCGCTCATCCCGCCCATGTCCCAATCGGAGATGACGAGCTTGTATTCCTTCGCCCGCAACTTGTTGAGCGCGGTTTGCCCGTCGGACGCCTCGTCGATGTTGGAGAAACCCAATTGGCGCAGCAGATTTCGCAGGATCCGGATCATGGTGTTGTAATCGTCCACGATCAGGATGGGCATCGACATCGAAACGGCCATGACCGGCTCCACTTCCCCCAAGCGCTCTTCTCAAACCCTCGACGCGCCGCCGGGGCGGGGGTGCGACGCCCCGACAGCGGCGCGGGGGCTTTGCGCATTGTCGTTGCGCTGGAGACTAGCAAACGGCCGCAAATATTCGGTAAAGCAGCACTTAACCACGCGTGAACAAAGGGCCGCCCGCGGTCCCCGCGCAAACGCTTTGCTAAGCCCTGGGGCCGTGAAACCAAATTGATGCGCCGTTTTCTCCCTGATGACGAAATCCCCGGCGACGCCAAGGGTGCGGCGATTGCGCTGGGGAATTTCGATGGCGTGCATCTGGGGCATCAGGGCGTGATCGCCGCAGTGCGCGCAGTCGCGCGCGATCGTGGATTGAAACTAGGCGCGGCCGCATTCGAACCGCACCCCCGTCGCCTCTTCCACCCCGACGCGCCGCCCTTCCGCTTGCAGACCCGCGATCAGCGCGCGCGGTGCTTGGAAGCGCTGGGCGTCGAGCTTCTGTTCAAGATCCGCTTTGATCGCGCGCTGTCGCAGATGACGGACTTCGAGTTTTGCGAGCGCGTGCTGCACCAGCATCTCGGCGCCGCCCATGTCGCAGTCGGTTTCGACTTTCGCTACGGACGCGGACGCATGGGCGACGTCGAAAGCCTGACGCGCCACGGGCAAAAGCTGGGCTTCACGGTGAGCGTCGTCAATCCGATCGAAGGCGGACCCGCCAGCGCCAAGGTTTCGTCCACTGCTGTGCGCACCGCCATCGCGAAAGGCGATGTGGGCGACGCTGCGCGCATGCTGGGCCGTCCATGGGCGATCGAGGGCGTCGTGCGCCGCGGCTTTGCGCGCGGGCGCGAAATGGGCATCCCAACCGCAAACATCGACCTTGATGACTATGTGCGCCCGCGGTTCGGCATCTATGCCGTGCGCGCCGATCTTGGTGACGGCGTCAAGCGCCCGGGGGTCGCCAGCATCGGCGTGCACCCAACCGTCGGCGCATTGCCCGAGCCCGTCCTCGAAGTGCATCTGTTTGATTTCGACGGCCACCTCTACGACGCGACGATCGAGGTGGAGCTGATCAAATTCCTCCGCGACGAAGAGACCTACGAAAGCGTCGAAGCGATGATGAAGCAGATCGACGAGGATGTCCGCCAAGCGCGCGCGCTTCTTCGCGCGTAATCGCTCCGCCGCATGCGCGAATAACAGCGTTGTTCAGTTTTGCGACCGTGCGGTGTAGGCTCGCTCCGGGCAAGGGAGTGGGCAATGTCAAAACCCGACTTTGACGCCGTGCGTCCGGGCTATGAGCAGCTCTGGACGAGCGTTGCGATACGCCCCGACAAGGACGGCGCCGTCGCTTATCTAGCACGTCAGATCAAAGCCAATCGGGCGCGGTACGAGACGGTCGCCGCGGCGACCGGCGTGCCCTGGCATGTGATCGGCGTCATTCACGCCATGGAAGCGGGCCTGAGTTTCCGCAAGCATCTGCACAATGGCGATCCGCTCACGGCCCGCACCGTGCACGTTCCCGCGGGGCGGCCTGCGGAAGGCGAACCGCCCTTCATGTGGGAGACATCGGCGATCGACGCGCTGTCGCATCAGGACGGCGTCGCCGGCGTGAAGGATTGGGGCGCCGAGCGCATCTGCTATGCGCTCGAAAGCTATAACGGCTTCGGCTATCGCGGCCACGGCGTGAACTCGCCTTATCTGTGGAGCGGCACCAACCACTACGAAAAAGGCAAATACGTCCAGGACGGCGTTTGGGATCCCGAGGCGGTTTCACAGCAAGAAGGCGGCATGGCCATCCTCAAAAAGCTGATGGACTTGGAGCCAAGCATCGCGCTTGGCGCGCCCGTCATCGTCGCGCCGCCGATCGTTGCGCCGCCTTCGCCGCCGCCAGCACCGCCGCCGCCAGCAGCGCCGCCGCCGCCCGCATCACCGCCGCCCGCTCCGCCACAGCAAAGACCAAAGCCGTTGCCGCAGAGCCGCACGCTTTGGGGTTCGCTGGTGGCATTGTGCGCTGGCCTGGTCGCATTCCTCGCCAATCTTCGCACGACGGCGGGCGATCAAATCCAGCAGGCGCGCCAAGTCTTTATCAATCAGTTCCACTTCGATCCGATCTGGATCGTCGGCGGATTGTTCGTCTTGGCGATTCTGTGGGTGGTCATCGCGCGGATCGATGACCGCATCCGCAAGAAGCGATGAGCGTCAGCGCCGGGCCTTGAAGAAGTCGCGCAGCAGCGCGGCGGCCTCCTCGGCGCGGACGCCCGCGCTCACGTCAGGCTTCCAATGGCATTGCGGATGGTCGAACACGCGCGCGCCGTGCGCGACGCCGCCGCTTTTGGGATCGCTCGCGCCATAAACCAGCCGGGCGATGCGGGCATGCGCGATTGCGCCGGCGCACATCGCGCACGGCTCCAGCGTCACGTAGAGCGTGAGCCCAGGCTTCAGCCGGTAATTCCCGAGCGCTTCGGCTGCGCGTCGAAGCGCCACGATCTCGGCATGCGCCGTGGGGTCGTGCGCGGCGATCGGCGCATTGGCGCCTTCGGCGACGATCCCGCCGTCGGCGTCGGCGATAACGCAGCCGATCGGCGCCTCGCCCGCCGCTGCGGCGGCGCGCGCCAAATCGAGCGCACGTTGCATCAAGCCTGCGTCGTCCATAAGACCCCTCAATGACCTCCGCCGCCGAAGCCGAACGCATCGCCAAGTTCCTGGCGCGCGCCGGCGTCTGCTCGCGCCGCGACGCCGAGCGGCTGATCGGCGAAGGCCGCGTCAAACTCAACGGCAAGGTGCTGGATACGCCGGCCGTGAAGGTGACGGAAGCCGACGATATCCGCGTCGACAACCGGCCCGTGCGCGCGCCGGAGGCGACGCGGCTTTGGCGCTACCACAAACCGCAGGGCCTGGTGACCACGCACAGAGACCCGCAGGGGCGGCCCACGGTGTTCGAGCGGCTGCCGGCGGATTTGCCGCGCGTCATCTCGGTCGGACGGCTCGATCTCAATTCCGAGGGCCTGCTGCTGCTCACCAATGACGGCGCACTCGCACGGCGGCTCGAACTGCCGTCGAACGGCTGGATCCGGCGCTACCGCGCCCGCGCCTTCGGCAGGGTGACGCAGGCCGAACTCGATCAGCTCGCCCACGGAATAGAGATCGAGGGCGTCCGCTATGGGCCGATCGAGGCCAAGCTCGAACGCGGTCAAGGCGCCAACGCCTGGATCGCCGTCAGCATCACCGAAGGTAAGAACCGCGAAGTGCGTCGTGTGCTCGAAGCGCTCGGGCTGAAAGTGAACCGGCTGATCCGGATTTCTTACGGCCCATTTCAACTTGGCGCGCTCGCGCCCGGAGCTGTCGAGGAAATCCCTGGCAAAGTGTTGCGCGAGCAATTGGGCAAGAACACGCGCGCCTAGTGCGCGGGCGCATGCATGAACGGCGGCGGGGGGACGTATTCGGGGAAGAGCGCTGCGGCGTCTTCCCAGATCATGCGCACCGCCGCGAACACGATGATCAGGATGCCGATGATCGCGATCCAGCGATTGTTCTCGATGACCCGCGCGATGACGTTGGCCGCGAGGCCCATCAGGATCACGGACAGCACCAAGCCGAACGCAAGGATTACTGGAAACTGGCGCGATACGCCCGCGACCGCGAGCACATTGTCGAGCGACATCGACACGTCGGCGATAACGATGGTGAAGAGCGCGCTGGCGAACGATTTGGGCGCTTTGACATGCAGTTCATGCTGCTCGCCATGCTGCTTCAAGTCGCGCCACATGCGGTAGGCGACCCAAAGCAAGAGCACGCCGCCCGCCAACAAGATGCCCTTGATCGCCAACAATTGTACGGTGATGAGCGCGAACACGATGCGCAGCACGAGGGCGCCCGCCACGCCCCAGAAGATCGCCTTGCGGCGCTGCTCGGCGGGCAAGCCGGAAGCCGCCAAACCGACGGCCACCGCATTGTCGCCCGCAAGCGCCAAGTCGATCAGGATGACCTGCAACAAGGCGGCGATATTGGCGGCGTCGAAATGCATTGAATCCCCGCTTCAGACCGGTCCGGTTCGGCCGCCCAGCCAAGCGGGCGGATCATTTATATAGGAAGGAAAGAAGGCGTGGAGATCATCCCAGATCATCACCACCCCCGCGAAAATGATGGCGATCACGCCGAGCACCGCGATCCAGCGATTCTTGTCGATGATGCGCGCGATCAGCGACGCCGCCACCCCCATCAACAGAACGGACAGGATGAGGCCAAACACCATGATGGTCGGCGCATGACGCGACACGCCCGCGACCGCGAGCACATTGTCCAGCGAAAGCGCGATATTGGCGACAACGATCGAGAACAGCACGCGTCCGAAGCTCGTGTGCGGCGTCTTGATCGCCGCCGCGGCCGTCGGCGAGGCTTCGCCGGTGACATGGCCCTGCACGCGCAGATCGCGCCACATGCGGTAGGCGATCCAAAACAAGAGCAACCCGCCGAGCAGCAGCAGCCCATGAATGCGCAACAGCTCGACCGTCCCCACGCCGAACAGGATGCGCAGAAGCAGCGCGAAGAGAACGCCCACCCCGATGGCGCGGGCGCGTTCCTGCTCCGGCAAAGCAGCCGCGGCGAGGCCCACGGCCACGGCGTTGTCTGCGGATAGGGCGAGGTCGATCAGGACAACCGCAACGAGCGACCAAACGTCGGCGATCATGGCGTCCACGGCGTCGCTCCCCTATGAGCCTTGTTCGCGGAGCCGAAGGTTCCGGTCAAGCCGAGGTTGGGTCGCGGGAATGAGGATCGTTGGCGGGACATTCAAGGGCCGCGCATTGGCTGCGCCGGCGGGCCGCGCAACGCGCCCCACCTCGGATCGCGCCCGCGAAGCGCTGTTCAACATCCTCGCGCACGCTGAATGGTCTCCGGGCGTGGAGGGCCGGCGCGTGCTCGACCTTTTCGCCGGTTCCGGCGCGCTCGGCTTCGAGGCGCTGTCACGCGGGGCGGCCTTCGCGCTGCTCGTCGATACGGATGAAGCGGCCCGCGGGGCCATCCGTGAGAACATCGAGGCGCTGGGGCTGTTCGGCGTTACCCGCCTGCACCGCCGCAGCGCCACCGATCTTGGCCTGAAACCCGCCGGCCTCGGCGCGCCCTTCGACTTGGTCTTCCTCGACCCACCCTACGGAAAGGGCCTGGGTGAGCAGGCGTTGGCGCGACTTGAGGATGGCCAATGGATCGGTCCCGATGCGCTCATCGTATTCGAGTGCGGCGCGGACGAAGCGCCGCAGACGCCGGGCTTCGCCATGCTGGACGAACGGACCTACGGCGCCGCCAAGATCCTCTTTCTGAAGCCGGCCTAGCCCTTTTCGTTGATGCGCCCGAACAGGACGTGGTCGCGCCATTGGCCGTTGATCTTGAGATAGGCGCGCGCCTGACCTTCCTGGGCGAAGCCGGCCTTGGTGAGCACGGCGCGGGAGGCGGCGTTCTCGGGCTGGCAGGCGGCTTCGATGCGATGCAGCTCCAGCTCCTCGAAGGCGAAGCGCAGCAACGCCTTCACGGCCGCCGTCATGTAGCCTTTGCCCGCGAACGGCTCACCCGACCAATAGCCAAGCGAAGCCGCCTGGGCGACGCCCCGACGCACGTTTGAGAGGGTCACGCCGCCGACGAGGGCGCCATCCTCCTCGCGGAAGACGAAGAAGGCGTAGGCCTTGTCGTCACGCGCATCCTCGGCGTAGCGGCGGAGCTTGTAGCGAAACGAGCCACGCGACAGTTCATCAATGGCCCAAGTCGGTTCCCAGGGCGTCAGGAAAGCGCGGCTCTTCTCGCGGAGTTCGGACCACTCGGCATAGTCCCGCGCCTCCGGCGCGCGCAGGAAGACGCCCTCGCCGTCGATGCGCCGCGCCCCCTCGCCGTCCTTCCGCATGATCGCCATGGCTCAGGATTTCGCATGAAAGGCGCCAATGGCGCCATGCCCTGCCTTGGGGCCAATCGCAGCGGCGCAGACGGGGCCTTTCAGCGCAGCCCTGGCGATAGCCTGCACGTGCGCGGCGTCGACCGCGTCGAGCTTGGCCTTGAACTCATCCATCGGGATGAGCCGATCCCGCAACAGCACGCGCCCGGCATGCGCCTCAGCCCGCGCCGACGGCGCCTCCATGCCCATCAGGAGCTGGGCGCCGGCGATGGCCTTGGCGCGGCGCATCTCTGCCTCGGTGGGTCCGTGCTCGGCTAGTTCCGCAAGCTGGTCGCGGACGATCTCGGCCACGGCCCGGGCGTTCTCGGCCGCGCAGCCGGCGTAAACGATCAGGCGTCCGTCGTCTTCGAACGCGTCGAGGAAAGCGTCGATGGCGTAGACGAGCCCGCGCGCCTCGCGCACTTCCTGGAACAGGCGCGAAGCCATGCCGCCGCCGAAAATTTCCGCCAGCAGACGCGCGGCGAACATTTCCTCGGCGCCAGCGGGCGGCGACGGCCACGACAGCACGAGATGGGTTTGCTCGAGCGGGCGCGTTTCATTCGCGGCGCCGGCGTGTGCGCGCGCGGTCGGGCGCTCCATGCTCGGCTTGGCCGCAAGCGCGCCGAAGCGCTCGTTGATCTTGTCCATCAGCGCATTGCGATCGAACGCGCCCGCGACGCTGATCACCAGTCGCTCCGGCGTCATGTGCGCTTCGCGGAACGCCGCGAGCGTCGCCACGTCGACGTGCCGCAGCGTCTCTTCTTCGCCGAGAATCGGACGGCCCAAAGCCTGCCCCGGATAGAGCGCGGCTTGATGCAGTTCGAACACGCGATCGTCCGGCTGGTCGAACGCCTCGCCGCGCTCCTGCGCGACGACGCCCTTTTCCTTCTCCAGCTCCGCCGGATGCCAGTGCGGCGCGAACAAGATATCGGCGATCAGTTCGAGTGCGAACGGCGCGTTCTCGGCGGTGACGCGCGCGAAATAAGCCGTGCGCTCGTACGACGTCGCCGCATTCATCGCGCCGCCGACATTTTCAATCGCTTCGGCGAACTGGCGCGCGTCGCGCGAGCCCGCGCCCTTGAACGCCATGTGCTCGAACAGATGCGCGACACCGTTCTGCTCCGCACTCTCCCAGCGCGCGCCGACGCGCTGCCACACGCCGACGGCGGCGCTGTGCAGCCCTTGCATCGGATCAAGCGCGACACGCACACCGTTGGGCAACCGCACCAATTCCAGTTCCGGCGCGCTCGCCGCGATCTTGTGCGACGTGGTGTGGGCTTGCGCAAATCTCATCGCCACGCCCTCGCGCGTTCACGAATATAGGTTTTCACCGCTTCGACATCCGCCGGCAGCGTATCGAATTGCTCGCGCCGCTTGAACAGGTCGGCGCACTTGGCTGGCAGCGGCGGGCGCACGCCAGTGGCTTCTTCCACCGTTTCCGGGAACTTCGCCGCGTGCGCCGTTGAAAGATAAACGATTTGTCGCGAGAGCTGGAGATCGGCGCGCGCCGGCGCTTCGAGCCCAACCGCTGTGTGCGGGCAAACGAGTTGGTCGCACGTCTCGTACGCCGTGGCGATCATCTTGCGCGTGCGCGCATCGTCCACCGACGCGGCGCGGAACGTCTTACGCACTTGCGCCAAGGCGCCCGGCGGCAGCGCGAATGCGCCCGATTGCGCAAACTGATCATAGAGCCGCCGCGTCGCCTCGCCATCGCGTCCAAGCGCTTCGAACACCAAGCGCTCGAAATTGCTGGCGACCTGGATGTCCATCGCGGGGCTGAGCGTCGCTTTCGAATGCGCCGCGCGCACATACTCACCGCGCTCGACGGCGCCGACGAGGATGTCGTTCGCGTTGGTCGCCAACAGGATCGCGCCAATCGGCGCGCCCATTTGCTTGGCGACATAGCCTGCAAAAGCGTCGCCGAAATTTCCGGTGGGCACGACGAAATTGGTCGGCCCCGCGGCGGCGAGAATGTGCGAAGCGGTCACGTAATAGATCGATTGCGCGGCGATGCGCGCCCAATTGATCGAATTGACCGGAGACAGCGACGCGCGCGCCGCGAAATCGCGATCGGCGAACAGCGCCTTCACAATCGCCTGGCATTGATCGAAATCGCCGTCGACTTCGACCGCGAACACATTGCCCTCGCCCGAGGTGGTCATGAAGCGTCGCTGCACCTCCGACACGCGGCCCTTTGGCAGCAGCACGACAAGGTCGAGCCGATCGCGCCCCTTCAGCGCTTCGACCGCAGCGCCGCCCGTATCGCCCGAGGTCGCGCATATGATCGTGCGCCGCTCGCCGCGCTTGGCCAGCGCGATCTCGTAGAGCTCCGCCAGCAGCCGCATGGCGATGTCCTTGAACGCCAGCGAGGGCCCATGAAACAGTTCGAGCAGCCAGCTCTCGTCGCCGATCTGACGAAGCGGCGTGATGGCCGGGTTGGAAAAGGCGCTCCAATCGTAAGCGGCGACGACTGCTGCGTTCACTTCATCGTCGGAAAGATCGTCGCCGGCGAAGGCCGCGAGAATGTCCGCGGCGGTGGTGTCGAAGAAGAGCGGCTCGCTGAAATCAGCCGCACTGGGCCACGCTTCCGGCACATAGAGCCCGCCATCGGGCGCCAAGCCCGACAGCACCGCGTCGAGAAAGGAGACCGGCGGGGAATTCCCGCGCGTGGAAACGTAACGCATTGATTCCGCAGTTCTTTGTTCAGTCGTCGCGGCGCGACGGAGCCAATCCTAGCCGACCGGCGCTGACATGATAGGCGAAATAGACGCCGACAAGCACCACCGCCAGACCCCACCAGGTGAGCGCATAGCCGAGATGGCGCTCGGGCGGCAGCGGATCAGCCCCGGGCGCGTGCGCGAAGGGGTTGGGGACGGCCCTGCCATCGGCCCGCACGTAGGGCGCGGCGATGTAATAATCCGCCACGTTTTCAAGGCCCGCGGCGCGTCCCATGGCCGCCAGATCGACATTGTACCAGACCCGCTCAAGCGGTCTGGGCGGCGGCGTGAACGCCCCCGGCGGCTCGCCGCGCATCGACGCCCCGCGCACGGGCGCCCCGTACCGCAGAGCCGCGGGCGGTCGCACTTCGTTGAGTTTCGGAGCAGCGACCCCGGCGATGAAGTCGGCATCGACATAGATGACGGCGTCGCCGGTCTGCATCGGCGTGAACACGCGCCAGCCCGGCTCGCCGTCGCGGATGCCGTAGACGAATTGCATGCCCTCGGCGATCGGCTGGTAATTCTCGATCGTCATCTCGGGCACAGCCTGATGCGCGAGATGGGTCTTCAGCACGTAGCGATCCCACTGCCAGCGTCCGAGCATCAGCAGCAAAGCGAGCGACAGCACCGCGAATAGCGTCATCAGCGGCAAGGGGCGGAAGCGGATCATGGCGCTTCCTCGAACAGGCGCATGCTCACTTGCCGGCCACGTCCTCGTTCGTCACCTGTCGGGCTTTGTGCTTCCATTGCAGCGCGAACAAAGTCGCTTTGAATGGCGGCAGCAAGGCGAGGCACAGCACCACCGCCGCCGCCAGCGTCAGCGCCAAGGCGAGCCAGTCGGGCAAGTGCATCCCGAATTGGAAGATGAACAGCAGCGGCGTGACGATCGCGCCAACGATCAGGATGACGAACACAGCCGGGCCGTCGCCCGGATCGGCGGACGCGAAGTCCGCGCCGCATTTGTCGCAACGCGGCGCGAGCTTCAGATAGCCCTTGAACAGATTGCCCTCGCCGCACTGCGGACACCGGCACAAAAGCCCCGCCAGAAAGGGCGAAGGCGCCCCCGCCATCTAGTGGTTCTGCATCGTCAGGTACGGCGTCACGTAGACGAAGGTGAAAAGGAAGAGCCACACCACGTCGACGAAGTGCCAGTACCAGGCCGCCGCCTCGAGACCAAAATGCTTCTGCGGCGTGAATTGCCCCGCCAGCAGGCGCAGCAAGCACACCGCGAGGAAGATGGTGCCGATGATGACGTGCACGCCGTGGAAGCCTGTCGCCATGAAGAAGGACGCGCCATAGACGTTGGCGTCCGTCGTCGCGCCCATATTGCCGTAATCGAAGCCCGCTTCGGGATATTCGACGCCGAACTGCACGAACGTAAAGCAACAGCCGAGCAGCACCGTGAGCAGAAGCCCCAGCTTGGCGCCGCCGCGATCACCCTGCTGCAGCGCATGGTGCGCCCACGTCACCGTCGTGCCCGATAGAAGCAGGATGAGCGTGTTCATCAGCGGCAGGTGGAACGGATCGAACGTTTCGACGTTCGGCGGCGGCCAATTGGCCCAAGCCGCGGCCGTCGCTTCGTCCCAGGTCGGCACCGCCCAGTGCGCGCGCGAGCCGTGATAAATCGCGAGCTCGAAGAAGATCCAGAACCAGGCGACGAAGAACATCACTTCTGACGCGATGAAGAGGATCATCCCGTAGCGAAGGCCGATGTCGACCACCGGCGTGTGATCGCCGGCGCGGCTTTCTTTGATCACGTCGCCCCACCAGCCG
>DASZSK010000272.1:0-4307 GCA_035548735.1 Caulobacterales bacterium | reverse complement strand
AGATACGCGACCTGGCGCGCGTCATCAACGCCACGCAGCATCTCTTTCAGCATCGCCGAACCCACGCCCTGTCCCTGCGCGTCCGGCACAACGCCAAGAAAGACAAGATGCGCGTGCGGGACTTTCGGATGGCGCGCCACGAGCTCAGCGCCCAGCGCCAACGCGCGATCCATGCCCTTGAAGCCGGCAATGGAAAGTAGGAGCGGCGTCACGCGAATTTGCTTCAGCAGCGGCAACTCAAATGCGGTCGCACCAGGTGGACACCACACAGCACCGCCGACAATCGCGCCATCGCGCTCCGCTGCCCAAAGCTCACGCTTGGGATGCACGGCGTCACCCATCGCGGCATCGAAGAAGCGCGCACGGGCGCGGTCCTTCGCTTCGCCCTGCTTCAGCCACCAATTGAGCGCGGGTTCGTTCGGAAACGCCGCTGTCAAAGCCGCCGCCAGAGCCGGCTCTTCGCCGGTGCGTGCGGGACGCACGATCGGCGGGGTCATATCTTCTCGGAGATGGCGATCGCCGCGCGACAGCCGAGCTTGATCAGCGTCGAGAGGACGACGTAACCCGGAGCATCACGCGCGCCTTGATCGATCGCCGTTTCCTTGTGGCCGATCTCGTCTTCGCGAAAGCGATCGACCAGCGACTTGAACTCAGGATCCGCCGTCGCAAGCTCTTCGCTCTGACGCGCATAATGCTGCTCGATCACCTCCTCGACCGCTTCTGTGCAGGCATGCGCCGCTTTTTCGCCAAGCAGCGCAGTCGCCGCGCCCAAACCGAAACCGGCGACGCGCCAGATCGGCGCCATCAGCGTGGGGCGCACGCGGCGGTCCATCAACATGCGGTCGAACGTGCGCAAATGCTCCTGTTCGCCCGCCTCCATCTGCGCGATGACGGACGCGGCGTGGCTCTTGCGCTCGGAGCGATCGAACACGGCGCGCTGGCCGCGGTAGATTTGCACCGCGCCAAACTCGCCGGCGTGGTCGACGCGCAGCATCTCTTCCAGTCGACGCGACGGCGCACCCTCGCCAGGCATTGCCGGGCTCATGGGGCCGCCTTCGGGCGCACAAGGGCGATGGCGAAACTCAGGAGCGCCATAACCAACGATATTGCGGCGTTGTAGCCAGCCATGGTGATCCCGAAGAGCGACCATTGCGGCGTGTCGCAACGGGGCGCTTCGAACGTGCCGTTGAAATCGATGGTGCGAATTTGCGTCGCGTCGCGGACGGCGTCGCATGTCGCCACCATCCAATGCTGCTCGACGGCGACATGATGGCCCGCCGACACCAAGCTGCACACATAAAGCAGGCCAAGCAGAATTGCGCCGGCCGTATCGTACCAGCGCACGCGCTTGCGGAAGAAAAGCCCCGCCACCAGCAACACCAACGCGGCGCCGACAATCCACCAATGCCGTTCGCGTTGCTCAAGGCAGAGTTCACAGGGCATGAGCTTGCCAAAGGTCTCGAACGCATGCGCGCCAGCGAGCAGAGCGCCGGAAACCAGCAGCGCGAGGAATGGCCAACGCGGACGAAGCCAGGAAAGCATCTGCATGGCCCTATCTTAGCCCATGGCCCAGTGCGCTGTCTGCGGCGTGCGGGCGCATCAGTGCATGAAGCGAAGCGCGACGATCGCCACGACCAGCAGCACCGCCACGCCAACGAGAACCAGACCGAGGCGCTTCTCCAGCACCGGGGCGATCTGCGGCCCGAAGCGCTGAAACAGCCACGCCACCAGAAAAAAACGCGCCCCGCGCGTGGCGATGCAGGCGACCACGAACATCGGCAGCGAATAGTGCAATGCACCGGAAAGAATCGTCACCAGCTTGAACGGGATCGGCGTCAGGCCCTTGATGAAAATCGCCAGCAGACCCCACTTGTCATAGAAGTCCTGCAACTCCAGCCGCTGCGCCGGGCCGTAGCCAAAGAAGCTCAGGATGGCGTTGCCGACCGTATCCATCACAAAGAGGCCGATGGCGTAGCCAAGCAGCGCGCCCAGCACGGAGCCGATGGTGCAGGTCAGCGCATAACGCGCCCAGCGCTCGGGGTTGGCTGCGGCCATGGGGCCAAGCAGAAGGTCGGGCGGCAAGGGAAAGAACGACGCCTCGGCGAAAGCGATGCCGAACAGCGCCCGCTCTGCGTGCGGACTTTTGGCCAGCGCCAGGGTTCGCTCTTTCATGGACGTGCTCATCGCGCCGGCCGTAGCATGGTTCGGGCCGCCGGTCAGCGGCGCGCCCGCAGCGGCCGAAGGCCGGTTTGACAGGCGCGGGCGCGCCCCTTAACCCTGCCCGCCCTCGCCTTGGCGAAGCCCCAGTGGCGGAATCGGTAGACGCAGCAGACTCAAAATCTGCCGTGGGCAACCACGTGCCCGTTCGAGTCGGGCCTGGGGCACCACCTGCTTTGCAGGGAACGTCAGCGCGCGCTGACCTGATTGGAGGGCTGCATGCCCAAGCGCACCCAAGCCGAAGCCGAAGCGGCCGTCCGTGTCCTCATCGAATGGGCCGGCGACGACCCAGACCGGGAAGGACTCGTCGAAACGCCGGCGCGCGTCGCCAAATCCTATCGCCAGCTTTTCGCCGGGTATGAGGAAGACCCGCGCGACTATCTGCAAAAGACGTTCGAGGAAGTCGGCGGCTATGACGAGCTGATCGTGCTACGCGACATTCGCGTGGTCAGTTTCTGCGAACATCACATGCTGCCCTTTCTGGGCCGCGCGCATGTCGGCTATCTGCCGACCAATCGGGTTGTCGGCATCTCCAAGCTGGCCCGCGTCGTCAACGGTTTCTCGCGGCGGCTGCAAATTCAGGAAAAGCTCACGGCCGAGATCGCCCAGGCCATCGACGATATCCTGCGTCCGCAGGGCGTCGGCGTCATGATCGAAGCGGAGCATTCCTGCATGACCATGCGCGGCGTCAACACGCCGGGCTCCAATCTCGTCACATCGCGTCTGATGGGCGTCGTGCGCGACGACCCGCGCACGCGTGAAGAATTTCTGCGGCTCGCGCGGGAAGGTTAAGAACAGCGACTGAAATCGTCGCTCCGCACCACGCAGATGATGCGGCGGCCGTTTTCCGCGCCGTAGGCGGCGATCACGCGTTCCTGGAAGTAGGCCCACTTGTCACGGCTGTCGTCGATCGCAGCGGCGATCGCACGCTGGAAGTTGCCGTTGATGCGGCCGCGCGGCGTCGTGCCGCCAAGCGGGGCGCCGTTGTCGGCGAACTCACCCGTGTCCTTGTTCAGGACGGCGTGACGAACCTGAATTGTCGCGTCGTATTTGCAGAACCAGGTTTCGGGCTCGCCGTGAAAGCAACCCGACATCAGCCCCGCGGGAAAGTCGATCGAACGGCGCGGATCGAGCCAGGGCGCGCGCCCCTGGTTGCCGAGCCCTGGGGGATTTTCAGGTCCAATCGCGCTGTCGGCGGGACGGTCCACCCAATTGGTGTGCGCGTAGAAATCCTGCGCGGCATGCAGCGCGATGCCTAAATCCGCCAGCACCGCGCACTTGGCGCTGCCGGGATCGCCGACGAAACCGCAATCCAGGAACGTGTTGTCGCCATCCGGATGCGCGAGCGGTGCGGCGGCGCGTACCGCGCGTTCGATCCACTGGATCATCCAGGCGCGGCAACGTTCGAGATTGTGCTGCGCCTGCTCTCGGCTTTGCGGATAGCCCGGTGCGTCGAGATGATCGCCGTTGTCGCAATGCGCTTCGTCGGTGAAGAGAAGCCCGCGCAGTGGATTATCCGGCGCGCCGACAGCGCCGAACCGCCCGCGACGCCCGCCGAGTTCGTCGAGCGTCAGCACGCCGAAATCGGAGAACGCCGCGCGTGTGATGCGCTGGTGTTCTTCATGCTGACCCATGCCGTTGATGGTGCCGAAGGCGCGCGCCTCGCGCGGCGCCGCGATCAGGGCCAACGCAAGAATCGCCAAAACAATACGCATCGCATCCCCCGATGCTAAGAACGCATCGCCTCCACGCGCTGCCAAAATGCGGCCGGCAAATCGACGCCGGACAGACGCTTCAATTCCTGCGCAAGCGTTGGCGAAGTCACGTTGATTTCGATCAGTTTGCCGTCGATCACGTCGAGCCCAGCGAAAACGATGCCTTCCCGCTTCAGCAGCGGCGCGACCGCAGCGACGATGGCGCGGTCGCGGTCATCCAACTCACCAGCCGCGGCCTTGCCGCCGACGGCGAGATTGGCGCGGAAGTCGCCCTCCTTCGGCAAGCGCCGGAGCGCCGCGAACGGCTCGCCGCCCAACACGAACACGCGCTTGTCGCCGCCCGAAACGGCGGGAAGAAACTCTTGCGCCAGGATG
>DASZSK010000271.1:0-17163 GCA_035548735.1 Caulobacterales bacterium | reverse complement strand
TGACGGTCGTTGAATTCCTCGACCGCATCACGCCGACCATGGACGGCGAGGTCAGCGCGCAATTCCTCAAGATCCTGAAGAAGCAGGGCATGGCCTTCGAGCTTGGCATGAAGGTCACCGGCGTCGAGAAGCTGCGCAACGGGCTCGAAGTCACCATCGAGCCGGCCAAGGGCGGCGCGCCGCGCACGCTCGAAGCCGACGTCGTGCTGCTCTCGATCGGCCGCAAGCCGTTCACCACCGGCCTTGGACTCGAAACCGTCGGCGTGCGTTTTGATCAGCGCGGCTTCATCATCACCGATCACTTCAAGACCAATGTCCCCGGCATTTACGCCATCGGCGACTGCACGCACGGGCCGATGCTCGCGCACAAAGCGGAAGAAGAGGGGATCGCGGTCGCGCAGATTTGCGCCGGGCAATGGGGCCACGTGAATTACGACGTGATCCCGGGTGTCGTTTACACCAACCCGGAAGCGGCTTCGGTCGGCAAGACCGAGGAAGAATTGAAGGCCGCCGGCGTGGCCTACAAAGTCGGCAAGTTCCCGTTCATGGCCAATTCGCGCGCACGCACCAATCACGAGACCGAGGGTTTCGTGAAAGTGCTCGAAGACGTCGCCACCAAGAAAGTCCTCGGCGTGCACATGCTCGGCGTCGGCGTGGGCGAGATCATCGGCGAAGCCTGCCTCGCCATGGAATTCGGCGCGAGCGCCGAAGACATCGCCCGCACCTGCCACGCACACCCGACCATGACCGAAGCGTTGCGCGAAGCCGCCAAAGGCGTCGACGGCTGGGTGATGCAGGCGTAAGACTTCCCCAACGATAAGGGGAGGGACGATGCGCTACCTGGCTTTGGCGGCCGCGCTTGCGCTTGCCGCCTGCGCGACGCAATCGGCGCAACAGGATGCGACGCCGCTGTTCAACGGGCGCAATCTGGATGGCTGGACGGTCGCGTTCGCTGGAACGGCGGTCGATCCCGCGCAGAGCGCGGCGGACATCTTCTGCGTTGAGCAGGGAATGATCCACACCTATTGCCACGCGACGCCCGGCGCGCGGCAATCCGTGGCCTATATCCAGACCACGCGCGACTATGGCGATGTCGTCATCCATCTCGAATATCGCTGGGGCGACGCGAAATATCCTCCGCGCGCCGATCAGCCGCGCGACAGCGGCCTCATCTATCTCATTCACGGCGCGCCCAATCCGTGGCCGAGCGGCGTCGAGAACCAGATTCAGGAAGGCGACACCGGCGATATCTGGATCAGCAGTTCGCGCGTCGACACCAGCGTCAATCCGTCAACCGGACTCTACGCAACGCCGGAGGCCGGCGGCGCGCCGGTCACCATCGGGCGCACGGGCGCGGGCGCGGAGCGCGTGCGGCATGCGCAGATGGCGGAAGTTGAGGGTTGGAACAGCGTCGATGTGATTCTGCGCGGCGACACGCTGGTGCAAGTCACCAACGGCGTCGTCACCAATCGCGGCCGCAATCTCACGCAATGGGATGATGCGCGCCAGGCTTGGGTGCGTCTCGATCACGGCAAGATCGCCATTCAGGCGGAAGCGGCGGAAGCTTGGTTCCGCAACATCACCATTCGTCCCGTTCGGAGCATCGATCCGCAATGATCATCCGCGCTTTGATCGCCGCCTGTGTGCTCGCGTTTGCAGGCGGCGCAGCCGCTCAAGACCAACCCGCGCCCGAATTGACCGAGGTGTGGACACCCGTGCCGGCACGGGTCACGCCGGGCGCCAACGGCGCGCCGCCGTCCGACGCGATCATATTGTTCGATGGCCGCGATCTTTCCAAATGGGAGAGCGCGAACAGCGGCGAGGCGCGCTGGAGCGTGTCGCATGGCGTCATCACGGTTGCGCCCGGAACCGGCGACATCCGCACGCGCGAGAGCTTCGGCGACGTTCAACTCCATATCGAGTGGAAACCACCCGTGCTGCCCGCGGACAAGGCCGGTCAGGATCGCGGCAACAGCGGCATCTTTCTGCAGGAGCGCTACGAAGTGCAGGTGCTCGATACGTACGAGAATCGCACCTACGTGAACGGGCAGGCGGGCGCGATCTACAAACAATATCCGCCGCTGGTGAACGCGTCGCTGCCGCCGGGCCAGTGGCAGAGTTACGACATCGTCTATACCGCGCCACGCTTCAACGGTCATATGCTGGTTTCGCCGGCGCGCATTACGGTGCTGCAGAACGGCGTCCTGGTGCAGAACAACGTCACCCTCACGGGCTCGACCACGTATCGCGGGCAACCGCAGTATGAAGCGCACGGCGAGGCGCCGCTGCGCTTGCAAGATCACGGGCATCTTGTCAGTTTCCGCAACATCTGGATCCGGCGTCTCTGAACAGGAGTGACGCGCTTTGGACGCTTCATCATCCAGCGCCGCCGCGCTTTCGCTGCGCGCTCTCACCAAGACGTTTGGCGACAAGCGCGCGGTTGACGGCATCGATCTCGATATCCGCGCCGGCGAACTCTATGCGCTGCTGGGGCCCAACGGCGCCGGCAAGACGACGACGCTGCGCATGGTCGCGGGCCTGCTGAAGCCGGACGGCGGCGCCATCCGCGTCTATGGCGCAGACGCGCTCGCCGACCCGATCGGCGCCAAGAAGGTCATGGCGTGGCTGCCGGACGAGCCGATGCTCTACGACAAGCTGACGGCGTGGGAATATCTCGAATTCGTCGCCGGCCTCTGGGGCGTCGACGCCAAGCTCGCGCGCCAGCGTGCGGAGGAACTGCTGAAGTTTCTCGACCTCTGGGATCATCGCAACGAGCGCTGCGAAGGGTTTTCCCGTGGCATGAAGCAAAAGACGGCGCTGGCCGGCGCGCTGATCCACGATCCGCAGCTCCTGATGCTGGACGAACCGCTGACCGGCCTCGACGCCGCGATCGCGCGTCAGGTCAAGGACCTGCTGCAAGCCCGCGCGCATGCCGGCGGCGCGATCATCCTCACCACGCACATTCTCGACGTCGCCGAGCGTCTCGCCGACCGCATCGGCATCATCCAGCACGGGCGCTTGCTGGCCGAAGGCACGTTGAACGAGCTGCGCGGCAGGGCAGGCGGGGCGAGCGCCACGCTCGAAGACGTCTATCTGCAACTGGTCGGCGCGGCGCACGCCGACCCGGCGTCGGCGAAGTAGATGTTTCGTCCGGGCGGCGTTCTCTGGCTGTTGCGCCATGAGCTGCGGCTTTCCTGGCGCGGCTGGTTCGCTGCGGCGCGCAGGCGCGGGCTGGTCGGCCAGATCATCCTTTATGTCGTGATCGCGGCCGCGCTTCTGGGCGGCGGCTGGGGCCTCGCCATGCTGCTCGGCGAAGTGCCGCCCACGCTGGCGCCGGAAGCGATCGCGATCACCACCGCCGTCTTCGCGCTCATCTTCACTTTCATGCTCTCGCAGGCGCTCGCCATGACCACCGAGAGCCTCTATCAGCGCGACGATCTCGACCTGCTGCTGGGCGCGCCGCTGCCCGTATGGCGCGTGCTGATCGTGCGCATGTTGGCGATCGCGCTCAACGTGGCGACGCTCTATCTGCTGCTGACCGGCGCTGTTTTCATCTGGCTGCCGTTCACCGGCGGCTGGCGCTGGATGGGGCTCGCCCCCACTGTGCTGGGGCTTGCGCTGTTTGCGACGGCGATCGGCCTCGTCGTCGCGCGTCTATTGTTCATGCTGATCGGTCCGCGCGCGACGCGCACGGCCGCGCAAATCCTGAGCGCGCTGATCGGCGTTTCGTTCGCCATCACCATGCAGGCGCAGAATTTCGGCGCGCCGGAGCGGCGCGCGCAGATGTTCATGCAGATGGTGCAGAGGCTCGCGCACGAGCTCGGCGCCGGCAGCCCGCTGGCGTTTCCGGCGCGCGCCGCGCTGGGCGATGGTGTGGCGTTGGCGACATGGCTCGCCTTCGCGATCCTGACCTATTGCATCTCGGTCTGGTGGTTCGCGCGCCGTTTCGTCGCCAATGCTGCGGCGATCCAGGGCATGGGCGCGCGCAGGCGCGTCGATCAGCGCGTGCGCAGGACGCGCGGCGGTTTGAACGTCGTGCTGGTGCGCAAGGAATGGCGGCTGCTGCTGCGCGATCCGCTGCTGATGTTCCAGATCCTCGTCCAGGTCGTCTATTTTCCCGTGATCTTGTTGGTCGCGCTGCGCGGACTGGATTTCGGCGGCGACGTGAACCGCGGCCACATCGCGCTGTTCAGCGGCGCCTTCGTGCTGCTGGCGTCCACGCTCGCGTCGAGCATGACGTGGCTCGCGGTGTCGGCGGAAGATGCGCCGGATCTGATCGCCGCCGCGCCGGTGTCGCGCGACCGCATCGAGCGCGCCAAGATCATCGCCGCCGCCATCCCCGTGCTGGTGCTTATGGTGATCCCGGCCGCGGGCGCTGCGTATTTCGCGCCGATGGCGGGCGCGTGGCTGTTCGCTGGCGTGGCCTGCGCGGTCGTCTCCGCCGGCCTCATCGGCGTCTGGTATCAGAGCCCCGGCAGCCGCAAGAATTTCCGCCGCCGCCCCGGCATGTCGATCACCGCCCGCATCGGCCAGTCCTTCACGACGCTGTGCTGGGTCGGCGCGACCGCCGCCGCCGTCGCGGGCTGGGCGATCATTTCCGTGATCCCGGCGATCATCGCGATCGGCGTACTGCTGGCGCTGCACGAGAGCCGGCCGAAACCGGAGGCGATGGCGACGGCCTGAAGCCTGTGAGTATTGCCGAAAGCTCACTTTCCACAACGATCACGATCGGTTGATGTGGAGAAGCAAGGCAGAGCGAGGGGAGACGTACGCTTGCTGATCCTGGACGCGCCGCGGCTTTCGCTGCTGGCACTCGATGTGGAATTGGCCGGCCTGCAGGCGTCGAGCCGCACCGCGTTCTTCAACGCGCTGGCCGTCATGCACAATGCGGTGTGGCCGCCGGAGCCGTTCGGCGAAGCGGCGCTCGTTTGGTCGCGCGAGAACCTCGCGCGCGATGCCGAGGGCGTCGGCTGGTATGGCTGGACGCTGCTGGCCAATGAAGGCGAGAGCGCGCCGCCGCATCTCATTGGCAGCGCGGCTCTGATTGGCCGGCCGGACGAAGACGGCGATGTCGAACTCGCTTTCGGCTTGTTGCCCGCTTATCGGGGCAGGGGCTACGGCGTGGAAGCCGTGCGCGCGCTGGCGACTTGGGCGCTGAAGAACGGCGCCAAGCGGGTCATCGTGCATCTCGACGCGGAAGACAATTTCGCCGTGCGCACCCTGCAGAAGACGGGCTTCTTCGATACGCGCGAACCGCCTTATCCCGGCGTCGCCCGCTGGGCGCTCGCCGCGTAGCTATTCCTTCGTCGCGGCGATCAGGCCTTCGAGCCGTCCGAGATAGGCGATCCAGGCGCTTCGGCCTTGCTTGGTGAGATGCACGCGCGTCAGCGGCTTCTTGCCGTTGTAGGTTTTCTCCACGCGCACATAGCCGGCTTCTTCGAGCTTGGAGAGATGCGTCGAGAGATTGCCGTCGGTTGAGTTGGTCTTCTCCTTGAGCTCGCCGAACGTCGCCGGGCTCGCCGTCGACAGATAGGCCATGATCCCGAGCCTCAGCCGCCCGTGAATCACGTCGTCGAGCCGTGAGTGATCGAACTCGGACATCGGCTTCAGACCGTCGCGCGCGGTTCTTGGCGCATCAGCACGACGCCCGGTCCAAGCAGCACGACGACGCTGGCGATGGCGGCGAGCAGATAGGCCCATGGCTCGTTCAAGAACAGCCAGAGCACCACGCTCACGACGAAGGAGAGGAGCGAGACCCACCGGAGCCAGGTCTTGCCGGCGATCACCGCGGTCGCGCCCAGCGCCACGCCGAACAACGTGAAAGCCGCGGCCATGATCGCATTGGGCGCCAACGGGTCTTGCGGCGTGCGCAGGATCGTTCCGATCACCACGACGCCGATGCCGAGCGAGGCGCCGCGCCAGACGGTGCGGTCGACGCGGTTCACGATCGAGCTGGCGCCCGGCAATTTCACCACACGTCGGCCGATGGCGATCGAACCGAACGTCGCGATGATCCCATAGATGATCCAGAGCGCGGCGAAGGCGTAGGCCGGCGCGCGGCCGAAAGCTTCGGTCAGCAGCGCCCATTGGGCAAAGTATGAGAACGCCAGCAACACGCCGAACAGCACCAGGAAGCCGCCGCCGATCAGCGGCGCGTGCCGGCCTTCGTCGGCCAAGGTGCGGACATAGGCCAGATCATCGGCCAATTCCTCGCGGGTCATATCGCTCTCCAAAGAACTTTGAGATACAAAGTACAGCGACGCCGCGCGTTTGACAAGAGGGGAAAGAAGAGGGGAGGAGGCGAGACGCGCTCAGCAACGCGACGGCGCGGCGAAAACGCAAACGCCGGCGCGGGGGCCGGCGTTTATGCGATCAATATCGACGATGTTTTCTGCAAAGGCGTCTGCGTTCGATGCGGGAGCGAGGGCTTCTTATGACCGGAGAACGCATGAAATCCTTTGGGTCGGGAAAGCGGGAAGCTTGAAAGCGATGGGGGGCGCTTCATCAGCGCCCCCCATGCATGGTTCAATCGTTAGGCAGCCGGCGCCATCGGGGCGGCCTTGGCCTTCCGGGTCGTCTTGCGAACCGGCTTCTTGACCATCTTGGTCGCCTTGCGGCCGCGCTTCGCAGCCTTGCGGGTCTTCTTGGCGACCTTGCGGCCGGCCTTCTTCGCGACCTTGCGGGTCTTCTTGGCGGCCTTGCGCACGGTCTTCTTCGCGGCCTTGCGAACGACCTTGCGGCCGCGCTTCGCCGTCGCCTTCTTCGCGACCTTCTTCGTCGCCTTCTTTACCTTCTTAGCCATCTTAGTTTCCTCATCTTTACTGGTGTTGACACTGGGTTGGGTGGGAGTTGTTTGACTCTCCGAGTGTGTTTTTCGCCGAATTTGGTTTTCGATTTATTGCTGACTGCACGAAGACTGTATTTTTCTGAGACGACATTTTTCGTCTCAAACTTGTCTATCGCGAATTCTCTGCGGGCCTTGAAAATCAAGGGAAAATCGCACGTCTACGCGCGCCAAAAAACTCACGCGCGCGGATGCGCGGCGCGGTACGCCGCAAAAATTTTTTCTGCTTCGACAGCGGCGTAGCGCTGAGTCGTCGACAGTGATTCGTGTCCGAGCAGCTCTTGAATCGCACGCAGATCGCCGCCTTTCGCGAGCAAATGTGTCGCGAACGCATGCCGCAATGCGTGCGGCGTCGCCGATGATGGAAGCCCAAGCGCTGCGCGCAGACGCGCCATCAAGGCTTGCGCGATGCGTGGTGAAAGCGCGCCGCCGCGGACGCCGCGGAACAGCGGCGCATCGCTGGTCAGCGCAAACGGCGCCATCGACGCATAGCGTTCGACCGCGTCGCGCGCTGCAGCGAGCACGGGCACAATGCGCTCCTTGCCGCCTTTGCCGAGGATGCGCAGCGTGTCCGGCAAGGGCCGGTCCGCGCCGGTCAGCGAGAGCGCTTCGGAGATGCGCAAGCCTGCGGCGTACAGAAGCGTAATCAGTGCGGCGTCGCGCGCGCCGATCCAGGGTGCGTTGGCGCTGGCTTCCGCTTCATCGATCAGGTCGCGCGCGGCTTTTTCGCTGACAGGGCGGGGGAGCGAGGCTTTGAGCTTCGGCCCGCGCACCAGCGAAAGCCGCGGATTGGCGACGCCCTTGCGCCGGTCGAGCCAGCGATAGAAGGAACGGATCGCCGCCAAAGCGCGTGAAATCGATCGGTCCGACAGCGCGTCGGGCCCTGAACGGCGGTGCGCCAGATAGGCCCGCAGATCGCGCGGTTCGAGCGCGGCCAGCGCCGCTGACGTCACCACGCCGCCCAAATGCTCCGCCAAGAAATCCAGGAAAGCCCCGACATCGCGCTCGTACGCCTCCACGGAGCGCGGGGCGAAGCGACGCTCGTCGCGCAGATGCGCGACCCATTCGCGGAGTAGGGCGTCGCCGTTCATGGCCAGACCATCGCGCATCAGCCTCAACGGCCTGTGAATAATATCTGCCGTCATCCCGGATCACGCTCCGCGTGTCCGGGATGACGCATGTGGGTGATGCTTTCGCTTCGGGGACGCGACTCCTAGATTCCGAATCGTGACGACGACCGCCCGCCGCCGCGCGCTTGAAGCGCTCAAACGCCAGCGCAGCCCCGCGCCGGGGCCGCTGTTCGCCCCGGAAGACGAGCCGGAGGTTCAGTCCGAATACGACAAGGTCGCCGTTCTGTTTCCGCTGCCGCTGCCCGAGCCGTTCGATTACCGCGCCCCGCGCGCCATGAACCTGAAGCCGGGCATGCACGTGATCGCGCCGATCGGCCCCAGGCTGGTGCGCGGCGTGGTGTGGTCGGTGACGCCGAACTTCGCCGGCGCGGCCAATCTCAAGGCCATTGAGGAGGTGCTGCCCGGCGCGCCGGTGCCGGAGATCTCGCGCCGCTTCCTGGATTGGGCGGCGAAGTATCTGGTGCAGCCGCCGGGCAATCTGATCGGCATGATCGTGCGCTCGCCCGATGCGCTGTTCGATCCGCCGACGCAGACCTTGCTGACCACAAGCGGGCTCGTGCCGCCGAAGCTGAGCGACGCGCGCAACCGCGTGCTCGAAGAAGCCGCCAGAGAGCCCGCCATCGCCGCCGAACTCGCGCGCCGCGCGCAGGTGACGCCGGCCGTTGTGAAAGGTCTGCTCGACGCCGGCGCCCTGAAGCGCATCGAAGTCAGCGAAGACCCGCCCTTCGATCAGCCCGATCTCGATGCGCCCGGCAAGCCGCTCTCGGAGAGCCAGGCCAAGGCCGCTGAGGACTTGAAGGCGCTGGTGCGCGAGGGCGGCTTCCACGTTGCGCTGCTCGACGGCGTCACCGGTTCGGGCAAGACGGAAGTCTATCTCGAAGCCGCAGCCGAAGCGCTGCGCGCGGCGCCGGATGCGCAAGTGCTGGTGCTCTTGCCGGAAATCGCGCTGACTCATGCGGCGATGACGCGCTTCGAAGCGCGCTTCAAAGCCAAACCGGTCGAGTGGCATTCCGCCATTTCACAAAAGGCCCGCCGCCGGGCCTGGCGCGAAATCGCCGAAGGCAGGGCGCGGCTCATCGTCGGCGCGCGCTCCGCGCTGTTCCTGCCTTACCCCAATCTCAAACTCATCATCTTGGATGAAGAGCACGATCCTTCCTACAAGCAGGAAGAGGGCGTCTGTTACCAGGCGCGCGATCTGGCCATCGCTCGCGCCAAACTCGGCAATGCCGGCGTGATCCTCGCCAGCGCCACGCCTTCACTCGAAACACTCGTCAATGCGCAATCGGGGCGCTACGCGCACGTGAAGCTGCCGGGCCGGCACGGCGCGGCCGAACTGCCCGACGTCGAGCTGATCGATCTCAAACTCGATCCGCCGGAGAAAGGCCGCTGGCTTTCGCCCAAGCTTATCACCGCCGCCGCCGAAGCGCTGTCGCGTGGCGAACAGGCGCTCTTCTACATGAACCGCCGCGGCTACGCGCCGCTGACGCTCTGCCGCGCCTGCGGCCATCGCATGCAATCGCCGGACACGCAGTCCTGGCTGGTCGAGCACAAATATAGCGGCCGCCTTGTGTGCCACCTCACCGGCTTCTCGATGCCGAAGCCGAAGGTTTGCCCTGAATGCCTGACGCCGGATTCGTTCGTCTCGATCGGCCCGGGCGTCGAGCGTATCGACGAAGAAGTGCGCGAATATTTCCCGAACGCGCGCATCGAGATCTTCTCCTCCGACACCGCGCCCAATGGCGAAGCCATCCGCGCCATGGTCGAGCGCATGGCCGCCGGCGAGATCGACATCCTGATCGGCACGCAGATCGTCGCGAAGGGCCACAACTTCCCGATGCTCACCATGGTCGGCGTGGTCGATGCAGACCTCGGCCTCAAGGGCGGCGATCTCCGCGCCGGCGAACGCACCTTTCAGCTCATCAGCCAGGTCGCGGGCCGGGCCGGCCGTCACGAACGCAAGGGCAGGGCGCTGATCCAAACCTACGCGCCGGAAGAGCCGGTGATGCAGGCGCTCGCCGCGCAGGACCGCGACACCTTCCTCGCCGCTGAAGCCCAAGCGCGCGAAAGCCTCGGCATGCCGCCTTATGGCCGGCTCGCGGCGATCATCGTCTCGGCGCCCAGCGAACAAGCCGCGCACGAAGCCGCCGCCGCGCTGGGTGAGAAGGCGCCGCATGCCGAGGGCGTCGATCTCTGGGGGCCGGCGCCCGCGCCGCTTGCTGTCATTCGCGGACAATATCGCCGTCGTTTCCTGGCGCGCGCCGACCGCAACGTCGATTTGTCCGCCTTCCTCAGCGCCTGGATGGGCCGCGTCAAACTGCCGTCCAATGTCCGCGTTCAACTCGACGTCGACCCTTACTCTTTCCTGTAACTCTCAGTTATTCTGCCGCGCGTGATTCAGCGGAGCGTCGGGATGAGCGCGGAAGCCGAACAGGACGCGCGTCTATTCAAACATTTGTTGGAAAGCATCGCCGATCCGGTCACGATCGTTGGCCGCCGCGGCGAAACGCTGGTGCAGAACGCGGCGTCCAAGGCCGCTTTGCCGGCGCCGCCGCCGCAATCGCTCGAAGATTGGGACAAGGGGTTCGTCCTGCACACGCCCGACGGCGTGCGGCGCTTGTCCATCGATGAATGGCCCGTCGCGCGCGCGCTCAAGGGCGAGCGCGTCGTCGGCTACGAGACGAGCGTGCTCATGCCGAACGATCCGACGCAGCCGATCCGTCTGCTGGCCGACGCATTCCCGATCCTGGGCGAGGCCGGCGCCGTCGAGGGCGCCATCCTCATCAGCCATGACGTCACGGCGCAACGGCGCATCGAGGCCGAACTGGCGAGCGCGCACCGCATGGAAGCCATCGGCGAACTCACCGGCGGCGTGGCCCACGATTTCAACAATATCCTCACCGCCATCATCAGCTTGGCGGAATCGCTCCGCCGCGATCTGGAAGGCGACGCGCGCCTCGCCGACAAGGCCGCTCGAATCGACGCTGCGGCCGGGCGCGGGGCAGAGCTGGTGCAGCATCTTCTGGCGTTCGCGCGGAAGCAGCCGCTGAAGCCCAGCCTCGTCGACGTCAACGCGACCGTCACCGAGCTTTTGTCGCTGCTGCGCTCGACGCTCGGCAAGAACGTCAGAATCGAAGCGGAGCTCGCCGGCGACCTGCCGATGACGCTGGTGGATGCGACGCAGCTCGCGGCGGCGCTGCTCAATATGGCGGTCAACGCCCGCGACGCCATGCCGGAGGGCGGCGTGCTGACGTTGCGCACCAATCTGATCGCGCGCGCGGGCATGCCGGGCGGGAAGGCGCTGCTGATCGACGTGGCCGACACCGGATGCGGCATTCCGTTCGATCAACAGGGCAAGGTGTTCGAACCCTTCTATACGACCAAAGGCGCGGGAAAGGGGACCGGCCTCGGGCTCGCGCGCGTCTACGGCTTCGTGCGCCAGTCCGGCGGCGCCATCGAACTGCGCAGCGCGCCGGGGCGCGGCGCGACCTTCTCCCTTTATCTGCCCGTCGCGGACAAAGTCGCGGCGGTCGCGTCAGGAGCCGCCACGGAAATCGCCGAAACTGAAAAGAGGTTGCGTCTGCTCCTCGTCGAAGACGATGCGATGGTGCGCCACGCGCTCTGTTTCAGCCTGGGCGATTATGGCTTCGAGATCACCGAAGCCGCCAACGGTCCCGAAGCGCTGGCCCTGTTCGCGGATGGCCTCGACGTCGATCTGATGCTGACGGACCTCACTATGCCCGGCGGCGTCGATGGCAATCAGCTCGCCGAACGCGTCGCCGACATGCGCCCACGCGTGAAAATTCTGATCAGCTCAGGCCATCCAGTCGAACGTCGCGACAATCGCTTCACCGTCTTGCGCAAGCCGATGCGCACGGAAGCTTTGGTTCGCGCCTTGCGCGATGCGGCGGCGAAAACCTGAAGCACAGCGCGGCCGCTTACACTGCGATGATTAGCCGGTAACTTGGAAGACTTGCCGCGTTAACGATTGGCGCTGGCGTTTAACGAACGCGCATGCTTCGTAAACGCCGCTTAATGCGCGTCGGCGCTTTACCGTGGATTAAGTGCGTTCCGCCATTTTGGTAAACCCAGAAGGCGCGGTGCTATGTCGGACAAAGCGTGGAATCTCGAAGCGATCGACGAAGAAACGCGCACGCGCGTGACGGCCGAGGCCGAAGCGCGCGGCATGAGCGTCGCCGATTATCTGACCAGCGCGTTGCTGACGCGACTGGTGGCCGAACCTCAGCCGAAGCCCCCCAAGCGGGACGACGCCGCCGAATTCCGCACCCGCATCACGGCGTTGGAGCGTCGCCTCAGCCTCTCCTTCTCCAGTCTGGAAGGGGCGATCGCCGCCATTGACGGGGTCATCGCTCAGTCCGCCGGCGAGGTCTCCCGCCGCGTCGACCACACCCAATCGGACCTCGAAGATCAGGCGCAGGCGATCGAAGCCGCGCTCGAAAGCATGCGCGAGTCGATCGACGCGTTGGCCAGCCGTCTCGCCGAGCAGGAGAGCAAGGCAGAAGAGCACGCCCGCGCCGTCGAAGCCGCCGCCGCCGAGGTCGACGAAAGCCTCGGCGCGCTCGAACTTCGGCTCGAAGGCGCGGAAGCCGTGGCTGAGCGTGAAAGCGCCGCCGCCGAACAGGCGCTCGAGCATATCCGCGTAGGCCTCGCCGAATGCGCGTCGCGCTTGGATGAAACGCAGACCGTGGTGGAGCGCCGCGCGCATGCGACGGATTCCGCGCTGAGCGTGCTGCACGCCGCGATCGATCAGCTCGAACTGAAACTTGGCGCCCAGGCCAACACCACGGGCGCCGCCGTACAGCAGACGCGGGGCTCAATCGCCGTGCTCGAGCAGCGCCTCGACGATGCGGGCGAGGATGTGGCCGCGCTGCGCCGCGCGCAGGGGGCTTCGGCGGAAGCGCTGCGCCGTTACGAGCGCACGGCGGAAGCGCAAGCCAATATGTTGACGGCGATGGTGGCGGACGCAGTCGCGAGCGCCGAAACCGCGGCCGAGCAGGCGGTGGCGGAAGCGGCGGCCGTGCGCGAACGCATGCTCGCTGATTTCGTCAGCGCGCGCGACACCTTCACCGATGCGCTGGCGGCGCAGACGTCCAAGATTCGCGGCGACATGGACGCCGCCGCCGAAGCGACGGTTGAGCACATCCGCGCGCTCGATGAGCGCGTGGCCGCGAGCATCCGCGTCGTCGATCGCGTGATCGAAACCGTCGAGATGCGCCTCGTCGCCCAGGATGAAACCGTCACCGTGGCCCTCGGCGCGCTGGAAGCCAACTTCGATCGGCGCTGCAATACCTTGTCCGCAGACCTTGATCGCCTCGCGGCCGAGCAGTCCGAAAAGATCGCCGGCGCCGCCTCGACGCTGCGCACCGAGTTCGAGGAAATGCGCGAACGCCAGACTGGCGCGGTGGCGCGGCTGAGCTTGCTCGAAACCCGCATCGACGAGACGAGCGCGCAGTTCGACGCCGTCCGCGAAGCGTTCGACACCGGCCTCAGCGCCACGCGTGCGGCGATGGACGAGCGCTTCGGCGCCCTCGCGCGCGAACGCATCGAGGACGCGGCGACGCGGGATGGGCGCTACACAGCGCTCCTGGAACGCATCGAGGCGCAGCATCTGGGGACCAATGCCGACATTGCGCGCATCGAAGGCGCGCTATCCGACGTGATCGACGCGACCGCAAGCCAGGACGCCGCGCACGCCGCGCAACTCGAAGTGATGCGCGAGAGCCTGCAGGACCAGCAGGACGACATGCGCGCCTGGGTCGCGCAGGTCGAGCATAAGGTCGATACGCAAATGGGCGCGGAAGCGGCCTTCATGAAGCGTGTCGACAAGACCGAAGCGGAGCTGGCCGCCGGTCAGAAGAGCATCCGCGATGTGCTGGCCGCCCTCGATCAGCGGATCGCCGCCACCGAAAGCGCCATGGCCGCCGGCGCGCGTCTGGCCGGGCGCATCGACGACGTGAAGTCCCGTCTGGCCATGACCGAGGAGGAGACGGCCGAAACCTCACATCGCGTCAATGAACTCGCCAACACGCTGGGCGCCTTCGCGACGCAGCAAAGTGCGGCCTCGCAGCGGCTTGAAACCAAGCTGCACGCGCTCGAAATCGATCTCGCCGACTTGAGGCTGCAACGCTTCGCCGACGTCGAGGCCGAGAACATCGCCAATGAGTTTGCGCTGATGGAAAGCCGCATGGCCCATCTCGAACGCACAACGTCGATCGAAGCGCTCGACGCGCTCCGGCGCAGCGTCGAAGAGCGCATGCTCGCGGTCGAGAGCAAAAATGTGCGCATGCTGCAGCAGCTGAACGAAACCATCGCCCACCTCGCCAAGAAGTGGGATCACGCGCCAGCCGAGCCGGCGATGGCGCGTTCCGCCTAACTGCGGCGGAACTTCATCCGCGCGCAGACATGGTCCGGGCTGTAGGGCAGGGGCGACGGCGGACCGCCGGCGTTTTCCTCGAACTCGAAACCGCTCTTGAGCGCGATGATCATCTGCGTTCCGTCAGGCGCGGCGTACACGCCGACATAAGCCGGCCCGTCCGGCGCGCACAAAAACGGCGCGCCGCGATTGTGCACGGCGTCCGCCGCATAGAGCTTGGGCGCTTCGTCGCCGAACAGACCCATCACTTGCGCCAGCGGCCCGCCCGGCGACTGCGCCATCACGTCGTACGGCGCATGGTTGGCTTCGTTGAAAGCGAGCGCGCGGCCGTCGGCGGCCGTGAGCGTCATCTGGATCAAGGGATCGTCATTGGCCGGCTGCGCCGCCGGCGTCGAAACACTCATGGTCAGCGCGCCGCCGGTCATCAGCCCGGTCGCCGCATCGGCGGGCGTCAGCGTCATGCGCTGCACGTTCGCCGCCGGCGTCATCGTGCAGCCCGTCAAAGCGACCGCCGCCAGCATTGCTCCAATCCGCATGTTCGTCCCCATCTTTGTACGGTCTTAAAAGCACGAAACGGGGATCGACGCACGCCTTGACGCGCCGCCGCCGATAGGGCGTTTGAGCGCCATGCTGGAACTCCTCGCCGAACCCACTTTTTGGCTCAGCCTCGTCACGCTGACCTTCCTCGAACTGGTGCTCGGCATCGACAATCTGCTGTTCGTCTCAATCGCCATCGGCAAGCTGAAGGGCGCCGAGCAGGATAGAGCGCGCCAGATCGGCGTCTGGGGCGCCATGGGCCTGCGCATCGCCATGCTGGCGGGGATTTTCTGGATCACCCAGCTCGAGGCGCATCCCTTGTTCGTGCTGCCCGAAAGCTGGGCCGCGATCCTCGGCCCGGAAGCGGACGAGCATGCGCGGCACGACTTCCTGTTCTTCTCGGTGAAAGATCTGGTGCTGCTGGGCGGGGGCCTGTTCCTGCTGGTGAAGGGCACGCAGGAGATTCACGCTGCAGTGCAGGGCGCCGCGCATGAGGAGGCCGAAGCCAAGACGGATTTCCTGGGCGTCGTCGTTCAGCTCGGCGTCATCAACATTGTCTTCTCGCTCGACAGCGTCATCACCGCGGTCGGCATGACCGATCTCCTCGAAGTGATGATCCTCGCTGTCGTGCTCTCCACCATCGTCATGGCCATGGCCTCGAAGCCGCTGGCGGATTTCATCGAGCGCCACCCGACCATGAAGATGCTGGCGCTGGCCTTCATCCTGCTGGTCGGCATGGCTTTAGTGGCGGACGGCGTCGGCTTCCACATCCCGCGCGGCTACCTTTATTTCGCCATCGCCTTCTCGCTTCTTGTCGAGATGCTCAATATCCGCGCGCGCCAAAAGTCCGAGCGGGCGCACTAAAGGAGCGCGCATGCGTCTTCTTCTTCTTCTGGCTGTTGTCGCCGCGTTTGGCCTTTGCGGCGCCGCCGCCGCGCAGCCTGTGCCCGATGGCGCGCCGGTCTGGCGCATGCACACGGAGCATCTCGCCAGCGATCGCGCTCTGATCCGAACCTGCCTGGCGCACGACGCCGACGGCTTTGGCTGCGTTCTGATCGTGCAGAAAGAATGCCTCGCGGGCTACGATCGCGACAACGTCATTCCCGCGCTTGAGCGCCAATGCGATTGGCGCGCCATCGCTGCATGGGAAGACGAAATGAACGGCGCGCTGGCAAGGCTTCGCCCGCATCTTGATGGCGTCGATGCATCGCAAAGCGCGTGGGAGGCATCCATGCTCGCCGATGTCGGCGTCGGCATGGATGCGCTCACAGGCGGCGCGCTCGCCGGCCCGGTCGGCGCGCACATTCGCGCCCGAGAAACCGCCACCCGCGCGCTCTATCTTCGCGATCTCATCGCGACATTCGTTGAAGAATAGGGGGCGCCCATGTTCGAGCTGAAGCCGATCGGCGTGGTGCGATCGCCGCGCAAGGATTTGAGCGATGATTTCTGGGGCGCGGTCGAAGCCGAGATCGTGCTGGACGATGCGCTCGGCCCGGAGGCCCTCTACGGTCTCGGCGATTTCAGCCATGTCGAAGTGATTTTCCTGATGCACCGCGTCGATCCCACGAAGGTGGAAACCGGGGCGCGGCATCCGCGCGAGCGCAAGGACTGGCCGCTCGTCGGCATCTTCGCGCAGCGCGGTAAAGCGCGGCCCAATCGCCTGGGGCTGACGCGCGCCAGCATCGTGCGCGTTGACGGCCGCTCGCTCGTCGTCCGCGGCCTCGACGCCATCGATGGCACGCCGGTCATCGACGTAAAGCCCTGGATGGACGAGTTCGCGCCGATCGGCGCCACGCGCCAACCGCAATGGGCGAGCGAGCTCATGCGCGATTACTTCAAGGATTGAAGCGTGCAGGGCAACATCGCTCAGGCGCTCGCGCTGGTCTGCGTCGGCAATGCGTATCTGCGCGGGCGCGACGTCGGCGGCTTCTGGCCTGACGCGTCGGTCTTCACGTTCAGCAAGAGCTTCGACTTCGGCGCCGACGATGCCTCGCAGCCGGATGGCTATCGCATCCTGGCGACCGATCCGGTCGCATGGTTTCAGACGCTGAAATCAGAATGCGTCGGTCTCAGGCTGCATGCGGCGCCCGCGCTTGTACGGCCTGGGCAAATGCCGGGCGTGGAAGAGCGCATGCTGGTCGGCTTCGTCGGCGGCGGCCCGCGTTGGATCGTGGAGACGACCGCCGAGAAGCGCGCCAAGCTCTGGCAAGGCTTTGATCGCTTGGGTGATCGCGACGATCCCGAGCGCAAAATCTGGCGAA
>DASZSK010000270.1:0-26864 GCA_035548735.1 Caulobacterales bacterium | reverse complement strand
CGCTGCGTCTCGTTCCTTGCATCGGATGACGCGGGCTTCGTCACGGGCAGCGTCGTCTCCGCAAATGGCGGACTTTACATGGCGAGTTGAGAGGCCGGGTCATGGATCAGTTCTTTGTCACGCGGCTGGGCGAGCCGAAACCGCTGTCTCCGAACGTCTTGGATTGGGGGCGTCTGGTGGAGGCGCGCCGGCTCAAACCGGAATCGGCATGGTCGGCGCCGGAGGCGCTGCTGTGCGTGCTGCTGGCGACCGCCCTGTGCGACAAAGCCTTCTCGACGGAGGAACGGGAATACATCCGCGCCGTCACGCATCACTCCAAGGGCCTCAGAACGCTGACGCAGGAGCAACTCAACGCGCTGCAATGGATCGTGGTCGATCGGCTGAAGGCTGGCGTCGATCTCGCCGTGAACGCGGCCTGCGCCGCTTTGCCTGCCGACCTTCGGCTGCCGGCCTTCGCGCAGGCGCTAGACGTTGCGCTATGGGATGGCGATCTGAGCCAAGTGGAAGCGGAATTTCTCGATGAACTGGCGGTACGCCTGGGTGTCAGCGAGAGCGAGGTGCGCCGCATCGCCGACGTGATCCTGCTGAAAAATCAGTGCTGAGCAGGGCCGACGCCCCGGCATAGGCCGTGCCGGCTACCGCTTTCGCACGGCTGTCCGTTTTCACTTCGGCGATTCATGCTGCCGACTTCGCGGGCGAGACTGTTTCGTCCGGGGGAGGGCGCCCATGAATCGTGATCGACCGAAGGTCCAATGTCGGACGGCGCCGCAGCTCGCCCCGAACGAAACATCCCTTCGCGCCTTGCCGCCTGTTAAGCGTCCCAAGCATGGAACTTGCATTTGGTTCGTGTTATCAACAAATGACAGAGCGCTTTGGAGCGAGGAGCGAAGCGCGCTCTACACTTTAAGACCTTCGCGCTCACGAGGGGAGCGAGCGGCGGCTTTTTAGGGCGGACGCTCATGCGGACTTTTGTCGCCGAAGAAAACGTTCGGGTGTTTCGTCGCCGTCTGCTTGATGAGCGCGACCTGAACCTTCACGCCACGTTGCGCGACCTGCTGAGCCGTGAAGAGGACAAGCTCAAGGTCGATCTCGATCACCTGCACAGGCTCGAACACGACATCGCGGAGTGTCAGACGCGCATAGCGCGCCAGCGCGCCAGCATGGACGCAGGCGAAGAAAATAGCGGAGACGCCGCGCAGGCGCGGGCGCTGCTCGACAGCTACATGGAAACGCTGGCGCTTCACGAAGCGCATTGGCGCAAAATGAAGGCGCAGCTCGGCGAGGTTTGACGCGGATCAATATCTTTGCCGCGCGCGGTCGTAATCGTCGATCGCCGCCCGCAAAGACGGCTTCGAGCCGGCGTCTCGGCAGCGTGACCCTTCGAACCATTCCGCCCTCCCCCCGCGCGGTTCGAAGGGCTCGCGTCGAGACGCCGAACTCCGACAGGGAGGCGTCGTTGCACAGCGACATCGCGATTGGCGCGCATGCGTTGCCTGGCATTCTCGAAGCGCCGGTCGGCGCGCATGGTCTCGTCATCTTTGCGCATGGCAGCGGCTCAAGCCGCCTCAGCCCCCGCAACGCATACGCGGCGCGCGTGCTGCAGCGACGAGGCTTCGCCACGCTTCTGTTCGATCTTTTGACGACCGGCGAAGCTGCGGATCGGCGCAACGTGTTCGACATCGCCTTGTTGGCTTCTCGCGTCGAAGAGGCGATCCGCTGGGCGCGGGCGGACGCGCGCACGTCGGCGCTGCCGATCGGATTGTTCGGCGCGAGCACCGGCGCGGCGGCGGCCATTGTCGCCGCTACGCTGGAGGCGGACGAGGTCGGCGCGGTTGTCTCGCGAGGCGGGCGCCCTGACCTCGCGGGCAAGGCGCTGGGCCGCATCGCCGCCCCGACATTGCTGATCGTGGGCGGAGATGATCGCGACGTCATCCCGCTCAATGAAGCGGCGCAGAGCGCCATGCATTGTGAGACGAAACTGGTGATCGTGCCGGGCGCCGGACACCTGTTCGAAGAGCCGGGAACGTTGGACGCGGCCCTTGTCGCGGCCGGAGAATGGTTCACCTCGCACTTACAGGAGGGCGCTCGTGACCGTGTCGTTTCCTGATCGCGAAACGGCTGGCCGGCAACTGGCCGCGTTGTTGAAACAGCGCGCGTTTGTCGATCCCGTCGTATACGCGCTGCCGCGCGGCGGCGTGCCGGTTGCGGCCGAGATCGCCGATGCGCTCGCGGCGCCGCTCGATTTGCTGCTTGTGCGCAAGCTTGGCGTGCCGGGCTACGAGGAATTGGCCGCTGGTTCAATCGTCGATGGCGAACGTCCCGATGTGATCGTCAACGAAGAGGTGATGCAGATGGCGCGCCTTGGACGCGAGGCGCTTGACGCGGTCGCCGCGCGCGAACTGAAGGAGATCGAACGGCGCCGCGCGCTTTATCTGCCGGACATGAAGCCGATTTCGGCGGACGGGCGCACCGCGATCCTTGTCGATGACGGGATCGCGACGGGCGCCAGCATGAAGGCGGCGATCGCCGCCGTGCGCCGGCGCAATCCGCGTCGCATTGTGGTCGCCACGCCGGTGGCGCCCCGTGAAACCGTGTCCGCGCTTGCGGCGCTGGCCGACGAGGTGGTGTGCCTGGCGACGCCGGCGCCGTTCCGCGCCGTGGGCCTCTATTACGACGACTTCCATCAACTCTCGGACGAAGAGGTTGTCGCAGCGCTGAAGGCGCGCGAACCGCCGCCCCACGCTCCGCATGCTGGGCAAGTGGGTGACTGAACATGACGATCAGCCTCAAGACTTCGGAATCTCATTTGGCCGATGTGGTGCGCGCCAGCGCCGAAACTTTGCCCGAGTTGGATCAGCACGAGGCGTTCGCCGCGCATTTTGACCGCTTCGCCGATGCGCGTGTCGTCCTGCTGGGGGAGGCGACGCACGGCACCGCCGAATTTTATCGGGCGCGCGCCGCGATCACGCGCCGGCTGATCGAGAAGCACGGCTTCCGCATTCTTGCGATCGAAGGCGATTGGCCTGACGCCGCCGAACTCGACCGCTATGTGCGCGCGCATGGCAAGTGGGGCGAGCGCAGCGCATTCGTCAACTTTCCGCGCTGGATGTGGCGCAATAGAGAGTTTGCGGATCTGCTGCGGGGCCTGCGCAAGTGGAACGAGGCGCGGGCGCACGTCGAGCGCGTCGAAGTGCGGGGTCTCGACGTCTACAGCCTGCATCGTTCGGTCGACGAGGTGCTGTCCTATCTCGATCGTGTCGATCCCGAGGGCGCCAAGGCGGCGCGCCGGCGCTATGGATGCATCACGCCTTATCTGGAACGGCCGCAAGCCTATGGCGCCATGGCGCTGCGGACGGGCCGGACCTGCGAGGACGCCGTCGTCGAGCAATTGGTGGCGATGCTGGAACAGCAATTGAAGTACACGCGCGCCGACGGCGAAGCGTATTTCGACGCCGAGCAGAATGCGCGCGTCGTGGCCGCGGCGGAGCAATATTACCGCGCCATGTATCACGGCTCGGCGGAGAGCTGGAATCTGCGCGACGGCCACATGTTCGACACGCTGACGCGATTGCTGGAGCTGCGCGGACCGGACGCCAAAGCCGTCGTCTGGGCGCACAACTCGCATATCGGCAACGCCGCCGCGACTTCGATGGGGGAAGGAGGCGAGCTCAATATCGGTCAACTCGCACGCGTGAAATTCCGCGACGCCGCCGTTTCCATCGGCTTTTCCACGAACACCGGCGCGGTGATGGCCGCCGACGATTGGGGCGATCCGCCGCGAATCAAGAAGGTGCTGCCCGTGCGCGCGGATTCGTGGGAGCGGGTGTTTCTCGACGCCGGCATGCCGCGGACTCTGACGACATGGCGCGGCGACGCGCGACTGGCGGACGAATTGTCGGTACGGCGGCTCGAACGCGCCATCGGCGTCATTTACCGGCCCGAGACGGAGCGCTGGAGCCATTATTTCGATGCGCACCTGTCGCGGCAGTTCGATGCGTTGGTGTGGTTTGCGGACACGACGGCGGTCACGCCGCTGGCTGGCGCGCCGCCCGAAGGCGCACCGGACATCTACCCGTTTGGCGTGTGAATTGCCGGCAACAGAAATTGAGGCCCAGAGTTGATGCACATCAAGACTCCGAAGCCGGCGGCGGCGCAGGGTGCGCGGCGTTCAACGGTTCCATGCAGTGGGAGGCGGTTGTGAAAGACAACCAGCGCACAAAGCAATTCATCGGTGAAGACACGCGCCGCCGTGATCTGATTACGCCGGAGCGCGAGCACGACGCGTACAAGGCCAGGAAGAAGCCGCACGGACCGCTTCATTGCACGCAATGCGGCGCGGTCTATGAGCATGGCCGTTGGGAATGGGCGAAGGCGTCGCCCGCGGCGGCCGAGAAAGAGATCTGCCCCGCCTGTCACCGGATCAACGACAATTACCCGGCGGGCGAGATTCACATCGGCGGCGACTTCGCACTCGAACATCGCGACGAGTTGATGGAGCTCGTGCGCCATTGCGAGACGCGGGAGAACAAGGAGCATCCGTTTTCGCGGATCATGGCCGTGCGCGAGGAGGGTGGAGAGATCGTCGTCACCACCACCGATATTCACCTGCCGCACATCATCGGCAACGCGCTGGAGCGCGCTTACAAGCGCCAGGCGGAGTTTCACTATGATCAGCCCGGCTACTTCCTGCGCGTGAACTGGCGGCGCGGCGCTGAAAAGGACTGAGCGCGTATCGCGCTCAGCGTTCGTAAAGGCCCGTCAGATCCGCTTCGGCAAGGAGGTGGGGACGTGCGGCGCGTTCGACATCCGCGCATGAGGCGCGAGCACCCAGTCGGAGCGAAGGCGTATCGAGCGCCATCAGCATGAAATGATAATGGTGCGCGCCGTGGCCCGGAGGCGGACACGGGCCGCCGTAGCCGACATGGCCGAAATCGTTGACCGCTTGCTTGATGCCGGGCGCGTTGGCCGCCACGCCATCGGCAAGACCGGTCTTGTCGGCGGGGATGTCATAGACGGCCCAGTGCCGCCATACGCCGCTCGGCGCGTCGGGATCCGTGCACAGCAACACGAAACTTTGCGTGCGTTGCGGCGCGCCGCGCCACTCCAAAGGCGGCGAAACGTTGTCTCCGTCACAAGTGAAGCGGAGCGGGACTTCCTCGCCGTCGCCGAAGGCGATCGAGCGCAATTGCATGGCCTGTTCTCAGTGCGGCTTTGGCGACAGCGCTTCCAGCGCTTCGCGCTGCGCCTGGATGACTGCGCCGCTCATCTGCTCATAGACTTTGGTGGCCGCGAGCATCGGCGTGAACAGCGTCTGCGCCTCCTGCGTCGGCGGCTCGCCTTCGGCGTGAGCGGCCGTTTCAGCCTGCGCATGCAGAGCGTGCAGCATCATGTCCTGCTGGTTGCGGATCATCGAGCGCGACACGTCCACCATGTTGCGGCAGGCGGTGAGGAAGCCTTCGGACGCATCGATGGCGAGCAGCGCCGCGCGGGCGCCCTGTTCGGCAAAAGCGGCGAAGCCGTCGGCGCCGAGCGTGAAGGGCGGAAACATAGGGAAAGCGGGCCAAGCTCGGGACGGTGCGGCTTCCGGCCGGGCCTTAGGCGCTGACGGGGGCATGAGCGGATCTCCTTCGCAGGGAACGCGGAGGCGATCTAATCTCCAATGGCCGGGAGGGCTTTTGATTTCGGTCAACGCGGCGACGTCAGTGGGCTCGCTTATTCTACCGGTCCTTCGGATTTGGGGCGAAGGTTGCTCGCGCGCGGCGATCCGGCGAGCATGTGCTGTGTGTGCGCCGGCATGTCGGGTTGCGGCGTCGCCGGCGGTTCGTCGTCTTCAATGACGCGCTGTTTCGGCCGCTCGCGATGGATGCGCGCTTGGCGTTCTCGACCTTCCGACATGGCGGACTCCTGGTCCCCATGACGTGAACGCGCGGCGCGGGAACTCGTGCCCTTCAGCCAGCCTGAGCCGTGCGGTTTTGCAGCGGCGACGCTTCCGCTTGCGCGGCGGGACGCTTGCGCGCGAAGCGCATCACCGTCGCGGCGAGCACGTCGCGGTCGACCGGCTTGACGATGTGCTCTGCCGCGCCGAGCGCCAAGGCGTGTCCGCGATCCTCGTTGACCGAAAGAACGACCACCGGAATGTCGCAGGTCTTGGGATCGTGCTTGAGCGATTGCAACACGCGCCAGCCGGAGCGATCGGGCAGGAAAATGTCCAGGAGCACGAGCGCGGGGGCCTTCGCGCGGGCCAGCGCGAGACCCGCTTCACCGCCGCCGACGCCTTGAACGGCGAAGCCGGCGCGCGTCAGCGCGCGCGCCGCAAGCTCGCGCGCATCGGGTTCGTCCTCAATGACGATGACGAGGGGGGCGCCGTCCGCGCCCTGCAGTTCGTCAATGTCGGCATTGGCGCCTTGGGCGGCGAACGCCTTGGCGTAATCGGCCGGGATTCGCAGCGTGAACGTCGACCCCTCGCCGGAGCGGCTTTCGACGCTCACGTCGCCGCACAGCAATTGCGCCAATCGGCGGGTGATCGTCAGCCCAAGCCCGGTGCCGCCATATTGCTGGGTGATGGTCGGATCGGCTTGCACGAAGGGCTGGAAGAGGCGCGCGAGCTGCTCGCTCGACATGCCGATGCCGGTGTCGCGCACCGTGAAGTAGAGTTGATCGAGCCCGTGCTCGTGACGCTGTTGCAGCGTGATCTCCACCTCGCCGTGCTTGGTGAACTTGCAGGCGTTGGACAGAAGATTGAGCACGCACTGACGGATTTTCATCGCGTCCGATGCGCAGAGACCGTCCAGCGGTTCGCTCTTCCAGATCAGATGGTTGTCGTTCTTTTCCGCGATCGGTCGCACCGTATCGACCAGTTCGCTCACCAGTTCATGGGGATCGAACCCGTTGGCGGAGACTTCCATGCGGCCGGCTTCGATCTTGGACAGATCGAGCACTTCGTTGATCAGGCCGAGCAGGTGTTTGGCGGCGGTGAGGATGCGCTGCAGATCCTGGACAGCGGCCTTGTCGCCGGTGTCCTCGGCGTCTTCCTGCAGGATTTCGGCATAGCCGATGATGGCGTTAAGCGGCGTACGAAGTTCGTGGCTCATATTGGCCAGGAACTGCGACTTGGCGAGATTGGCGCTTTCGGCGGCGTGGCGCGCGTGCGCCAGCGCGTCCACCGAGCGCTCGATCTGCGCTTCGCGACGGGCCAGATCGTCCAGCAATTGCACGATGCCGGCGCAGGTTTCTGGAAAATCGCCGTCAAGCACGATCGCGGCCGCCGAAGAGCCGACATCAATGGGCTGCGCCAATTCGTTGGCGAGCGTTTTCAGCAATTCCTCTTGCGCGGCGAGAGCGGCGCCGGCGTTGCGCGCCGCCGCGCGCATCGCGGCGTGCGCTTCGCGCTCGACGGATTCGCTGAGGCGACGCGTGACGCAGACGAGGCTGAGCGGTTCGCCATCCTGCGTCGTGCGCAGCACGCCCTGGTGGCGGACACGAAATTGCGCGCCATTGGCGTACGCAATGGCGTGCTCGACGGCGATGCGGCGCATGGCGTTGACGGCGCTTGGCGCAAAGGCGGCGCGGGCTAGCGCGAGATCCTGCGGAACCGCGAAGCAACCCCGCTCGATCACGTCGGCGAAGCCGACCGGTCGGCCCAGCAGCGTGGCGAGACGGTCTTCGCCGTGCAGCATGCCGCGCTTGAAATCGAGTTCCCATGCCGCCGCATCGGCGCCGTCGAGCGAAGCGTTGATTTGTTCGAGGAACGCCGCGCTTTCGGTTGCGGCGTGACGCTCGGCGCCCGCGGCGCGATGCGTCGCGCGCAATGTTGCGACGAAGGCGAAGCCGGCGACGACGACGCCGACCAAGGCTTGGAGGAGATTGCCGGAGAGCGCCCCGTCGAGCACGATGGCGAGCAAGATGCCGGCGTAGGGCGAGGCGGCGACCAGCGTCTCGCGCACGGTGCGGCGCGGTTCGAGCGCGGCGCAGACGCCGAGCGTGGTCAGCATGGCGAACGCGATCGGCGCGCTCATCGGTTGGCGCGCAAACCAGGCGAGAGCGGGCGCGGAGCCCAGCGCCGCGGCGCCGGCGATTTCCAACGCGAGGCCGCCGATGGCGGCTTCGTCGTCAGGCTCCGCCAGGCGCGTCGAAAGCGCGTGGCGCGTCTCGTCCACCAGCAGTACGAGGCCGAGCCAGATCGCGGCCAGCGCCAAACTCGTCGCGGCCGCGAGACCGAGAGCCGTTATGCTGAACAAATAGTAACGCGACCTCGCGCTGGCGAAGACTTCGTTGCCTATTCGGTCGACCAATTCTTGGTTGACGAAATATTGCACGGACGTTCCTCGGTTGGTTATTTAGCCGTAACCTACCGTACGTTTCTAAAGGCAAGGTATTTATTCTATTATTTTTGTCTTACGCTGTCGGTTATTTGTCGCAAATGGGGCGGTCTGAAAGACCTCCACCTTCACCAGCGGACGCTCTAGCTTCGCATGCGATGAATTTCCGATCTGACAACACGGCCGGGGCCGCGCCCGAGATTCTGCGCGCGATGGCTGACGCGAATGAGGGTGCGACGGGCGCCTATGGCGACGATCCCTGGTCGCACAGGCTGGATCGCGCCTTCTCGGACCTGTTCGAACATGAAGTCCGGGTGTTCGCGGTGTCCACCGGTACGGCCGCCAACGCCATTGCGCTGGCCAGCGCCACGCCGCCGTGGGGGACGATCCTCTGCCACCGCGAGGCGCACATCGAATGCGATGAATGTGGCGCGCCGGAATTCTATTCCGGCGGCGCCAAGCTCGGGCTGATTGAGGGCGAGGCGGCGAAGATCGACGCGGCCAGCGTGGCGGATGCGCTGGCGCGCTACGGGCGCGGCGTGCACTCGGCCAAGCCGGCGGCGATCTCCATCTCGCAATCCACTGAGCGTGGCGCTGTCTATCGGCCGGACGAAATCGCTCGGCTTGGCGAAGCTGCGCGCGCACACGCTCTTGCTTTCCATGTCGATGGTTCGCGCTTCGCCAATGCGCTCGCATGTCTGCAATGCGCGCCCGCCGATCTCACCTGGCGCGGCGGCGTAGATTTGCTGTCGTTCGGCGCCACCAAGAACGGCGCAGTCGCCGCCGAGGCGATCATTGTCTTCAATCCTGCGTTCGCGGAGGCGATCGAGCGTCGGCGCAAGCGAGGCGGCCACTTGCTGTGCAAAAGCCGCTTCGTCGCCGCGCAATTGCTTGCCTATCTGGAAGACGGCCTGTGGCTGAGGCTGGCGCAGCGTGCAAACGAACTTGCCGCGCGCATCGGCGAGGCGGCGCGGCCGATGCTTTCGGCGCCCGTGGAAACCAACCAGGTCTTTATCAAACCCGGCGTCGGCGCGCTGAGGGCGCTACGGGCGGCCGGCGCGCAATTCTACGATTGGGGTCCGGAGCATTCCGGCGAAGCGCGCCTAGTCGTGTCGTGGAGTCAGCCCGAGGCGGACGTGGACGCTTTTTGCGCGCTGCTCAAGCGCACGCTCTGAAGCGCTGGCGCAAACGGGAAATGCGCGCGCTCTGAAACGCCGTGACGCGTCTTGGCCCAATGGTGTGGCCGCAGCACGAGCTCGATGACCGCCCAGCACGCCGCGACGGTCGCGAGCGGCCAGTAGAGCGGCATCGTGAGCGCCGCGCGCGTGTGATTGAGATCGCCCGACAGCGCCGAGGCCGTCAACCCGGCGAACACCGCGACCACATAGCCGCAAAGCGCCAGGATGAAATCGGCGGGACCCAGCAGGTTTGCATGCGTCAAAAGCGTGAAAACCAATGCAAGCGCGAGCGGAGCGTGCAGCAGCGATGCGGCGACGCCGCCACCCAGCAAAAGCTGCATGGAAAGGAAGGCGGGCCATCCCATTTCACGCGCGGTGGCGAACGGATTGCGCATGAGCACCAGCCAGGTCTGGATGTGGCCCTTGATCCAGCGCGTGCGTTGCTTGAGCCACGCGCCGAGCGTGATCGGCGCTTCCTCCCATGTCGGTGGCGCGATCACGCCCATGCGCAAGCCGTTGCGCGCCAATCTGTAGCCGAGATCGGCGTCCTCGGTGACGTTGTTGGGATCCCAGCCGCCGCTGCGTGCGAGCGCGTCGACGCGGAAGTGGTTGCTTGTGCCGCCGAGCGGCAGGGGCAAGCCGAGGCGCGCGAGAAGCGGCAGGATTTCGCGGAACTGGATCGCGTATTCCGCGGCAAACTGGCGCGCGATCCAGGCAGCGCTCGCATTGTCGATAACGAGGGGCGCTTGCACGCAGGCGAGATCGTCGCCGCCTTCGGCGAAGGCCGCGAGCGCTGCGCGCAACTGCGCCGGGTGCGGGCGATCTTCGGCATCATAAACGGCGAGGAATTCTCCGCGTGCGCGCATCAGTCCGACATTGAGCGCCTTCGGCTTGGTGCGCGGCGCTGCGCGGGGAATGATCACGACTTCGATGTGCTGCGCGGCTGCGGCAGCGAGCGCCGCGGCGATAGTCTCCGGGTCATCGGCTTCGACCAGCAATTGGATGTCGAGCGACTCTGCGGGATAGTCGAGGCGGTTGAGCGCCGCGACCAGACCGAACACCACGTCCGCTTCGCGATGAAGCGGACAGAGAATGGTGTAGGTGGGCCAGACGCCGTCGCGCGCCGGCGTGAAAAGACGGCTGCGCACCGGCGCGAGGCTTGCGGCGGCGAACAGACGCCAGAGGATCGCGAGCGCGAACAGCACGAACGCGGCTGCGTGCGCGACGGTCCAACTCGTCTCCGGATAGGTTCGCGACGCCCAGACAAAGCCAGCGATGAGCGCCGAAAGAACGACGAATTGCGGAAGGCTAAGCACGTATCGCGCGGAGCGGCGGCGGAGGCGGCGGTGAAATCCCTGGCTGGCTTCAGCCAGGATGCGCGCATCAAGCCGCGCCGTCGCCGCGCGCAAAAGCTCGCTTGCTTCCGCCCCGCTCTGCCCCATCGGAGCAACACAGGATTGACGCCAAGCCCAAGCGCAACCGCACGGAAGTTGTCCACAACAACTATAAGTAGAAATTCGACAAAAAAGAGAGGCGGATCTTTTGGATCCGCCCTGCACCACCGCTTTGGGAAACGCCGTGGAAGTTAGGGGAGAGCGCCGGAGCGGGCGCGCGGGCCCGCTCCGGAAGCAGAGAGATTAGAACGAGCCCCGGATGCCGAGCAGCACGCTGTAGCCCGGGGTGTAGTACTTGTACGCGGCGTTGTCGTAGCCCTCGGTTTCGCGGCGCACGGCTTCGTTGAGATTGATCGCATCAAGCGTGAGCGTCGGCGCGGTGGGCAGGCCCGGCAGCGTGTAGCGGAACGCCGCATCGAGCTGACCGCGCGCATCCGTGTAGCGATAGCCCGGATATGGATTGGCCGGATACGGGAAGCCGTCCTGCGGTCCGTTGAACGACGTTTGGATCGAAGAATCCGCATAAGTGTACGAGACGCGGCCGGAGAAGCCGTGATCTTCGTAATAGGCCGTCACGTTGTAGGTGTAGCGCGGAACGTTCACGGCGTTGACGGGCGCGCCGGCGCCGCTGCCGGATTGATTGATGCGCGTGTAGTTCGCCGTGAAGCCGAGGCCGTGGAAGATGAAGTCGAGCGGCTGCACCCAATTCAACTCGTAACCATTGATGTCCAACTGACCGCCGGCGTTAATCTGCTGGGTCACCGTCACGGTGGCGACGTTGGGCCCGCCGCGCAAATCGATGGCCGCCTGTTGCGTTGCCGTCAGCGACGAATAGGGAATGCCCAATGCGCTGAACGGCAGGATGTTGGTGCCGGATTGGGTGAAGCCCGTCAGCGTTTTGCGGAACAGAGCGACGCCCACATAGCCTTCGCCGCCGGTGTACCACTCGCCGCCGATGTCGAAATTGTTGGAATAGAATGGGGTGAGGTTTGGATTGCCTTGGCTCGCGTTTTGCGCCGAGGGGTCGCTGAACGTTGTGTTCGGCAGCATCGCATTGGGATTTTGACGCGTGATGGTGCGCGACGCCGCCATCCGGAAGGTGATGTCGTCGGTTAGATCGTACACGGCGTTGAACGAGGGCAGGAAGGCGTCGTAGGTCGCATTGAGCGTCTGGAAGCCGGCGAAACCGCCGGAAGAATTCTTCAGGACGCCCGTGATCGCCTGATCGGTGTGGATGTAGCGCGTGCCCGCATTGTAGCGCAGCGTGTGCGCCATGAATTCGGACTCGCCGTTCACTTCGACATACGCGCCCAAGGTTTCTTCATCGACGCCGCCATTGGCCGCGCCCGTGGCCGCGCCGTTCACGTTGATCGGCGCCGTGTTGAAATACTGCGCGTAGTTCGACACACCGAACAGAGCTGCGTAATTCGGGACGACGAAACCGAAATCGCTGGGGCTCAGATAGGTGTGGATGTTGGCTGTCGGCACCGACGATCCAGCGCCGCCCGTGCATGGAGCTTGCGCCGTTTGCACGACGCCGCCGCCGCAGATGTTGTTCGACCATGGCGCGGTGTTGTCGAACCCGGTGATGGTGCGCTGGATGTCGTCCCATGCAGCGCCGACCTTGATATTCTGGTGATCGTCGCCCCAGGTCAGATCCGTGTGCAGGCCCTCGGTGATGGTTTGACGCTTCTCGTTTTGCAGGTTGACGCGCAGCCATTGCCAGCCGGCGTTGGGATTGTTGGGATCGACGTTCGTGGTCCAGGTCGGGAAGTCGCCGCCATTATTCGAATAATTGAGCACGAGCCCCGGCAGCGTCAGGCCGATGGTCGGCTGCTCGCGGAAGAACGTGCTGTGGCTGTAATTGGCCTGGATATCGACCGCGATATTGTCGGCGATCTCCAGATGCGCGCCGGGGTTCACGTTTACGAAGTCGAGGGTCTCGTGATAGGGGCGCGCTTCGAGGAAGAGCCGCGCATTGTAGAACGTGCCCGCGGTGACGACGTTGTTGGCGTCAACCGTCATGTGATACGGAAGGAAGGCGTAGCTCGTGGCCGGATTGCCGCCTGAGTTGCGGACCTCGAACATCAGGTCTTCACGATTGAACTTGCGGTCGGCCTGCGCCGCCAGCACATCGAGATAGAATTCGGTGCGGTTGTCCGGCGAATATTGCGCCGAGAACAACACCGCGTCGCGATTGCGATCGCCGTCGAAGTGCGACGGGCGGCCGAGGCGCGGCAGGAAGGCGCTGCCGAGTTGCTGCAGCGTCAGCCCCGGGTTGAGGCTTTGCAGCATGGCCGCGTCGACTGTCTGCCCTGCCGTTGTGCCCGGAGGCGCGACGGTCGGCACGAAGTCGGCCCAGCGGAAGCCGTTGCCGCCGGCGGCGTAACCGTTTGCGCCGCTGTTGCATTCAGAGGCGGCGCTGGTGCCGGTGTTCGAGCCTGTCGGCGTCACGCCGCACTGATTGTATGTGAGGTTCGGGTTGGTCCAGCCGATGGTTTCAAAACCGTCCGTGCTGCTGTGATTGCGTACGCCGGCGTAGCCGAACAGCAAGCCGAATTCGCCAGCGCCAGTCTGCCAGCGGCCGCTGGCGATGATCGCCCCGCGCGGGCTCCAGTCGGAGTTCTCGCTGGTGTAGTTCTCTTGGAACGAATAGGTGATTTTGCTGTGCTCGTAGTCGAACGGGCGCGCGCTGCGCATGTTGACGACGCCGGCGACGCCGCCTTCCACTTGGTGCGCAGACGGCGACTTGCTGACGTCGAGGCGGGTGAACAATTCAGTTGGGAAGAGGTCGAGGTCGAGCTCGCGATTGACATTCTGCGAGTCGGCGCTGCCGCTCGATGCGACGCCGATCGAATTGCCGTTGAGCACGATCTTGGTGAAGTTGGTGTCGAGGCCGCGGATCGCGATGTTCAAGCCTTCGCCGTTCACTTCGCGCGCGATGGTGACGCCCGGAATGCGGTTGAGCGATTCAGCGATGTTGGTGTCGGGAAACTGGCCGATGTCTTCGGCGAACACCGAGTCTTGGAAACCGGTCGCATTTCGCTTCGCGTTGGTTGAACTGGTGAGCGATTGGCGGAAGCCGGTGACGACGATCGTCTCGTCATCCGCCGCCGGTTGGTTCGCACCCTGGGCGAGAGCCGGCGCGGCCCACATGCCGGCGAGGCACGCCGCATTAAGCAGCACGATGCTCGCGCCAGCCTGAATCGATTTCTTGAAGCTCATATTCCCCTCCCGCTTGCGGCTCTGGTGGACCTAAAGGTCTTGGCCGCGCCTGATTTTTCGCGACGTGGCCTGTGCGGCTCGTCTGGCCGCCCTTGTCCCACGTGACTCATTGGTCAGACCTATTTGGTCAGGACAAAATATTGTGTCAACAGAATTGAGGCATTACCATTGAAGCAGAGAGGTTGGCGTGGCGACAAATGCACAATGCTCGGACGCGCGGGCGCTTCGCTTGCTTGGCGCGAACGAGATATTGTATGATCAATGGCCGGACTTCCTAGTCACGGCCGGTGGGAAACTCGCACGCGCGCAAATGAAGTGCGGGTGCGGCCTTAGAAACGCCGCCGCCAACGACATGCTAACGACTTTGCACTACCGGGCGCGGCCAGATGACACACAATAATCGAAAGCTCTACCAGACCGTTGCGGACGCCGTCGTCGCGCGCATCCGAGAGGGCAAATATGCCCTTGGGCGCCGTTTACCCTCGGAACGGGATTTAGCGGAAGAAATGCAGGTCAGTCGTCCGACCATTCGCGAGGCGATGATTGCATTGGAAATCCGCGGCCTCGTGGTGGCCCGGCATGGCTCGGGCATCTATGTGGCCGAGACGCTGCCGGTCGAAACCGGCGAAACCGAGCTGGACATCGGCCCATTCGAGCTGATCGAAGCGCGCCGCCTGTTTGAAGGCGAGGCCGCGGCGCTCGCCGCCAATACGATCACCGAGGAGGAGATCGCCGAGCTGAAGCGGCTGCTCGACGTGATGGCGAACAATCGCGACAGCGTCGTCGGCGAACGCGCCGATGGCGATTTTCACATCGCGGTCGCGGAAGCGACGCGCAATACGGCGATCGCCAACGTGATCGAGAACCTTTGGGACATGCGCAACAAGTCGCCGCTGTGCATCGACATTTTCGCACGCGGCCGGCATGCGGGCGTCGAGCAACCGGTGGACGATCACCGCTACATTCTGGGCGCGCTGATTGATCACGATCCGAAAGCGGCGCGCGAAGCGATGCATGCGCATTTGGACAATGTGTTTCAGGCCGTCCTCAACGCGACGGAGATGGATGCGATCAAGCGCACGCGCAGCGAGATCGCCGCCAAGCGCGCCGAACTGGAACGGCGCTCGCAGCTCTATCGGCCGACCGGGCGCGCCAAGATCGGCGAGGGGGCCTAGCCGCGTTTGATCTTCTCGTGATTGCGGATCACTTCGGTCACGATGAAGTTCAGAAACTTCTCCGCGAAATCCGGATCGAGCTTTGCTTCAGCCGCGAGCCGCCTCAGGCGCGCGATCTGCTCGGCTTCGCGCCCGGGATCGGCGCTGGGCATGCTGAGCTCGGCTTTGAGCTTGCCCACCGCCTGCGTGCATTTGAACCGCTCAGCCAGGATGTAGATGAGCGACGCATCGATGTTGTCGATGCTTTCGCGCAGGCGCTTCAGATCGGGAGGCAAGTCGCTCATGCCGCTTCCATCAATTCACCCCTGAGCGCGCGGCGCATCAAGGCGGTGGTTTCACGCAGGCCGAAGATCGCCGCGAATGAGCCGAAGCGCGGGCCCTGCTCCTGGCCCAGCAGCACTTCGTAGAGCGCCTTGAACCAATCGCGCAGCGGCTCGAAGGCGTGCGCCTTGCCGACGGCGTACACTTCGTTCTGGATCGTCTCCGCATCCGTGGTGTCCGCAGGCAGAGCGTCGAAGCGCGCCAGCAAATCCTCGAACGCCGCACGCTCTTTATCCGTAGCGGTGCGGAATTTCTTGGTCGGCTTCACGAAATCATCGAAATACGCGATCGCATAACCGCACAGCTTGTCGAGGTGCGGGTGCGTTGCGGGCGATGAGCCCGGCGCGTACTTGGCGATGAAGCGCCAAAGTTGATCCTTCGTCTCGGCATTGGCGGCGGAAACGAGATTGAGGAGAAGCGCGAAGGTAATGGAAGCGGCGGCGACTGATGAGTTCGCCTGATATTGCGCGCGCATCTCCGGTTCGGGCGGCGCGCCCGAATGGATATGCCACACCGGATTTTCCATACGCTCGGCTTCGCCTTGGCCGGGATAGGCGTCGAGGAAGGCGATATATTCGTCGACCGCCTTGGGGATCACGTCGAAGAAGAGCCGCTTCGCGGTCTTCGGCTTCTGATACATGTAAAGCGAGAGGCTCTCCGGCGGCGCGTACTTCAGCCAATCCTCGACCGCGAGTCCGTTGCCCTTCGACTTGGAAATCTTCTGACCCTGGTCGTCGAGGAAGAGCTCGTAATTGAAGCCCTCCGGCGGCGCGCCGCCCAGGGCGCGGCAAATCTTCGAGCTTTGCTGCACGCTGTCGATCAAATCCTTGCCGGCCATTTCGTAATCGACGCCGAGCGCAGTCCAGCGGAGCGCCCAGTCGGGCTTCCATTGGATTTTCACGTTGCCGCCGGTGACGGGAATTTCGATCTTCTCGCCGTCTTCGTCCTGAAACACGATCGTGCCTTTGGCGAAGTTGCGCGCCAGCGTCGGGACTTGCAGCACGCGGCCGGTCTTCGGGCTGATGGGCAGGAAAGGGGAGTAGGTGGCGCGGCGATCCTCGCCGAGCGTCGGCAGCATGATCGCCATCACCTGATCGTAGCGATCGAGCATCTTGAGCAGCGTCTCATCGAAACGCCCGGACTGGTATTGCTCGGTCGAAGAGAGGAATTCGTATTCGAAGCCGAAACTGTCGAGAAATTCGCGAAGGCGCGCATTATTGTGATGCGCGAAGCTTTCGTGGCACCCGAACGGATCGGGCACCTTGGTCAGCGGCAGATGCAGATTGGCCGCCAGCATCTCCTTGTTGGGGACGTTGTCCGGCACCTTGCGGAAGCCGTCCATGTCGTCGCTGAAAGCAATGAGGCGCGTCGGGATCTTGTCGTCGGTCAGCACGCGGAAGGCGTGGCGCACCATCGTCGTGCGCGCGACTTCGCCGAACGTGCCGATATGCGGCAGGCCGGACGGGCCATAGCCCGTCTCGAAAATGACCGGCCCGTCCTTCGGGGTTTTCTTGAGCCGCTCAATCACCAGACGCGCCTGCTCGAATGGCCAGGCCTTGGCGGATTGGGCGAGAACGGCGTCAGACATCTTACGAATCCTAGGAACAATGCTGGCGTAGCGTCCAGAAGCGTGAGCGGGAAGCGGCTGGCCGCTGAAACGAAAAACGCCGTCCGGCGGGTGCCGGACGGCGTCGAAACCTCGGACCTGACCGGGGCCGCTTACTTGCGCGGCAACAGACCTTCGCGCTGGGCGCGTTTGCGGGCCAGCTTGCGGGCGCGGCGGACGGCTTCCGCTTGCTCGCGGGCGCGCTTCTCGGACGGCTTTTCGTAATGATTGCGACGCTTCATCTCGCGGAAAGTGCCTTCCCGCTGCATCTTCTTCTTGAGCGCCTTCAACGCCTGATCGACGTTGTTATCGCGAACGAAAATCTGAACCAGGACCCGTCCTCCGGATGAATTTGGAACGCACGAAAACGGGCTGAGCGCCACAGGCGCCGCCAGACCCGCTTTCTCGCGAAGCGGGCGAGATAGCAAAAGGGCGGCGTCGTGTCCACCCAGGACGCGGTGACCGCAAGCCCGGTTCAGAGTAAAAAAGCGCATGTCCCAAGCACCCTCAGACCGGTTCCGCGCCCGCCTTCTGGAAGCGTTTCCGCCCCATGCCGCTGAGCTGGGCTGGACCGACGCCGCCGTTAAGGCGGCGGCCGCCGACGTGGGGCTGTCCGAAGGGGAGGTGGCGCTGGCGCTGCCGAACGGCCTCGTCGACCTGATGGACGCCTTCGCCGACCGGGCCGACCAAGCCATGCTGACGGCGCTCTCCCGGCTCGATCTCAAATCCATGCGCATCCGCGACAAGGTGACGGCGGCAGTCCGCTCCCGCATCGAGGCGCAAGCCCCCAACAAGGAGGCGGCGCGGGCCATGACCCGGGCGCTGGCGCGGCCGACGCGGGCGCCGGAAGGCGCGCGCCTCTTGTGGCGCACCGCCGACCGCATCTGGCGCGCCCTTGGGGATGCGTCGACCGACGGCAATTTCTATTCGAAACGCACCATCCTGGTGGGCGTGTTGGCCTCCACCTATGCGCGCTGGTTCGCTGACGAGAGCGAAGATCAGGCCGACACCTGGGCCTTCCTCGATGCGCGCATCGAAAACGTGATGCAGTTCGAAAAATTCAAAGCGCGCCTGAAGCCGCTCGGCGAAGCGGCCGAAACCGTTGTCGGCCTCGCGGCGCGCTTCCGCTATGGCAGCTAACGCTTCAAGCGCGTCACGTGCCCCATCTTGCGGCCGGGCCGTGCTTCGCGCTTGCCGTAAAGATGCACGCGCGTGTTGGGTTCGGCGGCGTAGGCGGCCCATTGGTTCACGTCGTCGCCGATGAGGTTGATCATTTCCGCATCACACAAGCGCGCCGGCGACGCCAGCGGCCAGTCGGCGACGGCGCGGATGTGCTGTTCGAATTGCGAAGCGACGCACGCATCCTGCGTCCAGTGGCCGCTATTGTGGACCCGCGGCGCCATCTCGTTGGCGATCAGCGAACCGTCCGCCATCAGGAAAAACTCGATCGCGAACACCCCCGCGTAGTCGAGAGCATCGCCCACGAGATAAGCGAGACCTTTGGCTTGCTCCTGCACCCGCGCATCGACCCGCGCTGGTGCAATCGTGCGCGCCAAGATGCCGTTTGCGTGCTCGTTCTCCACAAGGTCAAACGGCGCGAAGCCGTTATGGATGCTGCGCGCCGCGACAATCGAGACCTCGCGCTCGAACGCGCAGAAGCCTTCGAGGATCGTCGGCTCTCCGCCCAGCGCGGCGTAAGCGGCCTCGGCGTCGGTAAGCGTGGCGATGCGCGCCTGGCCTTTGCCATCGTAGCCGAGCCGGCGCGTCTTCAAGATGGCCGGCGTCCCGATCTGTTTGAGCGCCGCGTCGAGGTCGGCGCGGCTGTCCACGACCGCGAACGGCGCGGTGGCGATGCCGCATTCATTGAAGAAGCGCTTTTCGGCGACGCGGTCCTGCGCGATGGCGAGCGCTTCCGGATTGGGATGAACAATTGCGCCGGCATTGACCAACGCGCGCGTGGTGTCGGCCGGCACATTTTCGAATTCGGTGGTGACGACGTCGACCTGCGAGGCAAAGCGCGCGAGCGCGTCAGCGTCGTCGAAGGCGGCGACGGTCGTGCGCGCGGCGACACGGCTCGCGGGGCTATCTTCTTCCGGCGTGTAGATATGGACGTCAAAACCCAGTTCGGCGGCGCTGACCGCGAGCATGCGGCCAAGCTGCCCGCCGCCCAGAATGCCGATCACGCTGCCCGGCGGAAGCGGCTTCATGCCGTGGGATCTTCCCCGACAGCCGCGGTCTGGTCGGCGCGCAGGCGCTCGAGCCGTTCGGCGAGCCCCGCGTCGGACAGCGCAAGGATTGAAGCCGCGAGAATCGCTGCGTTGGCCGCGCCGGCTTCGCCGATGGCGAGCGTCCCCACCGGCACGCCCTTGGGCATCTGGACGATGGAGAGAAGGCTATCGAGCCCGTTGAGGCTGGCGCTGCGCACGGGCACGCCCAGGACCGGCAGCGCCGTCATCGAGGCGGCCATGCCGGGCAGGTGCGCGGCGCCGCCGGCGGCGGCGATGATGACCTTGAGCCCGCGCGCCTTGGCCCCCGTGGCGTAGTCATACAGCCGCTTGGGCGTGCGATGCGCCGAAACGACCTTGGCCTCGAACGGAATCCCCAAGCTTTCCAACAGCTCGGCCGCGCCTTTGAGGGTGTCCCAGTCGGATTTTGAACCCATGATCAGGCCGACGAGCGGCGCGGACGCGGGCATGGGAAGCGACTCCGTCTAAAGCACGCCACCTATCGGAAACCCGCCGTTTCGTCCACATCGGCCGACGAATTAAGCGCTCCTTTACCAGCGAGGGCCCAAGACTTTCCGCGTCTGCGAAGGGCCATCAATGCTGTTTGCGCGGAGAAAGTCCGCTGACGAAACGATCGACCCGCTGCTGGCGCAGTACGGGCTGACGCCCGACGAGCTGACGCCGTCGGCGCTGATCGCGTTTCGCGCGCTCGCGGAAGAGCGCGACACCCTGCAACGGTCGCTCGAGGCGGCGATGGCGCTGGCCGATCGCGATACGCTGACGCCCACGCTCAACCGGCGCGCTTTCATGCGCGCGCTTCACCGCACCATGTCGGAAGCCGAGCGCTACAAGACGCCGGCCGCAGTGCTCTATCTCGACCTCGATGGGTTCAAGGGCGTGAACGACGAATACGGTCACGCCGCCGGCGACGCCGTGCTTCGCCAAGTCGGACGCATGCTGGTCGACCAGGTGCGCGAAAGCGATGCGGTCGGTCGCCTCGGCGGCGACGAGTTCGGCGTCATTCTCAATCGCGTCACAGCCGACGAGGCGCGCGCCAAGGCCGAGCTCTTGAGCGCCGCGATCAATCACACGCCGGTGTCGCATGCAGGCATCGATCATCGCGTGCGCGCGTCCATTGGCGTGCATTTGATCGACGCGGTGGAAGATCCGGAAGTCGCCGTCGCTCGCGCGGACGAGGCGATGTATATCGACAAGCGCACGCACGGCGTGCGCGGCGGCTTCGACGCGTTCTAGCCTCACTGGGACCGCCGGCTTCCAGCCGTCTCTGATTATTGTGTTGGCGCGTGTTCCAGCGCCGCTTCCGGGATCAGGTCGCGCATGCGTTTGCCGAAACTGATGAGGCAGTGCTCGCTCGGCGCGAGCGGCCCGGTCCGATAGCTCGATGAATTCATGCCGCGCTGCACGGCTTCGATCAAAGCGGTGTCTTCTGCGTTCACCTGGCGATTGATGCGCCAGTTGAGATAGCGCGCGGCGCGCATGTCGCGCGAACTGTCGGGATGCACGTAGGCGATCTCGCGGATCATCGTCTCCGTCGCCGAGACGGGAATGAATTGCATGAAGTCGACTTGATCGGGATAGATGTCGAACGCGCAATTGGGCCAGAGCTTGTAATAGGTCCAGAGGCGGCGGCGGCTTTCCGGAATGTGGGTGAAGCCGCTGAGCAAGTTCTGATACGCGCGCTCGGTCCAATTGTTCGAGGGCGTTTCAGTGACAGTTCCCCACATCTTGTCGACCCATTCCTTCGCTTCGATGCGGTAGCTGCCGGCGAGAAGGCGCGATAGCCCCGGATGGGCGACGGGGATGTGCAGGCCGTCGGAATAATTGTCGCCGATGTTCTTCCAGTTCACGGCGCGCGGACGCAGCGTGACGCGCCCGTTTGGCACGAGCTTTTCCAGTTCGAATTGCGCGAGTTCTTCCGCGTAGGGCGCCATCATCTCCGCGACGGAGGGCAGGCCGGGCTCGAAGCGGATGAAAACGAAGCCCTGGAAGATTTCCTGTTCGACCGGCTTCAGTCCATGTTCGATCGGATCGAGGCCCTCGAAGCCTTGCCATTTCGGCGCGGCGATGAAGCGGCCGTCGAGGCCGTAACTCCAGGCGTGATACGGACAGACAAGGCGTTTGCCGCATGAACCGCGGCCTTCCTCGACCAGCTTGCTGGCGCGATGGCGGCAGACATTGTGGAAGCTGCGCAGGACGCTGTCTTCGCCGCGCAAGGTGACGATGCGTTCGCCAAGAATATCGAGCGTGACGTAATCGCCGGGCTTCGGCGCATCGTTGATGTGGCCGACAATGTGCCACGCCTGGCGAAAAATCTTCTCGCGCTCCAGTTCGAAGAAGCGTTGATCCGTGTAGATCCAGGCAGGCAGGCTTTCGATCATGCGCTACAGCCTCCAACTGAGCGCGATCGCGCCGAAATCCTGTTCGGCGTTTTGCGTGGTGAATTCTTCAGTGCGCGTCACGTACGTATAAGTGATCCGCCAATCCCCGGCGCTGATGGCGAAGCCCGCCTGCAGATCGGCGACATAAGGCTTGCGCTCGACGTGGGCGCTGTCGCGGAAGGTGTTGCCGTCGAGAAAAATGTCATGCGCGACGGCGCGGCCCTGCACGCCGACAAACACATTCCACGAAAGCGGCCCGCCAGCGAAGTGCTCGATGCTGGCGAGCGAGGGACGTATGCGGGCCGGGCCGTAATCGCTGTCGATGCGATAGCCGACGCGCAGCGTCGCGCCGAGCCGCGCCTCCGTGCGCAGCGTTCCCAGCGTGACGCCGGCGCTCGGCGTCAAATCGGCTTCGAGCCCGCCCGGCACAACGTCGGTGAAGGCGCGCCAGGCGCGCCAGCGCCGATCGAACGAGCCGGCGAACGTGAACTCGTCGTGCAACTGGCTGCCCCAACCTTGCGGGTCGGGCGCGCCCAAGATCTTGTGAATGCCGCGCTGCGCCTGACGCCCGAGCGCGGAAGGGCCGACCATGCCGAAGTCGAGGATGTAGGTGTCGAGATAGTTTGGCGCGCGTCCTTCCGGCGCGTCTTCTTCCGCAGCGACCATGATTTGCGCGTAAAGCCAGCCGGCGTAAGGGTGCTGATCCGGCGGCGCGGGATTGGCTTGGATATCCTGCGGCGTAAAAATCGACTGCCCGATGGCGATGCCCCAAAAGTCCGGATCGGAACCCGAGAGCGCACGCGTGAAGTGACCGCTGCCTTGCAGCCAGTGCGGCACGCCGGCGCTCGGCGAGACGTAAGCGAGTTCGACGCCGCTGGTGTAGTTGCGGTCGGCGCCGCTGGAGAGCGAATCATTCTCGACGACGAGGGAGAGGACGCCCTTCTGCTCCGCCGGCCGTTCCGCCCAGGCAGTTCCCGGCATGCTCGCCAGCAGGGCGATCCCCGCCGCGCCCCAAAGGGCCCTTACGCTATAATGTCCGGCGTCAGCCGATCCTCGATCCATTGAATCTGGTCCTTCAGCACCAGCTTGCGCTTTTTCAAGCGCGCGAGCTGCAGAGCGTCTCCCCCAGCTTGGCCTTGCAGCGCGCCAATAGCGCTGTCGAGCGCGCGATGTTCTTCTCTCAGTTCCGCGAGGCGGACCTTGAGGGCGCGCTTTTCCGGCGTGTCGTTAATGTCGAAACCGTCTTCGTCAGACGCCATTCGCTGATCCGTCGACTTTCCGCCGTCGGGGCGAGCTAAGCCACGCCGCGCGAAGTGTGTAAAGGCGGTGAAACCTTAGGCCGCAACGCCCGTGAAAAGGGCGTTATGGTTTCGATTCGCTTCTGTAACATGATGTAAGAAGACAAGCCCGGCATTTGGCGCCAAGCTTCGGACTCGCCAACCTAGAGGAGGCGCCTTCATGGCTCTCGAATCGCGCTTGCGCGAACTCGACACCCGGCACCGGGATTTGGACCACGCCATTGAAAACGAAGCGAGAAGGCCAGCCGCGGACGCTATGCGGCTCTCGCAAATGAAGCGGCAGAAGCTGAAAATCAAAGAAGAAATCGAGTCCTTGCGACAGCGCATGGCGCACTGAGCGCCCGCGCATCCCGTTCGAGCGAAAAGCTCGCCCTGCCGGCGCGGCCGATTGAGCGGCGGCGCCGTAGCGGATAGCGTGTGGCATGCGCTCGCTCTTCTCGTTCGACGAAGCTTTGTCGCCGAGCGTACTGACGGTCGTCTATCTGGTCGTCTCGACTTTCATTGGCTTGTTCGCGGTCGTGGCCGCGTTCGCCATTCTCACCACACTCAATACGGGCGGTTTCTTCACCGCCTTGCTCACGGCGCTTGGCGTCATCGGCGCCGCCGTGGCCGTGCTCCTGCTTTTGCGTCTCGTTGGCGAGATCTGGATGACGCAATTGCGCATCCAAGACCGGCTCACCGTCCTGATCGAGCAGGGTAAGGAACGGAAATAGCGAGCGCCGAGCGCTCAGCTCTCTTCGCTGTGCTCGTAGGTTTCCGGCGGCACTGTCTCCGTCGCCGGACGCAATCCCTTTTCCTCGGCCTTCTTCGCGCGTGCGTCCGCGCGCGCCTTGGCGGCGGCGGCCTCGGACACGATGGCGTCGAGTTCGATCTGGGTGCAGAGGCCGAGCGAAACCGGATCGACCGGCTTGATGTTGGGCGCGTTCCAATGCGTGCGGTTGCGCACCTGGTCAATGGTGGCCTTGGTCGTGCCGATCAGTTTCACGACCTTTGAATCGGCGATTTCCGGGTGGTTGCGCAGGAACCAGGCGATGGCGTCCGGACGATCCTGGCGACGGGCGATCGGCGTGTAGCGGGCGCCCTTCTTCTTCACCTGCGGAATGTCGACGCGCTTCTGCTCCAGCGCCTTCATGCGATAGGCGGGGTCCTTTTCGCCCTTGGCGATCTCTTCGCGGGTGAGGAAGCCGGCGGCGATCGGGTCAACGCCGCGAATGCCCTTGGCGACATCCTCGTTGGCGATGCCTTGCACTTCGAGCGGGTGCAGACCGCAGAAGGCGGCAATCTGCTCAAACGAGAGCGAGGTCTGCTCGATCAGCCACACGGCGGTGGCCTTCGGCATCAGGATGTCGGACATGGGGGCTATGCTCCAGATACGAATATGCGCCCGGCGTCGTCGCCAGGCGCTCGTGGGCCGATGGAGCAACGGGCTGACGGATCCGGGCGCGGACCTAGTCAGTTGCCCGCGGATATAGGCCCAACCCCGCGGAAAAGAAACAGGCTTTAGGCGGCCGTCAGCAGGATTTTCCCGGCGTGCAAGTCGGCCTGCATGCGGGCATGGGCGGCTTCGGCCTCGGCCAGCGGGAAGGTGGAATCGATGATGGGCTTCACTTTTCCAGTCTCGATCCAGGGCCAGACATGGGCTTCGACCTGGGCGGCGATCCGCGCCTTTTCTTCCGTGCTGCGCGACCGCAGGGTGGAGCCCGTCAGCACGATCCGCTTCAGCATGATGTGGCGAAGGTCCACCTCGGCCTGCATGCCCTGCATGGTGGCGATGATCACAATGCGGCCTCTGGGCTTGGCCGCCGAGATGTTCCTCTGCGCGTAAGAGCCTCCGACCATGTCGAGGATGACGTCGGCGCCGCCGAGATCGCGCACCACCGCCTCGAAATCCTCGGTCTTGTAGTTAATCGCGCGGTCCGCGCCGAGTTCTTCGCAGAGCGCGCATTTCTCCGGCGTACCGGCGGTGGCGAAGACGCGGGCGCCCTGGGCCTTGGCCATCTGAATCGCCGTCGTGCCGATCCCGGAGGCGCCGCCATGCACCAGGAAGGTCTCGCCGGGCTGAAGCGCCCCCGCTTCGAACACATTGGCCCAGACGGTGAACGCGGCTTCCGGAACCGCTGCCGCCTGGATCAGTGAGAGACCCTTGGGGATGGGCAGGGCGGAGCCCTCGTCGACCACGGCGTATTCGGCATAGCCCCCGCCGGCGACCAGGGCCGCAACGGCGTCGCCGGGCTTCCAGCGCCGAACGCCGGGACCGACAGCGACAACTTCCCCGGAAAACTCCATGCCCATGGTGGGGGGCGCGCCGGGCGGCGGAGGATAAAAGCCGGCGCGCTGCGCCAGATCGGCGCGGTTGAGCCCGGCGGCCGCCACCTTAACCAGAAGTTCGCCCGGTTTGGGTTCAGGAGAAGGCAGGTCCACGAGCTTGAGCGGCGCGTTCGCCGCGTGCTCGACCGCGCGCATGGTTTTTGGAACAGCCACGTCCGTCTCCCTTAAAGTCGACGCTGTTCTAGGCTAGGATGAGGCTTGGAGGTTAGCCATGTTCGACGACGACCCGTTCGCACCTGTCTCGCGCCTCAAGGCCCCGACGTTGGAGGCTCAGCTTGAAACCGCGTCGATCCATGAATTGGAAGCGCGCATTGAGCAATTGCGCGGCGAAATCGCTGTCTGCGAACGCGCCATCGCCGCCAAACGCGCGCAGCGTGCGGCGGCAGATTCCGTGTTCGGCGGACGTCCGTCCTAATGCTTAACCGAACGCGCGGCCCGGCTTTTGCGAGCGCAGCGCGCTCATGAGTGATCAAGATCATAAGAAGGCCGCGGCGCGCCCATTCGACCAGCAACGCGCGCTCGATTTCACCAAGTCCGAATTGTTCGACCGCGCCTTCAAGGAAGGCATGGCGCTGGTGGATGAGACCGCCGCCTATCTCGACGGTCCCGGCCGGGCGGCGTCGAAGCGTCTGTCTCGTGCGGCGGCGCTGGCCTATGCGGGCGAAAGCATGCGCCTGACCACGCGGCTGATGCAGGTCGCATCCTGGCTCCTGGTGCAGCGCGCGGTGCGCGATGGCGAGATCGCGTTCAGCGAAGCGGCCGGCGAGAAGTACCGCCTGATCGCGCGCGAAAGCCAAGCAGCCACCTTCGCGGGCGCCGATGATTTGCCGGAAGCGTTGAAGACGCTGATCATCCGCGCCGGGGCGATTTATGAGCGCGTCCGCAGGCTCGATGAAACCATGTATGGCGATGGCGCAGCTGAAGCGCCGGCCAATGCCGTGTCTGACCAGATGGCGAAGCTGCAGGCGGCGTTCGGGCGCTGAACGCGCCAAATCGCCAGTTAGCCAAATCGGGAAATCGAAGAGCATGCCGCGCCGGGTCCGATTGACGACCCGGCGATTTGGCGACGGGCTTACTTCTTCTTGATGAAGCCGCCGAACTTGTCGTTGAAGCGCGAGACGCGGCCGCCGCGATCCAAGAGCTGCTGGCTGCCGCCGGTCCAGGCCGGGTGCGACTTGGAATCGATTTCCAGCGCCAGCGTCCCGCCTTCCTTGCCGTAGGTCGACCGGGTCTTGTAGGTCGTGCCGTCGGTCATCTGGACCGTGATGAAGTGGTAGTCGGGATGGCCTTCGGATTTCATGGCCCGGTGTCCTGGCGGGAAAAATGGAAGCGGGGCTGATAGCCGAAACGGCTTCCGGGGGCAAGGGAAAGGGCTGATGGCCGGCTATTCGGGAACG
>DASZSK010000269.1:0-7870 GCA_035548735.1 Caulobacterales bacterium | reverse complement strand
CAGCGGAAGAAGAAGTCCCAATCGCGCGGCTTGATGTCGGCGCCGCGCAGGCGCTTCACCTGCGCGATCTCCAGCGCCTTGGCGCGCTCGCGGCGCACGTTCTTGCGCTTCTGCGAGGCGAGCGCCGCGAGAAAATCGTCGAAGCTGCGATAGCCCTGATTGAACCAATGATATTGCAGGCCCGCGCGGGTGAGATACCCAAGCGGTTTCAACTCATCGCAGAGCGCCTGTTGCGCAAACGTGATGTGCACGGATGATGCTTCCGCCCGCTGCGCCAGCGCGATCGCGCCTTGCGCCAGCGCTGAGACGACCTGCGGATCGCGCGCCAGGATGCGCCGCCCAGGAACCGGCGTGAACGGCACGGCGCATTGCAATTTGGGATAATAGCGCCCGCCGGCGCGGCGCATCGCGTCCGCCCAGGAATGGTCGAACACGTATTCGCCGTAAGAATGATCCTTCGCATAGAGCGGCATCGCGCCCATCAGCGCGCCCTGCGCGTCCCGAGCGGCAAGGTGCGCCGGCTGCCAGCCGGTGTGCGCGCCGACGCAGCCGCTTTCCTCCAACGCCTGCAGGAAGTCCCAGCTCAGAAACGGATCGAACGGTGCGTCAGGCGGGTTGGCGACCGCGTCCCATGCGGGCTTATCAAGCTTGTCGAGCGCGTCGACGATGGTCAGCGAAAGCGCGCCCGACCCGTCCATTACTCGATCTCAAATATTCCGTCCGCCTCCACCGCATAATCGAGCGGCAGATTGGCGACGCCGACAGCGGAGCGGGCGTGGCGGCCCGCGTCGCCGAACACTTGCACCATGAGATCGGAACAGCCGTTCATCACTTGCGGTATCGGCGCGAAATCGGGCGTTACGTTGACGAAGCCGCCGATCTTCACCACGCGCCGCACGCGGTCGAGATCGCCGGCGCACGCCGCTTTCACCTGCGCCAGAAGATTGAGCGCGCACAGGCGCGCCGCCGCTTGGCCTTCCTCGACCTCGATGTCGTTGCCGAGCTTACCTTTGATGCCGCCATGCGCGTCCACCGAAACCTGCCCCGACACGTGCACCAGCCCGCCGACGACCACGAACGGCACGTAAGAGGCTACCGGCGCCGGCGGCGTCGGCAGGGTGATGCCCAGTTCCTGCAATCGCGCCTCGATCCGCCCCATTGGAGTCTCCCATGTTCCGAGACTTCCTAACCCATTCCGTCATCCCGGGCGAGCGGAGCAAGACCCACGACCCAAGGATCGCAGGGCGCACCTGCGGCTCTGGGTCCCGGATCGCACTTCGTGCGTCCGGGATGACGGAGGTTGTGTTCAATCCTCTCGTCGCGCCTTCAGCGCCCGGCCGGTCAGCACGGCGTCGCGCCCGAATTTGCCGCGCGCTTTGGCGACAGCGGCTTCCGCCGCGGCGCGCTTAGGCGTTTCCGCGTCGAGCATGTCGCCCTTGTCGGCGTCGGCGGCGGCGCTGAAATCGGCGAGGCCCACGCCGATCAGGCGGAACTTGGTGCGCCCATCCGCATCGCCCGCGAGCAATTGGCGCGCGGTGTCAAAGATGCGCGACGCGAGCAACGTCGGCTCGGCCAACTGGCGCCGGCGGGTGATGATGCGAAAGCGCGTGTCTTTGAGTTTCAGCGTCAGCGTGCGCCCGGCGACATCGCCAGCGCGGCAGCGCGCGGCGACTTTTTCACAAAGCGGCCAGAGGATGTCTTCGAGTTGCTCGATCTCGGCAACGTCTTCGAAGAAAGTCGTCTCGGCGGAAATGCTCTTGCGCTCGCCGTCGGGATCGACGCGGCGCGCATCCTCGGCCATCGACAACGCAAACAGGTGCGCGCCCCAATCTCCGTAGATCGCGCGCATGCGCGCGGGACCCGCCGCGCGAATGTCGCCGATGAGCCGAAGGTTCTCACGCTCCAACGCCTTCGCGCCCGCAGGCCCGACGCCCGGCAGCGTCGACACCGAACGCGGCGCGAGAAACTCCAGCGCCTCGGCGCGACCAATCACTGAAAAGCCGCGCGGCTTATCGAGGTCGGAGGCGGTCTTGGCGAGAAATTTGTTGAACGACAGACCGATCGAAACGGTGATGCCGCATTCGGCTTCAATGCGGTTCTGCACGCGGATCAGCGATTGCGCCGGCGTTCCGCCGTGCAGCGCATCGGTGCCGGAAAGATCCATGAAGGCCTCGTCGATAGAGACCGGCTCGACGAGCGGCGTTAGTTCTTGCATCAGCGCGCGCACGCGCCGGCCTTCCTCGGCGTACTTGGCCATATTCGGGGGCACGATCGTCGCGTGCGGGCAAAGCTGCAGCGCCTTGAACATCGGCATGGCCGAACGCACGCCATAGGCGCGGGCCACATAGCAGGCCGTCGTCACCACGCCGCGCTTGCCCCCGCCGACAATCACAGGCTTCGCCGCGAGGCTCGGATCGTCCCGCTTTTCCACCGTGGCGTAAAAGGCGTCGCAATCGAGATGCGCCAGCGCCAGGGCGCCCAGTTCCGGATGCGAAACGGCGCGTTCTTCCCCGCAGGCTTCGCACTGCGCCTCGCGCGGCAGGACCGCGCCGCAGACCCGGCACAGGATCATCTGCGCCCAATCCCGCCGTTTCGGCGCCGACCCGCTCGCCAATTCGTCATGAAGCCGAAACCATGTTCAAACGACTGTTAACGAAGCTGGACAGATTGCTGGGCCTCATATGGGTTGTTAAGCCCTGTCCTGTATGAGGGCCGCGGGGGCAAGTGCGGCGAATGGCGAAGACGGTACTCATCGTCGAAGACAGCGAACTGAATATGAGGCTGTTCAACGATCTGTTGGAGGCCTTCGGCTATCGCACGGTCAAGACCCGGGACGGGCGTGAAGCCCTGCCCCTCGCCCGCCAGCACAAGCCCGATCTCATCGTGATGGACATCCAGCTGCCGGAAATCTCCGGCCTCGACATCACCGATCGGCTCAAGAAGGACCCTGAACTCAAGGCCATTCCGGTGGTCGCGGTGACGGCCTTTGCGATGCGCGGCGACGAACAGAAGATCCTCGCAGCAGGCTGCGACGCCTATCTGTCCAAGCCGATCTCGGTGTCGACCTTCCTGGAGACCATCCGCAAGTTCATCGGGTGAGCCCCGCATGAGCGCGCGCGTTCTCGTCGTCGACGACATCGAAGCCAATCTGCGCCTGTTGGAGGCGCGGCTCTCCAGCGATTATTATGAAGTGATCACCGCCACGCGCGGCGAAGAAGCCGTACAGAAGGCCAAGCGCGAACGGCCTGACATCATCCTCATGGACGTGATGATGCCTGGGGGCATCGACGGCTTTGAGGCCTGCCGGCGCATCAAATCGACGCCGGAGACGCGGCACATCCCCGTCGTCATGGTGACGACGCTCGACGACCGCGACAGCCGCTTGCGCGGCTTGCAGGCGGGCGCGGAGGATTTTCTCACCAAGCCGATCGACGACGTGCAGCTGATGGCGCGCGTCAAAAGCCTGGTCAGCCTCAAAGTCGTGATCGACGAGTTGCGCGCACGCGAAGCGAGCGGACGTAAGCTCGGCGTGATCGGGGAAGAATTGCGCCCCGACCCGCTGGACGTGCACCGCCTCACCGCCGGCAACGTGCTGGTGATCGACGACAACCAGAACCAGATCAAGCGCATCCAGTCCGCGCTCGGCGTCGAGCATCGCGTGTTCGTGCTCGGCGGCGGCGAAGACAAGACGTCCGCACCGCCCGACCTCATCGTCGTTTCCGTCACCGCCAAGAGCTTCGACGGTTTCCGCGTCATCGCCCGCATGCATTCGGCCGAACCGACGCGCCACCTGCCGATCCTCGCCGTGGTCGAACCCGACGACCGCGCGCGCGCCATCCGCGCACTCGAACTGGGCGCGCATGACGTGATCGTGCGTCCGATCGACGAAGACGAAATCGTCGCCCGCGCGCGCACCTTGATGCGCCGCAAGCGCTATATGGACGCGCTGCGCACGCGCCTTGATCAAAGCCTCGAACTCGCCGTCACGGACCAGCTCACCGGGCTCTACAACCGCCGCTTCCTGTTCGCGCAGCTCAATCCGCTGGTGCAGCGCGCGCAATGCGGCGGCGATCCGGTGTCGGTGATGATCATCGATCTCGACCACTTCAAGCGCATCAACGACACCTACGGCCATGATGTCGGCGACGAGGTGCTGAAGGAATTCTCGGCGCGACTCGCCACCAATGTGCGGCCGTCCGACTTCGCGTGCCGCTTGGGCGGCGAGGAGTTCGTGGTCATCATGCCCGCGGCGTCAGGCGACCTCGCCTGCCTCGCCGCCGAACGCATCCGCCGCAACATCTGCGCCGCGTCGTTCCAGATCAACGCCGCGGCCATCGAACTCGACGTGACCGTGAGCATCGGCGTTGCGGCGTCAGAGGGCGGCGACGAAAGCGCGGAAACCTTGCTGAAGCGCGCGGACGAAGGCCTCTATCTCGCCAAACGCGCGGGCCGCAATCGCGTGGTCGGAAAGACCGCGGACCAAGCGGCTTAGGTCTCTTCCCGTTTGCGGGAAGCAGGATTTGCAAGGATGCAAAAAGGGCGGCGCAACGCCGCCCCTCTGATAGCTTCCCCCCGCAGGCGGAAGAGCAAAATTACTTAATCTTGCCTTCGACGAACTCGACGTGCTTCTTCGCGATCGGGTCGTACTTCTTGAACTTGAGCTTTTCCGTCTTGGTGCGCGGGTTCTTCTTGGTCACGTAAAAGAAGCCCGTGTCCGCGGAGGAGTTCAGACGGATCTTGATGGTTGCTGGTTTGGCCATGGCGGTCGCGCCCGAAATTCTCAATGTCTCAAGGAGGCGGGGAAAATACGGACCGACGGGCCAAAGTCAACTCAGGCGTTCCATCCGGTGGGCGCCGTGGGCCCAGCGCAGGAACGGCGGCGCCGGCGAAGCTCCCTCCAGCCGGCTCCGCACCTCCTTGAGAACGAACCGGGTGATGGAGGGCAGGTCCAGCGCCTCCGCTTCCTCCAGGCTGAACCAACGGGTGTGCAGGAGCTCCTCCCCCGCCTGGGGCCGGTCATCCGCCAGCACCGCCTCCGCGTCCGCCATGAAGAACCGGGCGTCGAACCGCCGGGGGCGGTAAGGCGGGGTGATCGCCCGGCAAACGAAGGCGAGGCGGTCGAGCGCCGGGCCGTCCCGGCCCCCGACCAGCAGTCCGGCCTCCTCCCGGGTCTCCCGGACGGCGGCGAGCCCAAGCGCCCGCGGCGGCCGACGGCGATTGTGGCGCCGGAGCAGCGCCTCGGTCTCGGCTGGGAACTCAGCGGCCGCGGCCGCGCGCGCGTCGCCGGGATCGACCCCGCCGCCGGGAAACACCCACTTGTCCGGCATGAACACGTGGCCCCTGGCGCGCTGTCCCATCAGCACTTCACGGCGGCCGCGGACCAGGATCAGTGTCGCGGCGTCCTTCGGGCGCGCGGCGCGCGCAGGGCGGTCGGCGCCCGGCTTGTCGAACGGCTCGTCGTCGAGCTCGATACGCTCGACCGCCGCCCCCGGCTTTCCTCCGCCCGCGCCCATCACTAAACCTCCACCCGAAAGGGACGCGCCCCATGAGCCTTCACGGAACCTACGATACCGACAACCTCTTCGCCAAAATCCTCCGCAGCGAGATTCCGGCGGTGAAGGTGCTCGACGATGAGATCGCGCTCGCCTTCATGGACCTTTTCCCACAAGCGCGCGGCCACACCTTGATCGTGCCCAAAGGCGTGCAGGCGCGGAACTTTCTCGACCTGCCGCGCGCCACGGTCGGGCCGCTCATGGAGCGGGTGCAACGCGTCGCCATCGCCGTCGAAAAGGCCCTGAAGCCGGACGGCGTGGTCGTTACGCAATTCAACGGCGCGCCTGCCGGGCAGACCATCTTTCATGTGCATTTTCACGTCATTCCGCGCTATGAGGGGGTGGCGCTGGCCGGGCATGGACATTCGAAGAGGGCGGATGTCGCGGAACTCGAAGGGATCGCGCGGGAGATCGCCGCGGCGCTCTGAGCGATGAGCGTCGAGCCTACGCCACGCAAATTGGCCGCGATCGTCTGCATGGACATCTGCGGCTATTCCGCCATCGCCGAGCGCGACCAGCTCCTGGCGGCGCATCACGTCGCGCGCATCCGAGACCGCATGGAGGAAATCGCCGCGCAGCATGCGGGGCGCATCTTCTCCACAGCGGGCGATGGCGCGATGCTCGAATTCGCCAGCGCCTCGGATGCGCTGACCGCCGCCATCGCCTTGTGTGAATCCGAACGCGACCCGCCGCTCAGGCTCGGCGTGCACATGGGCGAGGTGGTGATCGCCGAGAACGGCGATCTGCTGGGTCACGGCGTCAACATCGCCGCGCGCTTACAGTCGCAAGCCATGAATGGCGGGGTGCTCGTCTCGCAAGTGGTGCGCGACACCGTGGGCGCACGTTTGGCCGAGCGCCTGTCGGCGCGCGGTCGCATCAAGCTGGCGAAGATGCGCCAGCTGCTCAACGTCTATTCCTGGGCGCCGGAAGGCGCGGCGCAGCATCCGACGGCGTCGACCCCCGTCCTCGCCGTGCTGCCGTTCGACAATCGCTCGCGCGACGCCGACGCCGCATTTTTCTCCGACGGGGTCTCGGAAGAAATCCTCTACAGCGTTTCACGCGCGCCCGGCCTCAAAGTGATCGGCTCGACCTCGAGCTTCGCCTTCCGCGGCAGGGAGAAACAGCACGCCGCGCGCACCTTGACCGCAACGCACGTGCTCGATGGCTCGGTCCGCCGCAATGGCGAACGCGTGCGCGTGTCGGCGAATCTGAGCGAAGCGGAAAGCGGCGTCGTGCTCTGGGCCGACCAATATGACTGCGATCTCGCCGCGGCCTTCGAACTCCAGGACGACATCGCCGAGCAAGTCGCGAAGGCGCTGACGCTGGCGCTCGGCGAAGTTCGCCGCTCCCGCTCGGCCAATCTGACGGCGGCGCTGTTCGACGAATATCTGCGCGCGCGCGATCATCTGAAATCCGGCGCGCCGCACCGCGTGGAAAAAGCCGAGCACATGCTCGCCGGCATCGTCGCCCGCGCCGAAGATTTCGCGCGCGCCTGGTCCGGCCTCGCTTTCGCGCGCCTGGAGCAGGCCCGCTACTCGCCGGAGGACCGCCCGATTCTGATGGCGGGCGCGCGCGAAGCCGCGGAACGCGCCATCGGCGTCGACGAGACGATCGGCGAAGCCTTCTCGGTGCTCGCGGCGCTCGAGTCCGAGTTCGGCCGCTGGGGTCAACGCGAAGCGCATCTCGAGCGCGCGCTCGCGGCGGAGCCCAACAATCCCCTGCTCTTGTTCCGATACGGGCAGACGCTGGTGAGCGTCGGGCGCGTCGCCGCCGGCTACGCGCAGCAGGCGCGCGCCTATGAACTCGATCCGCTCGATCCAATGTTCGCGGCCTTCTACGGCTTCAATGTGTGGGAGACCCGCTCGCGACCGGAGGGACGAAAGATTCTCGAAGACGCCGCGGCGCGCCATCCGGACAATGTGTTCCTCTGGTATCTGCGGCTGTCCACGGCGGCGCTGGAAGGCGATTTCGCGACGGCGAATACGCTGCGCGGCCAAGCCGCGACGCTGCTGCCCGGGCTGGAAGACTCGCCCATCATCGTCAGCGGAACGCTGACGCAGGCGATGCTCGAGAACCCCTCGCCGGAAGCCTTTGTCAAGCTCGGCGAAGCGTTCACGGCCATGGCCGAGAAGCAACCCTCCTGCGCGCTCGACCTTGCTGTCGCCTTGTCGATCCTAGGCCTGACGCAGCCGGCTTTCGCGCTGTTCGAAGAAGCGCTCGACAATATCGAGGCTTGGCGCAACGACGCGCCCGACGCGCTGCGGCCGCACGTCGGCTATGAGACGGCGCTGCTGTTCGTGGGCGTTACGCGCGCCCTG
>DASZSK010000268.1:0-11794 GCA_035548735.1 Caulobacterales bacterium | reverse complement strand
ATGTTCTTCGGCGTCACTTCCTCGCGCAGCGCTTCCGGCAATTGCTTGCGCCGCCAGCGATTGCGCAGCGCGATCGCCACGGCGCGCTTCGCATCGTCCTGGCCGACGATGAAGCGATCCAGCTCGGAGACGATTTCGCGTGGTGAAAAGTCGCTCATGCGCTCAAAACTTCCACGGTCAGATTGCGGTTGGTGTAGACGCAAATATCGGCGGCGATATCCATCGACTTGCGCGCGATCGCTTCCGCATCCTCGATATGGTCGTATAGGGCCCGCGCGGCGGCGAGCGCGAAATTGCCGCCGGAGCCGACGGCGATCACCGGATATTCCGGATCGATCACGTCGCCCGCGCCAGTGATCATGAACGTCTCGCGCTTGTCGGCGACGATCAGCATCGCTTCAAGACGGCGCAGTGCGCGATCGGTGCGCCAATCTTTCGCCAGTTCCACGCAGGCCCGCGCCAATTGCGTCGGGAAGCGTTCGAGCTTTTGCTCAAGCCGCTCGAACAGCGCGAACGCGTCCGCCGTCGCGCCTGCGAAGCCGGCGATCACCGCGCCGCCCGCAAGCGGGCGCACTTTCCTGGCGTTGCCCTTGAGGATGGTGTTCCCGGCGGAGACCTGCCCGTCCCCCGCCAAGACAACTTTGCCGCCCTTGCGTACGCAAAGGATCGTCGTGCCGTGCCATGCCGGTTCGTTGCTCATGCGCGACAGATGTGGCGAAGGCTTGCTGCCCGATCAAGCCGCTTGTTCGCCGCGTCTCATCTGCGGCTTGAGCCAGGTCTGCGCCAGATCGTCGGCGGAGACGGCGGCGCTGTAGAGGAAGCCCTGCCCCCAGCGGCAGCCGCGCGCGGCGAGGAATTCCGCCTGTTCGCGCCGCTCGACGCCTTCGGCGACCACGCCGTGCCCGAGCGTGGCGGCGAGCGCCAGGATCATCTCGATGATCGCTTCGGCTTGCTTGTCCTGCGTTTCCAACGCAGCGACGAATTGGCGATCGATCTTGATGACGTCGACCGGCAGTTGCGAGAGCAGCGCAAGGCTCGAATGGCCGCAGCCGAAATCGTCGATGGCGATGCGCACGCCTTCGGCGCGCAGCGGTTCGAGCACGCGCACCGCATGCGCGGGATCTTCCATCGCCACCGTTTCGGTGATTTCGAGTTCAAGCAAGTTGGGCGGCAACCCCGCCTGCTTCACCACGTGCATCACCTGCTCGGCGAAGCGCTTGTTGCGCAATTGCAGCGCGGGAATATTGACCGCGACGCTGACCGGCGAGCCGCCGCGCGCCCATGCCGCCGCTTTCCAGCAGGCCTCGCGCAGGATCGCGTTGGATAAGGGCTCGATCAGCCCGTTCTCCTCCGCCGCCGGCACAAAGCGGCCCGGGCTGACGAGTGCGCCATCGGCGCGCATCCAGCGCGCCAGAGCCTCCACGCCCTCGAACGCGCCCGTCTCCAGATTGACCTTCGGCTGGAAGAATGCGCGGAATTCCCCCTGCTCGATCGCGCGACGCATATCGCGCTCGAGGTTCAGCCGCGACAGCGCGGCGCGGTCGATCGAAGGCGTGTAGATTTTCAGCCGCGACGGCGCGCCTTGCGCGGCGCCCAGCGCCATGCGCGCATGGCGGATCACCGCGTCCGCTTCCTTGCCGTCGCGCGGCGCCAGCGCCACGCCGCAGACCGCGCCGAGCGAGAGCTTGTGCTCGCGCCAGTCGAACGCCTGATCGAGCGCGGTGTGCAATTGCTGCGCGAAGCGCGCCGCAGCCGCGGGCGTGCCGAAGCTCGGTACAAGCGCTGCAAAATCGTGCGCGCCGAGCCGCGCCGCCGTCGCGGGCTTCTCATGCGCTAGCTGCAGACGGATCAGGCGATCGGTCGAACGCACCGCCGCGATGAAGCGCTCGGCCACCAAACGCATCAGTTCGCGCGCGGCGTCGGGATCGAGCGTCTGCAGCAGGCGCGGCAGGCGTTGAAATTCGAACACCAGCGCGACAGCGATCACCTCGTTCTGCTCTGCCTGCAGGATGGCGAAATTGAGCTCGCGCTGGAAACGATCCTGGTTCGGCAATTGCGTCACCGGATCGACGAACGCGATCTGTTGAATCTTCTTCATCGACGCCTGCAGGCGCGCGATCATCTGATTGAAGGCGTTGGCGAGCACCTCGAACTCATCGCCGGTGCGCAGCTTCACGGGCTCCGCTTCGCCGCGCTCGCCCATGCGCTTCGCGAATTCGGTCAGCACTTCGAGCGGGCGCAGCGCGCGGCGCACGATGACGACCACCGCCGGAATCGCAAACAGCATGAAGCAGCCGAGCGCCAGGAAGAACGGCGTCAGCGCCAGCAGCGTATTGTAGCGGAAGCCCTCCGGCTTGATCGTGATCGCCGCAACGCCGAGCAATTGCCGGTTGGCGACGATCGGTTCGGCCATCAGCAAGCCGTCGGCGCGTGTTCGGCCGAGAACCGGCGCCCTGCTTTGCGCGGCGCGGGAGACCAGCCCAAGCTCCTGCCGATCGGGCGCGGCGCCCTGCCCCGCGATCTCCGCGCCGCTTGGATCGGTGACGACGACGCGCTGCACTTCGCTTCGCGACGCCATGCGGGCGACATTGGCGCCCACACCGGCGATATCGCCGCGCTCCAGCGCTTGCCCGGCATAATGCGCGACGCGCTCGGCGACCTCGCGTCCGCCCGCCTCCTGATGGCGGCGGCTCTCGTTCTCGAAGCCGATCATCACCGCGACCGTCGAAATCGCCGCGGTCGCGATCAGCAGGCCGACGGCGAACAGGCTCGCGCGCGCCCCGAGCCCCAGGGGCCGGCGCTCGAATGCGCGGATGCTCCACTCCTTCGCCGACATGCTTAAGGCTCGCGAAACAGGCTCCGAGCCTTGCCGCGAATGGTTAGGATGGGCTAAAGCCCGTCACGTTTTCTTGAGGTTCTCCTGCCTTTATCAATGAATACTTCGTTGATGGCCGGGCCGGCGGAGGCGAAATGCGTAAAGGCCGAATAGAGCGCGCCACGAAAGAGACGAAGATCGTGGTTGAGCTTGATCTCGATGGCGTCGGCGCCGCCGAGATCAAGACCGGCATCGGCTTCTTCGACCACATGCTCGAAAGCTTCGCCAAGCATTCGGCCATCGATCTCAAGGTCGTGGCGCAAGGCGATCTCCACGTCGACATGCACCACACGGTGGAGGACACCGGCATTTGCATCGGCCAGGCGATCAAGCAGGCGCTCGGGGATTTCGCCGGCATTCGCCGCTTCGGGCACGCTTACATCCCCATGGACGAGACGCTGTCGCGCGCGGCGGTCGATTTCTCCAATCGGCCCTACCTCATCTGGCGCGTGGCGCTGGAACGGCCGAAGCTCGGCGAAATGGACACCGAGCTGTTCAAGGAATGGTTCCAGGCTTTCGCCATGAATTCGGGCGCCTGCCTGCACGTGGAAAATCTCTACGGCGACAACACGCACCATATCGTCGAATCCTGCTACAAGGCGCTGGCGCGGGCGACGCGCGCCGCCGTCGAGATCGACCCGCGACTCAAGGGCGCGGTGGCTTCAACCAAGGGCGCCCTCTAGCTTCCACGGTCTGGAGCCCCACCTACAGTCAAAGCATGAGCCGCATCGCTCTCATCGATTATGGCGCGGGCAACATCCGCTCCGTGCACCGCGCGCTGGCGGCGGGCGGCGGCGACGTCGTCGTCACCGACGACCCTGACATCGTTCGCCAGGCCGAGCGCATCGCCCTGCCCGGCCAGGGCGCGTTTGACGATTGCATGAGCGGGCTCGAAAGCCGCACGGGTCTCGTGGCGGCGCTCGAGGAAGCCGTGCTGAAGCGCGGTGCGCCCTTCTTGGGCATCTGCGTCGGCATGCAGCTTCTGGCGGAGACCGGCCTTGAGCACGGTGAGCGCAAGGGCCTCGGCTGGATCGGCGGCGTCTGCCGCGAACTCAGGCCCGGCGCGTACAACACCCTCCCGCACACCGGCTGGAACGAGGTGCGCCCGACGCGCCCGCATCCCGTGTTCGACGCGCTGGCGCCGGCGAAGCATTGCTATTTCAACCATTCCTTCGTGCTCGATCCGCCGAAACAGACGATCGCCGCCATCACCGAGCACGGCGAGACGTTCTGTTCCGGCGTCGCCAAGGACAACATGGTCGGCGTGCAATTCCATCCTGAGAAAAGCCAGGCGGCCGGGCTTGCGCTCATCGCGCGCTTCGTGACCTGGTCGCCCTGAAAGACGAGCCGATGATCCTCTATCCTGCGATTGATCTGAAAGACGGCCGCTGCGTGCGCCTCGCCGGCGGCCGCATGGAAGACGCCACGATCTTCAACGAAGATCCCGCCGATCAGGCCGTGCTGTTCCAAACCGCGGGCTTCACCTGGCTGCACGTGATCGATCTCGACGGCGCCTTCGCCGGCGCGCCGCGCAATGCGGGCGCGGTCTCGCGCATTCTCTCGGTGGCGAGCATCCCCGTCCAGATCGGCGGCGGCGTGCGTTCGCTGGAGAACGTGTCCTACTGGCTGAACGCCGGCGCTTCGCGCGTCATCCTCGGCACCGCGGCGGTGCGCAATCCGCAATTGGTGCGCGAAGCGGCGCGCGACTTCCCGGAGCAAGTCGCGGTCGCGCTCGACTCACGCGACGGCAAAGTGGCGGTCGAAGGCTGGGCCGAGCAGACCGAACTCGACGTCGCCGAGATGGCGAAGCGCTTTGAGGACGCCGGCGTCGCCGCCCTGATCGTCACCGACATCGCCCGCGACGGGTTGAAGACCGGCGTAAACGTCGAACTCACCGGCCGCGTCGCCGACGCCGTGAGCATTCCCGTGATCGCTTCCGGCGGCGTCAAATCCGCCGCCGACATCAGCGCCCTCAGAGCCCGCGCCGGCCGCGCCATTCATGGCTGCATCCTCGGCCGCGCGCTCTATGATGGCGATCTCTCCGCGCAAGCCGCGATCGAGGCCGCGGCCTAACAACCACCAGGAGGCGTTCATGGCCAACGTATCAAAGCACAATTGGTCGACATTGCCGGATTGGGTGGAAGCGCATCTCGCGCTCTATCGCACCGATCCGGAAAAGGCGCGCATGTGGGTGGCGCCGGTTCCCGGCTTGCCGCCGGTGCAGACGCTGCTGCTGACGACCGTGGGCGCCAAATCGGGGCAAGCGCGCACGTTGCCGCTGATCTATGGCGAAAGCGGCGGGAATTTCCTGATCGTCGCCTCGCGCGGCGGCTCGGAGGATCATCCGGCCTGGTATCGCAATCTGCTCGCGCATCCCGATTGCGAAATCCAAGTCGGCGCCAAGCACTACCATGTCCGTGCGCGCACGGCGACGTCGGCGGAACGCCCGGCGCTGTGGGAGACCATGAACGAAATCTGGCCGTCCTACGCCGAGTATCAGTCGCGCACCACACGCGAGATCCCCGTCGTCGTGCTGGAGCCGCGCCAGGACTGATGCTCGCCGCGCGCATCATACCGTGTCTGGATGTGAAGGACGGCCGCGTCGTCAAAGGCGTGAACTTCGTCGACCTGAAAGACGCCGGCGATCCGGCCGAGCAAGCGGCGATCTATGATGCGCAAGGCGCCGACGAAATCTGCTTCCTCGACATCACGGCGAGTCACGAACGGCGCGGCACGCTTCTCGACGTCGTGCGTCGCACCGCGGATCGCTGCTTCACGCCGCTGACCGTCGGCGGCGGCGTCCGCACGCCGGAAGACGTGCGCGCCCTCCTCCTGGCCGGCGCCGACAAAGCTGCGATCAACACCGCCGCGGTGCAGACGCCGGAATTGATCGACGCCGCGGCCCGGAAGTTCGGCGCGCAATGCATCGTCGTCGCCGTCGACGCGAAGCAGGCCGAGCCCGGCAAATGGGAAGTCTTCATCCATGGCGGACGCACGCCGACCGGCAAGGACGCCGTCGCATTCGCGGTCGAAGCGGTCGAACGCGGCGCAGGCGAGTTGCTCGTCACCAGCATGGACCGCGACGGCACGCGCGCCGGCTATGACATCGCGCTTCTCAAGGAGATCACCTCGCGCGTGCGCGTGCCGGTGATCGCTTCGGGCGGCGCGGGCTCACTCGACGATCTGGTGGCCGCGATCGTGGAGGGCGGCGCCTCGGCCGCGCTCGCCGCTTCCATCTTCCATTATGGAACCTACACGCTGGCCGAAGCGCGCGAGGCGCTGCGCAAAGCCGGCGCACCGGTGAGGTCGATATGAGCGACAAGACGCTTGGCCAGGCCATCGACACGCTCGCGCAGACCATCGCCTCGCGCGTCGGCGGCGATCCGGCGAAATCCTACACCGCGTCCCTGCTCGCGGCGGGGCCGACCAAATGCGCCAAGAAGCTCGGCGAAGAAGGCGTCGAAGCCGCGCTTGCCGCTGTAAGCGGCGACAAGGCTGCGCTCGCCGGCGAAGCCGCCGACGTGCTCTACCATCTGCTGGCGACGCTGCAGGTCTGCGGCGTGTCTCCCGCCGAGGTGGCCGCGGCGCTGGAAAAGCGCAAAGGCGTTTCTGGTCACGACGAAAAGGCGGGCCGCTGAAGTTGTCGCGGTCAATTGCAGTCGCGCGATAGATCGCTGCGAAGGAATTTGCTTTCCTCACCTAGAGGAAACGGGGCGAACTTCCAGCAATGAGATCTGAGAGCGAAGCCGCCCGGCTCGTCGACCGCATCTACGCAGCGATACGCGATCCGCGCATTTGGAGCGACGTCGTTCCCGAAATCGCCGGTTGGCTCGGCGCCGATATGGGCATGATGACCTCGCCTTCCCTGCCGGGGCACGAGGCGGTCCCGATTTTTCTGCACCGCATGGATCTGAGTCCGGTGCAGAACAATCCGCTGATGTGGCGCGCCGAATTCACCCTGCGCGCCATCGCCACGGGACGCACGCCGGGCGTGTTCCTGTTTGACGAACTGATGCAGCGCGAGGAGCAGAGCACCAACGAATACTGGCAAGGCGTGGTCGCGCCGCTGGGGATCGGCAGCGGGCTTCTGGGCGTCATTCGCACGGCGGACGACAATCAGAAGCCGGTGATCCTCAATTACTATCGCCGCGTCGGCGCACCGCCGTTCGTGCAAGGCGACGCCGACGCCTTGGCTCTGCTTCTGCCGCATCTGCGGCGTTCGCTCGGCATTCTGCTCGACGCCCCTCCCGTCTCCGATCCGCAAATGGGCGCGTTCTACGATTCGCTCGGCGCCGCGGCGTTCCTGTTCGGCGCCGATGGCAAGCTCCTGCATCGCAACCCTGCCGCCGACATCCTGCTCGGCGCGAAGATCGGCCTCGCGCTGGAAAGCGGTCGATTGGTGCTCGCGGACAAGGAGGCTCAGCTCGAGTTCGAGGGCGCGCTGAAGCGTGTGGTCGGCGAGAACTGGACACGCAAGCTGCGCATCGGCTCCGAACTCTTGGCGCAACCCGCTTCCGGCGGATCGCCGCTGGTGTTCGTGGTGACGCCGATCGGGGCGGAGAATCCGATTGCGCAATGGGCCGCGCCGGTGCGCTGCGTGGTGTTCGTGCTTGAGGAAAAACTGCGGCCGGACGCAACGCTCGAAACGCGCCTGCGCCGCCTTTACGGTCTCACCTCCGCCGAAGCGCAGGTCGGCATCGGCATCGCCGCCGGCGCGAGCTTGCCGGAACTGGCGCGCCAGCGCGGCACGCGACCTTCGACGATCCGCGCGCAGCTTAAAGGCGCGATGGCGAAAACGCTGACGCGTCGCCAATCTCAACTCGCCGCCATGATCACCCGGCTGCGGATTTAGTCGGCCTTGCTTCGCTTCAAAAACACGTAGAACGCGCCGGCGCCGCCATGCGTGCGATGCGCTTGCGCGAAGCCGGCGATGCGCCCCTTGAGTTCAGGCGCGGCAATCCAGTCCGGAAAGCGACGCTTCAGCACGCCTTCGCCGCCGCGCCCCTGCCCCGTCACCACGATCACCGTGCGCGCGCCCCGCTTCTGCGCGGAGACGAGGAAGCCGATCAGCGCGGCGCGGCCGCTGTCCTGGGTGTGGCCATGAAGATCGAAGCTGGCGTCGATTTCGACCTGGCCGCGCCGGACCCGCTTCTCCGCGCCCCGGTCGGCGGGCGGCGGGGGCGGCTGCGCCCGCGCTTTCTTCGGCCTGTCTATAGATTTGTTATCTGCTTTTACCGCCGTTCGCGGTAAATTCCGTATAATTTCGGATACTGGCTCTTCGGGCGGCAGCGGGCGGCGGTGGCGCGCTACCGTCTTGGCGACGCGCCGCCACAATTCCTTTTCTTCGGGATGGAGTTCGCGCTTCTTGGCCACCTTCAAGCGGCGGAGACGCGGGCCAGCTTCCAGTTCGGATCGGCGGAGCGCACGTCGCGTTCGAAAGTCCACTTCTCCAGGCCGTCGCGCACGCCTTCGGGTCCATGCGCCAGCTCGGCTTCGAACTTCACGCCGATGCGCGCCATCTGCCCCTCAAGCGCTGCGTCGGTCACTTCGGCGCGCCGCAGGCGCACCAATTCCGGCCCGGGTTCACCCTTCTGTTCGCGTTCGGCGATGGCTTTGGCGAACGTCTCGAACACCCGCGGCGTCAGCAGCGGCTGCAGCGTCTCGCGGTCGCCCTTGGCGAAGGCGTTGAGGATGCGTTCGTAGGCGGCGCGCGCGCCCTTCACGAACTTGTCCATGTCGAAGCTCGGATCGGCCCGCAGGATGGCCATGACGCCCTCCCCCGCGGGATTGGCGGGGACCGGGCCTTGGGCCGGCGCGGGTTGGGCGCCGAAGCGCGGCAGGTCGCCGGCCGGCGAGCCGGCGCGGGCGGGCGCCGGCGGCGGTTCCGCACCGGTACGGCGGCCGAACGTGGAATAGAGCCGGAACAGGATCAGCCCGGCGATGAACGCCAGCAAGCCAATCACGATCAGGTCTTGGTTCAACACACGCGCTCCCGAGGCCGTTCGAGCCCCCATCTTATCGCGTCAAGATAGTAACCGCGCCAGTTTAACGCCAGCCGCCATGAGTTGCGGGGCGCGCAGCCGCATGTTAGCCCGCGTTTTCAGCAGATTTTCGGGCAAGAAAGCCGGCGCATGACCACCTCACCTGGGCTCGAAGGCGCCCAAGCCTCTGCCGATTCACCGCACCTGCGCGTGCTGGCGCAATACGTGAAGGATCTTTCATTCGAAAACCCGATGGCTGCGGCGTCCGCCCGCGCCTACGACACCCAGCCCATGATCGACATGGGCGTCGAGGTGAAATCACGCCCCGTCGGCGATCAAGGCGACGCCTACGAAGTCGATCTCCGCATCAACGTCACCGCCAAGCGCGATGAAGACGTGATGTTCGTCGCCGACCTCACCTACTCGGGCCTGTTTCAGTTCATGAGCGTGCAGGACGCCGACGTCGAACCGCTGCTCTGGATCGAATGCCCGCGGCTGCTGTTTCCGTTCAGCCGGCAGATTCTGGCGGAGATCACGCGCGAAGGCGGCTACCCGCCGCTGCTGATCAATCCGATCGATTTCACGCCACTCTATTGGGCCGAACTGAAGGACCGCGAAGCGCGCATGGGCGGCGGCCCTCCGGTCTAGCCGTACTTCTTCCAGAGCGCCTCTGCGCCGAGGCCCTCGACGAACGCCGCGTGCGCCTCCTGCTCTTCCGCTGTCAGGCGCGAGGGCAGCGCATCGGGGCGCGGGTCGCGGCGCGCAAACACCATCTGCTGTACGGCTTCCGCAAGCACCGACGTCGAGGCTTCCGCCTCGAACATGAGCTTCTGTTCGCGCCCGCCTTTGAGCTGCAGATACACTTCGGCGAGGATTTTCGCGTCGACCAGCGCGCCGTGACCGCCCGGGCCTTTGCGGGCCGAGAGATCGAAGCCGTAGCGATCGAGCTGGAAGCGCTTGGCCAGGGCGTCGAGCGAACAGGACGCGCCGGGGAAGCGCTTGCGCGCGATCTGCAGCGTATCGACGAAGCGATCCATCGGCGGCGGCGCTTTGCCGACGCGGCCGAACTCGGCATAGAGAAAGCGCCGGTCGAACTCGCTATTGTGCGCGATCAGCGGCGCATCCTCGAAAAATTCCAGAATCTTGTCGGCGATGTCCCCGAACAGCGGCTTGTCGCGCAGGAACATGCCCGTCAATCCGTGCACGCGCACGACCTCATCCGAAACATCGCGCTCGGGATTGCAGTAGAAGTGCAGCGTGCGGCCGGTGGGCGAGAGATTGTAAAGTTCGACGCAGCCGATCTCGACGATGCGGTCGCCGTTTTCCGCTTCCCTGCCGGTGGTTTCCGTGTCGAAGACGATCTCGCGCATGCGATCTTGCGAGCTAAGCTGCTTCGCGCAAAGCGTCCAGCACGGCTTTCACCTGCGCGCGCGTCTGTTCCAGCGAACCGCCCGTGTCGATCACGAAATCCGCGCGCGCGCGCTTCTCGGCGTCGGGCATCTGCTTGGCGTGGATGGCGTCGAATTTCTCCGCCGACATGCCCGGACGCGCCAGCACGCGGGCACGCTGCTGTTCGTGTGGCGCCGAGACGACGACGGACTTGTCCACCGGATTGCGGCGACCGCCTTCGAACAGGAGCGGAATGTCGAGCACGACGACAGGCGCCTGGGCTTCGCGGGCGCGCTGCATGAACTGGGCTTGCGCCTGGCCGACGAGCGGGTGGACGATGGCCTCGAGCCGCTTGATCGCCTCGGCGTCGCCGATCACGCGCTTGCTCAAGGCTTCGCGATCGATCGCGCCGTCGCGCGTCACCCCGGGAAACGCGGCCTCCACCGGCGCCACGGCGGCGCCGCCTGGAGCATAGAGCTGATGCACCGCGGCGTCGGCGTCGAACACCGGCGCGCCCTCCTCCGCAAACATCTTGGCGACGGTGGACTTGCCCATGCCGATCGAGCCGGTGAGGCCGACGACGATCATTCGTGTTCGCCGAGCGCGGCCAGCAGGCGCCGACGCGCCAGCTTCGTGTCGGGCTCGATGTCGAACCACAGCTTGAAGGCGCGCGCGCCCTGATGGATCAGCATGCCAAGCCCATCGACCGCCGTCAGACCTTGCGCCTTCGCCGCCTTCAAGAGCGGCGTGTGCAGCGGGCGGTAGACGATATCGACCACGATCGCGCCGGGCTTGCAGCGCTCCACCGGCCAGTGCGGGCTCGCCGTTCCGCTCATGCCCAGCGTGGTCGTTTGCACGATGAGATCAGCGCCGGCGAACAAGCGTTCAAGGTCGTGCCAAGATTCCGCGTGCGCGCGTGGCAGCGCAGTCGCCAACTTTTCGGCGCGCTGAAAGGTTCGGTTGGCGATGGCCAGATGCGTCTGCCCCGCCAGCGCTTGGGCGACGCCATGCGCGGCGCCGCCCGAGCCGAGGATCAAAGTCTCGCCGACGCGGGCGCGCCAATCCGGCGCGGCCTCCGTCAGCGCATCGACGAAGCCGACGCCATCCGTGTTGAAGGCGGCGACCGTCCCATCCGCCTCCCAGCGCCAGACATTAGCGACGGCGCCTTCGCTGATGTCGGCGGCCTCCGCGGCGGCTTCCTTATGCGGCACCGTGATGTTTGCGCCTTTGAGCTTCATGCCCTTGAGCGCGCGGAACGCGCCAACCGGATCCTCGCTCTTCAGCGGGAAAGCCACATAGACCGCATCGAGATCATGGTCCGCGATCCAGCCATTGTGCATCACCGGCGACAGCGAATGCCCGACCGGATCGCCGAAAATGCCCAGCACCGCGGTTTGCGCCGTGATCGCTCTCATGGCTGCACCACGTTGTGCTCGCGCAGAAACGACAACAGCGGCAGCAGCGGCAGGCCGAGCACGGAGAAGTAATCGCCTTCGACGCGCTCGAACAATTGCGCGCCCAGACCTTCGAGCTGATAGGCGCCGACGGA
>DASZSK010000267.1:0-9451 GCA_035548735.1 Caulobacterales bacterium | reverse complement strand
GAAATCCTCTCAGGCCGCACGCAGGACGTGAACCTGCAGACCATCGCCAAGTTTTTGGCCCCGCTCGGCGTGCAGGTGGCGGAGGCGCGCGTCGTGGCCGATGTGCCGACGGCGATCATCGAGGCCGTCAACGCGCTCCGCCAACGCTACGACTACGTCTTCACCACCGGCGGCGTCGGCCCCACCCATGACGACAAGACCGCCGACGCCATCGCCGAAGCCTTTGGCGTTTCCATCGGCGTGCGCGCCGATGCGCGGGCGATCCTCGAAGCGCATTACGGCTTGGACAAGCTGAACGACGCGCGCCTGAAGATGGCGCGCATTCCCGACGGCGCGACGCTGATCGCCAACCCGGTGTCGCGTGCGCCGGGCTTTCAGATGGAGAACGTGTTCGTGATGGCCGGCGTCCCCTCGATCATGCGCGGCATGCTGGAGGACGTCGGGCCGCGTCTTAAAGGGGGCGCCGTCGTGCGCTCACACACCGTGCGCGCCAAGGGCATTCGCGAAGGCATGATCGCGCAGGCATTGGAGGTGCTCGAAGAGAGTTCCCCAGCGGTCGCGTTCGGCTCATACCCGTGGTTCTCGCCGGATGGCTACGGCCTCCATCTCGTGGCGCGCTCGGCCGATGCCGCCGCTCTCGAGAAAGCCGGCGCCGACCTCGCGAAACTTATTCGCGAAGCCGGCGCGGAGCCCGAAGTCGTGACAACCGACTAGTTTTCGCCCGGCGTGCTGACGAGCGCGCCGCTGCCGATGACGCAAGTCTTGGTGTCCAACGGGCACTGGCCGTTCCAGCGCTCGATCTCGCGCATGCGCAGCACTTGTGGGTTGGCGGCCAACGCCGCGCCCTCGATCTGCGTCGCCCGCGCACGGCCTTCGGCTTCAGCGACGCGCTGCTGGGCTTGCGCCTGCACCACGCGCACTTGCGCCTCCTGGGTGGCGACATTCTGCTCGGCCTCGATGCGCTGATTGATGCGGGCGCGGATTTCGTCGGGCAGGATGGGCGAGCCGACCAGATTGATGTTGTCGATGATCACGCCTTCGCGACCGAGCCGCTGGTTCAGCAGCGCGGTGACGTCGGTCAGCAATTGCGAACCTTCGCCCGAAACAAGCTGCTGCGAGGTGTAGTGCGGTCCAAGGCGCACGAACGCGTCCTGCAAATCGCGCTGCACTGGCCCGCGCACCATATCGTCGAAACCGAGGCGATAGCGCTGCACGGCGTTGGAGGCGCGCTCGGGATCGATGCGCACCTGTACGCTGACCGCCATGCGCGTCGGCACGCCGTCGCCATTGTTGAAGGACAAAGCGGGGCCGATGGCGTCGCTATTGGTGTCGGCCCACACCTCGGTGCGCGTGGTCGTCGGGAATTTGAGCACGTACGAACCGAGCTGCGGGAAATACCAGCCGACGCCGAGTTCGTGTTCCTGCACGCCGGCATGCGGCCCCAGATCCACCACGCGCACGCCGACTTCGCCGGAGCGCACGCGCGTGCCCGAACACGCCACCGCCGAGCCCAGCACGAGCACGACGACGACGATCACGGTCAGCAAAGCACGGTTCATCGGAAATCTCCCCACACGCATGGGCACGTTGAGCGGCGCTCGACCCATCTCAATCCCTCCTCAGCATCGACCAGAGTGCAACGCCGCCGCCCACCGGGGCGAGCACGACGAGCGCCGCGCCGCCTGCGAAAGCGAAATCGTTGCGCACGTTGAGAAGCGTAAGCCCGAGCGCGAACCCGGCGCAGGCGCCGCCAAGAATGGCGAGCAGCACGAGAATTCGTTTGGCGATGGAGAGTTCGTTCATGGCCTCGCTTCCCATTGATCATCCGGGTCGGACGATGAAAGAGGAGCGATTTCTCTTAAGCCGCGTGCGGGCTCACGAGCCTTGCGTCATGCCCAAGACGTGGCCCCGCTCGGGGCGCGTGCAAGAGGCGAGAGCCGGAAAATCGGTGCGAACGACTCGCAAATCGGGGCTCGCGCCGGGCTTCCCGCGCGGCTAGGTTCGGCGCGCCCCGCGGACGTGGCGAAACCGGTAGACGCAACGGACTTAAAATCCGTTTCTCGAAAGGGAGTGCGGGTTCGAGTCCCGCCGTCCGCACCAGCGCCATTTCGTCAGAGGCGTTTGAAGGCTGGCGCTTCCCACCACGGGAAAAACGCCGGCATGTCCGCTGACACGCGATCGGCGAACGCCGGCGCGCGCTTCTGGAAGAAGGAGGCGACGCCTTCCGCGGCGTCGGCGCTCTGGCTGCGGGCTATGATCGCAGCACTGTCGATGATGTGCGCTTCCATAGGATCGGTCATGCCGAGCCCGCGCCACAGCATTTGCCGCGTCAGCGCGGCGGAGACGGGTGCGACATTCTCTGCGATCTCTTGTGCAATCTGCATCGCGCGCGCCAGCAAATCATCGGGCGCACAAATTTCGCTGACGAGCCCCGCTTGCAGCGCTTCGGAAGCAGGAAAGAGCGCGCCGCTCAAGCACCAGCGCAATGCGCGATTGATGCCGACGACGCGTGGCAGAAAATAAGAGGAGGCCGCTTCCGGCACGATGCCGCGACGGCCGAACACAAAGCCGAACTTGGCGTTTTCAGATGCGAGCCGGACATCCATGGGCAAAGTCATCGTCGCGCCGAATCCGACAGCAGGGCCGTTGATTGCGGCGATCACCGGCTTGAGGCTGCGGAAGATGCGCAACGTCATCATGCCGCCGGCGTCTCTTCCCGATGTCGCCTCGTTCCTTTCTTCTTCGCTGTAAAACGCGTCGGCGCCTTGAGAGATCTCCGCGCCGGCGCAGAACGCGCGGCCTTCGCCGGTGACGATCACGGCGCGAACGGAGTCATCGGCGTCGAAAGCGTCGAACGCCTTGTGCAGTTCGTCGAACATGCCGTTGGTGACGGCATTGAGGCGATCCGGCCGCGACAGCGACAAGGTCGCCACGTGGCCTTGCCGCCGAATTTGAATCGTCTCGAAGCTCGACATTGTCGCGTCATCCTTAGGAAGGCGGGAAACTTGGCGTCATACATAGACAGCGTGAGCGCGGCGAGCCGCCAAGCGCTTGTTGTTCTCACGCCGCTCGGAATGCCCCGGCTTGAAGGTCGCCACGCGTAAAAAGGGCCGCCGCGTTTCCGCGGCGGCCCGAACAGTTTGAGGGTCGAAGGCCGAAGCCTTCGGCATTCCACTGACGCGGTTCTACAGGCTGCCGCGCCCAAAAGCTTGTCTTTCGCTGTCGTTACGCTGCCGAAGCGACGAGCTGATCAAAATTCCGGCGCCTGCATCAGCACGAGAGCGAGGGCGGGGCGCCGGCCTGCGGAACAGCAAACGGCCGCCGCGTTTCCGCGGCGGCCGCTGCATTTTGCCAAGTCCGTGCTTAGAGCGCGCGGCTGATCGTCAGGATGATCTTGTCGTCGCCGGTGCTGCCGGGGGCGAAGCCTTCGGCGCCTTCGGTCGTCGTGTAGGCAAGGTCGAACCCGAAGCCGTAGGCGCTGTAGGCGCCGTCGATCTTGTAGTTCTCGTAGCTGCCATTGTCCTCGACGTCTTGATTGCCGTAGCTGCCGCTCAGCGTGAACGCGTCGCTGAACGCCCAGCTCGCCTTCACTTCGCCGTAGAGGCCCGTCGCGTCGTCGCCGCTGGCGTTCACGAAGGTCGAGAAGTCAGGCGTGTAATAGACCGAGCCGGTCAACGTCAGCGGCAGGCTGTCGCCGAACGGCGCGAAGCTGCCGACGCCCTTCAGTTCGTAGAAGTCGAGATCGCCGCCCGCATCGGTCGAACCCGAGTAGAAATAGCCGATCGCGCCAAAATCCCACGACACGGGGCCCGTGGTCGGCTTCCAGCCGGCGTACAGGTCGAGTTCGGTGTTGCTGCCGCCGGTGCCGAAATCGACGCTCGACGCCCAGGTGCCGACATAGAATTGATCGATGCCGAGGTCAGCGCCGCCTTGCACGGCGAAGTCGTTGCCGGACTGCGAAATGCCGCGCCACACGTAATCGGTGGTGAACGCGACGTTGCCCGACACCGTGGTTTCGGCGTGAGCGACGCCAGCCGTGCCGGCAACCGCAGCGCCAGCCAGCATGGCTGCGCCAATGAACTTCTTCATGAGCTTCATCCCTTAATTCCCCGCGGTGTACTCGCCGCGAAACGCCGGCGAGGCTCACGCCAATAGCGTGAACGAGTGGTTAAACGCTGCTACCTTCTGCAGCTTCGTTGCGTGGAGAAGACATTGTTGTTGCTCAACCGCCACGCTGCTGCTTTGCGCTTAAAGCGCAGGCGAATGCGTACGGAATTGACGCTTTAATAAGCGCGCCAAACATTACCGTTGCGCAAAAGTCGCACATCATTCGCCTCATTCGCCTGGAAGAGCGCGCGCTTTCCAGAACCGCATTCGGCGCGCGCTCTGCACGCTCGCGCGGCGCGCCGCCGGTCACGAATTTGTGTTTGGCTCGCCGCTCGTTTCGCGTTGGCGTTAGCCAGCTTTCCGTCCGAACAAGCCACCGAGAAATCCACCCGCGGCCTTCTGCACGGCGTCGCTCGCGGCCGTCTTGGCCGATTGGATCGCCTCGCCGACCGGACCGTCTTCGATCAGCTTCTCTTTGGCGACGTCGATCAGCTTCGTGGCCATCGAGCCGACGACCTCTTCCGTGAGGCCGGTGTCGGCGGCGGTCTGCTGCACGGCCTGTTCGCGGCCCTTGTTCCAGTTCGCCGCCAACGCGCGCGCGACACGCACCGACTGGTCGCGGTCAAGGCCCAAGGGTTCTCCGGTTTGCGCGATCAGGTCATCGCCGATTTGCGACACGATCTTGGATACATCGATGCTCATCTGCATCCCTCCGCAATAAGGACGGCGGGCTCTAGCATCAGGGCGCGCAGATGGCTCGTTTCGAGATCGTAATTCAATCTTGCGCGAACAGCCGCGTACGCCTTACCTCACTGCAATGTCGGACAAGCTTACGCAGCTCGGGCGGCCTTCGCCCATTCCCAACAAGCCGGAAGAGGCGGTGCTGGAGCGCGTCCCCAATCCGCATGCGGGCTCGCTCTATCTCGCACGTTTCACCGCGCCGGAATTTACATCGATATGCCCGGTCACAGGTCAACCGGATTTCGGCCTGTTGGTGATCGATTACGCGCCCGATCAGTGGATCGTGGAGTCGAAGAGCCTGAAGCTGTTTCTGCAGAGCTTCCGCAATCACGGCGCCTTCCACGAAGATTGTACGCTCTATGTCGCCAAGCGCATCGTCGAGGCGATCGCGCCGACCTGGCTCAGGATCGGCGGCTATTGGAATCCGCGCGGCGGGATTCCGATCGATGTGTTCTGGCAGACTGGCGCGCCACCCATAGGCTTGTGGCTGCCGGAGCAGGGCGTCGGGCTTTATCGGGGACGCGAATGATCACGCGCCGTCATACCCTTGTCGGGCTTGCGGCGACGGCGAGCGCGTGTGCGACAGGGCAGAGCACGCGCGGCGACGAAGCGCTCATGTTCTCTTCGTTTCGCGACAATGGGCAGGACGGCTTGCATCTCGCCTGGTCGCGCGACGGACTGACGTGGTCCGCGCTCAAGAACGACACGTCGTTCCTGGCGCCGCAAGTCGGCGGACACTTGATGCGCGATCCCTGCATCATGCGCGGCCCGGACGGTCAGTTTCACATGGTGTGGACCACCGGCTGGTGGGAAAACAATATCGGCGTCGCCCATTCGCCCGACCTCATTCATTGGTCGGAGCAGACGATGCTGCCGGTGATGGCGTACGCGCCAAACGTCATCAACACCTGGGCGCCAGAGATCATCTATGACGACGCGGCCGGCGAATATGTGATCTTCTGGGCGTCGGCGATCCCCGGGACGTTTCCTGAGACCGAGGATCGCGGCGACATCCGCTCCACGCTCGGCGTTGGCATCAATCATCGCATCTATTGCACAAAGACGCGTGATTTCGCGACCTATGCCGACACGGCGCTTTTCTATGACGGCGGCTTCGTTTCGATCGACGCTTCGATACTGCGCGATGGTTCGCGCTACATCATGTTCATCAAGGATGAAACGAAGCGCCCGACGCCAGAAAAGAACATCCGCATCGCGTACGCGGCCTCGGCGCAAGGGCCATTTGGCGCCGCATCGCCGCCGATTTCACCGCCGGGGGTTTGGGTCGAAGGACCGACGGCGATCAAGATCGGCGAAGATTTCTATCTCTATTGCGATGCGTACATGGAGCATCGCATGATGACGCTCCGCTCGCGCGACCTCGCGCATTGGGAGGATGTCTCGGCGCAAGCCGCGTTTCCGCCCGGCACGCGCCACGGCACGGTGTTTCGCGCGCCGCAAAGCGTGCTCGACGGCCTGCTCGCGCTCGGCTGAATGCCGCTCAAAGGCTAATTCTGGCGCAACAGTGCCCGAAACGCCTTCTCGCGCTTCAGGCGCCACTCGCGCTGCATGGCTTCGCGCGGGGTGGCGTAGCGTTCGGCGTAAAGCAGCAACCAGGCGCGCCCGCGCGTCGACTTGGCGCCTTTGCCGGAATTGTGCTGCGCAAGGCGCCGCTCAAGATTGTTGGTCCAGCCAACATAAGTCCGTGAGCCGCACCCGATCACATAGACATAGGCGGCCACTAGAAGTGCGAGACGCGGCCGTCGAGATCGGCGCGGAAGCGTTCGGTCGCCGGTTTGCCGGCCGTGCCGAGATAGATGAAGCCGGCGACCCGCTCGTGCGCCGCGAGCCCAAGCGCCCCGCGCGCGCGCTCGTCATAAGTGGGCCATTCCGTCAGCCAGCAGGCGGCAAATCCCATGGCGTGCGCCGCGAGCAGCATGTTCATGCATACAGCGCCGGAGGAGAGCGTCTGCTCCCATTCCGGAATCTTCGGATGCGGCGCGGCGGTCGAAACGATCATCACGCAGGCCGGCGCGCGCAGAAAATGCCTCTTGGCGAAGTCGATACGCACTTCGTCGACGCCGTCGTCGTTGACGATCAGCTCCGCGAGCTTCTCGCCAGCCCGCGCGCGCGCTTCGCCGGCGATCAGTACGAACCGCCATGGTCCAAGCTTGCCGTGGTCGGGCACGCGCGCGGCGAGCCTGATGAGAGCGGCGATCTGATCGTCGTCCGGCCCCGGCTCGACGAAATCGGCGATTTTGGTGGACCGTCGCAAAGCCATCGCCGCCAGCATTTCGGCGCTCTCGTGCGCCGCGGCGGCGGGTGCGTTCTCGGGCGGAGCTTCGGGAATGGTGCGGGGATCGATCGGCATGGCGCCTCCTTGGCCCGAACCGCCGCCAAAGGCTAGGCTCGGATGCGTCGCAGATGAGGATGACATGGCGGACTGGGAAGAGGACGGCGATCCGTGGACCATTCTGCGCGTGCGGCGCTCGTATGAGACGGATTGGTTTGCGGTCGACGATCACGATGTCCTCAATCCCGCCGGCAGGCCGGGGCACTATGGCGTCATCCGCATTCGCCGACCCGCGGTCGGCGTGCTGCCGGTCGAGGCTGACGGCAGCGTCCATCTGGTCGGCCAGTGGCGTTTTCCCTTGAAGCGCTACTCCTGGGAGATGCCGGAGGGCGGCGCTGAGCCCGGCGAAGACCTTGAGCTTTGCGCGCGGCGAGAATTGGAGGAGGAGACCGGTCTGAAGGCGGCGCAGCTTCAGAAAATCCTTGAAATGGACCTCTCCAATTCGCTCACGGACGAGCACGCGACGCTGTTTCTGGCCACCGAGCTCACGCCGGGCGAAGCGCAGCCGGAGGAGGTGGAGGTGCTGAAGCGCCAGAATGCGCACTTCCAGGAGGTGCTCCGGCGCGTTCTCGACGGCCGGATTCGCGACGGCCTGACGGTTGCCGCGGTGCTCCGCGCGCACCACATGGCGGTGACGGGAGAGTTGCCGGCCACGCTCGCGCGGGCGATGCTGGCGTGAAGGAGGAAGCGTCCATGGTCGTCGACGCATCGCCACGCGTGTTCGAGAATTCCGGCGGGGTCTGGGCCCAGCTTCGGATCGAGGCCATGCAGGCTGCGGCCGAGGAGCCGCTGCTCGCCTCCTATTTGCACGCCTCCATCCTGCATCACGACCGCATCGAGGACGCGCTCTCCTATCACCTGGCGCAGAAGCTGGGGGACGGGGACCTTGGGCCGCTGCAATTGCGCGAAGTCGCCAGGGAAGCCTACGAGGCCCATCCAGAGCTTGCCGTGCAAGCGGCGCGCGACATGCGCGTGGTGCGTGAGCGCGATCCGGCGACGCGCACTTATCTGCAGCCCTTCCTCTATTTCAAAGGCTATGGCGGCCTGCAGGCGTATCGCATCGCGCACTGGCTGTGGGGCCAGGAGCGCGAAGTGCTCGCCTTCCATCTGCAGAGCCGCATTAGCGAGCTTTATTCGATCGACATTCACCCCGCCGCGCGGATCGGCGCCGGCGTCTTCATTGACCACGCGCATGGCATCGTCATCGGCGAGACCGCGGTGGTCGAAGACGACGTCTCCATGCTCCATTCGGTGACGCTCGGCGGCACTGGCAAGCAAGGGGGTGATCGTCACCCGAAGGTGCGCAAGGGCGTGATGATCGGCGCCGGCGCGAAAATCCTCGGCAATATCGAGATCGGCGAAGCCGCGCGCATCGCGGCGGGCTCCGTGGTGCTGGAAGACGTGCCGCCGCGCTGCACCGTGGCTGGCGTGCCGGCGAAACGGGTCGGGGATTGCGGGTGCGCTGAAGGCGCGCCCGCCGACAATATGAACCAGGTGTTCGCCGAAGGGATTTGAGCGGCGACGCTCGTGCTCGCCACTTGCGGGCGAGCAAGAGCGCCTTACGAACGCGGCGCGGTGGCGCCGATATTTTGCGGTGCGGTTTGATCGTCGCTCGTGCCGCGCAGGCCGGCCGCGAAGTTCGCATCGCGCTGGGCGTTCCACGCGTCACGGTCGGCGCGTTGTGCGACGACGGAGGCGCGGGTTTCGCCGGTGGCGGTGGTTTGGAAAGCGCCCGTGGCTTGCGCGGTGGAGGGCGGCCCCATCGGATCGCCCGAAGCGGCCAGCGCTTGCGCGCAATCGCTTGAGTCCGAGATGTGGTAGAGGTTGCTCATCACTTCGACGACGGCGCGTTCGACGCCCGCGCGCACCGCGAGTTGAACGGGCTCCAGCGCGCGCTGGCCGGCCGAAATGTCGACGAACGTGTCGCCAAAGAAGTTGAACACGCCGGCGCGCACTTCGTGGCCGACGATCTGCTTCTGGTAGGAGACGACGTCGACGACTTCGAGCGTGCGCGTGTCGATCAGGCGGAAGTCCATGGCGATGTTCATCACATAGACGCGTCCGCCCGCGCTTGCGGTCGTGTGATGGCGATTGGAAACGCCGGCCTCCGCGTCAACGCCCGACGAACGGATGTCGTAGTTGAGTTCGGTAATGCCGCCGACGAAGTAATAGTCGGAGCCCGGCATCTGTCCGGCATTGATGCGGCGCACATTGTTGGTCGCATAGCCCGGCGCGCCGCCATCATTCAGG
>DASZSK010000266.1:0-7716 GCA_035548735.1 Caulobacterales bacterium | reverse complement strand
GCCGGGCTCGCGCCATTCGCGTTCGTCTCGATCGCCTTTGCGTTGCATCGGAAGCCTCCGTTGCGAATCCAACAGGGGCCCGTGGGTGATCGTTCCGGACGCGTCTGTTGTTCTTGATTTGTTTCGCCGGCATGCTAGGGCTCTAGGGCGATCCACCTGGGAGGAGGGACCGATGATCGGCTATGTCACGCTGGGCACGAATGACTTGAAGCGCGCCGCGGATTTCTACGACGCCATCGCCAAGGAGATGGGCGTCGGGCGGATGATGGAGTCCGAGACGTTCATCGCCTGGGGCGTCCCCGGCGGCGGTGCCGGCATCGGCCTCACCAAGCCCTATGACGGCAAGCCGGCGACGGTCGGCAATGGGGTGATGGCGGCGCTCGAGGCCAAGGACCCGGCTATGGTCGACCGCATCCATGCTCTCGCCATGTCCATGGGCGGCAAGGACGAGGGCGCGCCCGGCGACCGCGGCGGCGGCTTTTACGCCGCCTACTTCCGCGACCCGGACGGCAACAAACTCAACGCCTTCTGCATGGGCGGCTGAGCCGCACGCTGTCAGGGTTTGCATCCCGGCCAGCCTGGGTTAGGACCGGCCCCGTACGATCGAACTTCGGGGCCGTCTCCTTCCAATGTCCATTCTCGTCAACGCGCAGACGCGCGTCATCTGCCAAGGCTTCACCGGCAAAAACGGCACGTTCCACTCGGAGCAGGCCATCGCCTACGGCACGCGGATGACGGGGGGCGTGAGCCCGGGGAAGGGTGGGCAGACCCATCTCGGCCTGCCGGTGTTCAACAGCGTCGCCGAAGCCAAGGAAAAGGCGGGCGCCGACGCCACCGTGATCTACGTGCCGCCGCCGGGCGCGGCCGCCGCCATCGAGGAAGCGATCGACGCGGAAATCCCGCTCATCGTCTGCATCACCGAAGGCATCCCGGTTCTCGACATGGTGCGCGTCAAGGCCAAGCTGCAGAAGTCCAAGTCTTTGCTTCTGGGGCCGAATTGCCCCGGCGTGCTGACTCCCAATGAATGCAAGATCGGCATCATGCCGGGCTCCATCTTTTCCAAGGGCTCGATTGGCGTCGTCTCCCGGTCAGGCACGCTGACCTACGAGGCGGTGTTTCAGACCACCAATGAGGGCTTGGGCCAGACAACCGCCGTTGGCATTGGCGGCGATCCGGTAAAGGGCCTTGAATTCATTGACGTCCTGGAGCGCTTCCTGGCGGACGATGCGACCCAGGCGATCATCATGATCGGCGAAATCGGCGGCGCCGCGGAAGAAGACGCCGCCCAATTCCTGAAGGACGAAGCCGCCAAGGGCCGCAAGAAGCCGGTCGTCGGCTTCATCGCCGGCCGCACCGCGCCGCCCGGGCGCCGGATGGGTCACGCCGGCGCCATCATTTCCGGCGGCAAGGGCGACGCCGCCTCGAAAATCGAAGCGCTCGAAAGCGCAGGCATCCGCGTCGCGCCGCATCCGGCCGCGCTCGGGCGCACGATGGCGGAGCTGATAAAAGGCTGATGGGGACAACACGCTATTTCGCTGAGCAAGTGCTCCGAAAGCGTCCCTACCTTTCCGAACACCTTTGTCGCGAAGCCCTTGCGAACCCAATTAGGCAAGAAATTCAGGACGATGGACGCATCCGCCTGTGGGCGGAGGTTGCCGATCCTCGCGATGGCTCGAAGCGCATTTTGCGCGTGGTTGTGCTAGAAGACGGGGTGACCCTGCATAATGCGTTCTTCGACCGGGACTTTGAGGTCTAGCCGATGAAGCTTCACTATTACCCGGAGACGGACAGTCTCTATATCGAGCTAAAGTCGAGCCCTGGCGCCGAGGCGCGGGAGGTCGCGGACGGGGTGGTTTTGGACCTTGACGCTGATGGTGATCTTGTCGGGTTCGATATCGAGAACGCTTCGAAACGGTTCGATCTGACCAAACTTGAATCGGTGGCGCTGCCGGTAGCGGCGGAATAGCCAGAGCGCGCAAAAGTGAAGCGCTTGAGCCGCGTTATCGCAGCTTTCAACAATCTTGCCCTTCAATCTGTCGCCAACGCGGCTTAGAAGGAGCGCCGCGTCCGACCGGCGCCTATATTTCCTGTAATCGCTCCAGCGACCAAGGACCTGCGATCCCATGGCGGACGACGTTCGCTCTATCCCGAATTCGGCTCTTCTCGAAACCAGTTTCCTCTATGGCGCCAACGCCGTGTTCGTGGAGGAAATGCATGCGCGCTATCTCGACGATCCCAATTCGGTCGATCCGTCTTGGCGCGCCTTCTTCGAGTCGATGCGCGACGATCCCAACACGGTGCGCCATGCGGTTGAAGGGCCGTCCTGGTATCGCCCGGAGCTGGCGCAGCCGAAGACGACTGAAACCACCGCGCTCTTGGACGGCAATTGGGCGGCGCTGACCGACAAGCTCGAAAAGAAGGTCAAGGAGCGTCTGCCGAAAGCGTCGATCATCGACGTGCAGACCGCGGCGCGCGACAGCGTGCGCGCGCTGATGATGATCCGCGCCTATCGCACCCGCGGCCATCTCTCCGCGCATCTCGATCCGCTGGGTCTCGAGCAGCGCGAAGCGCCGGCCGAGTTGGAGCCGTCATCCTATGGCTTCGGCCCGAACGATCTCGATCGGCCGATCTTCATCGACGGCGTGCTGGGGCTCGAAAGCGCCACCGTCAATCAGATGCTGGCGATTCTGCGCCGCACCTATTGCGGCACGTTCGGCGTCGAATTCATGCACATCACCGATCCGGCCGAGAAGAGCTGGATTCAGGAGCGCATCGAAGGCCCGGACAAAGAGATTGCCTTCACGCGTGAAGGCAAGCGCGCGATCCTGAAGAAGCTGGTGGAAGGCGAGACGTTCGAGCGCTTCGTGCACAAGCGCTATCCCGGCACCAAGCGCTTCGGCCTCGACGGCGGCGAAGCGATGATCCCGGCGCTCGAACAGATCATCAAGCGCGGCGGCGCGCTGGGCGTCGAAGAGATCGTCCTCGGCATGGCGCACCGCGGACGCCTCAACGTCTTGGCGGCGGTGATGGGCAAGCCGTACCAGGTCATCTTCCACGAATTCCAGGGCGGTTCGGCGACGCCGGACGATGTGCTGGGCTCGGGCGACGTGAAATATCACATGGGCGCTTCGAGCGACCGCGCGTTCGACGGCAAGCCGGTGCACCTCTCGCTCAGTCCGAACCCGAGCCACCTCGAAATCGTCAATCCCGTCGTGCTCGGCAAAGCCCGCGCCAAACAGGGCCAGCGTCAGACCTGGGCCGCTGACGAAGACCTGCACGGGTTGCGCGCGCGCGTGCTGCCGCTGCTCATTCACGGCGATGCGGCGTTCGCAGGGCAGGGCGTGGTCGCCGAATGCTTCGCGCTGTCGGGGCTGCGCGGCTATCGCACGGGCGGCACCATCCATTTCATCATCAACAATCAGATCGGCTTCACCACGGCGCCGCGTTTCTCGCGCTCCTCGCCGTACCCGAGCGACGTTGCGCTCATGGTGCAGGCGCCGATCTTCCACGTGAACGGCGACGATCCGGAGGCTGTGGTGTTCGCGGCGAAGGTCGCCACCGAATATCGCCAGCAATTCGGCAAGGACGTCGTCATCGACATGTTCTGCTATCGCCGCTTCGGCCACAACGAAGGCGACGATCCGACCATGACGCAGCCCTTGATGTACAAGCGCATCAAGGATCAGCCGACTACGCTCGCGATTTACGCCAAGCGTCTTGATGAAGAGGGCGTCGTCCCCGCCGCAGAGCGTGAAGGCTGGATCGCGGACTTCGAGAAATTTCTCGACAGCGAATTCGACGCCGGCAAGGGCTACAAGCCCAACAAGGCCGATTGGCTCGACGGCGCCTGGTCGGGCCTCGGTTTGCCGGAGGACGATGATCGTCGCGGCAAGACTGCCGTGCCGCTGCCGAAGCTCAAGGACATCGGCCGCAAGATCACCGACATTCCCGCCAATGTCGACGTGCACAAGACGGTCGCGCGCGTCATCGAAGCGCGCCGCAAGGCGATCGAAGAAGGCCATGGCATCGACTGGGCTTCGGCCGAACACTTGGCGTTCGCGACGCTGCTCGACGAGAATTTCCCGGTTCGCCTTTCGGGTCAGGATTCCGCGCGTGGCACGTTCAGTCAGCGTCACTCGCACTTCGTCGATCAGACGACGGAAGAGCGCTACACGCCGCTCAACAACATTCGCCCGGGCCAAGCCCATTACGAAGTGATCGATTCGGCGCTTTCGGAAGAGGCGGTGCTCGGCTTCGAGTACGGCTACGCGACGACAGCGCCCAACACGCTGACGCTCTGGGAAGCGCAGTTCGGCGATTTCGTGAACGGCGCGCAGGTGCTGATCGATCAATTCATCTCGTCGGCCGAACGCAAGTGGCTGCGCCTTTCCGGCCTCGTGATGCTTTTGCCGCACGGCTATGAGGGGCAGGGGCCGGAGCACTCCTCGGCGCGCATCGAACGGTTCCTGCAGCTCTGCGCCGAAGACAACATGCAGGTGGTGAACTGCACCACGCCGGCCAATTACTTCCACGTGCTGCGCCGCCAGATTCACCGCACCTTCCGCAAACCGCTTGTGGTGTTCACGCCGAAGTCGCTGCTGCGGCACAAGAAGGCGATCTCCGCGCTCGAAGACATGAGTTCCGGCACCTCGTTCCACCGCGTGCTCTGGGACGACGCGCAGATGAACAACGGACTGACGAGCGTCAGGCTGAAGCCGGACGCTCAAATCCGCCGCGTCGTCCTGTGCTCCGGCAAGGTCTATTACGACCTCCTCGAAGAGCGCGAAAAGCGCGGCCTCGACGACATCTACATCCTGCGCCTCGAACAGCTTTATCCGTGGCCGATGAAATCGATCATGGCCGAACTCGGCCGCTTCCCGAGCGCGGAGCTGGTGTGGTGCCAGGAAGAGCCCAAGAACATGGGCGGCTGGACGTTCGCCGACGCGTGGCTCGAAGTCACGCTCGAGAAAATGAACGTCCAGGCCAAGCGCGCGCGCTATGCGGGCCGGCCCGCATCGGCCTCGACCGCCGCGGGCCTGATGAGCAAGCATTTGAAGGAATTGGAGACGCTTCTCAACGAAGCGCTTGGGTGATCCTGATGACCGATATCGTGGTGCCGACGCTGGGCGAGTCCGTGACCGAGGCCACCGTCGCCAAGTGGCTGAAGAAGGCCGGCGAGCCGGTGAAGAAGGACGAGACGCTGGTCGAGTTGGAGACCGAGAAGGTCTCGGTCGAAGTGTCCGCGCCGGAAGCCGGCGTGCTCTCCGAAATCGTCGCCACCGAAGGCTCCACCGTGGAGATCGGTTCGCTGCTCGGGCGCGTGTCGAACGGCGCGGCGGCCAGCGCTGCAAAGCCTGTCGCACCCGCGCCCGCAGCGAAGCCCGCGCCGCAGCCGGCGGCGCAACCTTCCGCCGCCAAGCCCGCGCCGCCCTCGGTGCAGCGTCTGGCTTCGGAAAGCGGCATCGATCTCAACAGCATCGTCGGCACCGGCCGCGACGGTCGCCCGACGAAAGCCGACGCTATCGCCGCGATCGAAGCGCGCCCCGCGGCGCCGACGCCAGCGCCGATCGCGCCCTCCGCGCCGCGCGTGCTCGGGCCGCGCGAAGAGCGCGTGCGCATGACGCGGCTTCGCCAAACCATCGCCCGCCGCCTGAAGGAGGCGCAAAATTCTGCGGCGATGCTGACGACGTTCAATGAAGCTGACATGTCGGCGATCATGGCGGCGCGCGCGAAGTACAAGGACAATTTCGAGAAGAAGCACGGCGTGAAGCTCGGCTTCATGAGCTTCTTCGTGAAGGCGTGCGTCTCGGCGTTGCGCGAAATCCCGAACGTCAATGCCGAGATCGACGGCGAAGACATCATCTACAAGAATTTCTACGATATCGGCATCGCCGTCGGCACCGACCGCGGCCTCGTCGTGCCCGTGGTGCGCGACGTGGACCGCAAGTCGATGGCCGAGATCGAGCAGGAGATCGGCGAACTCGGCGCCAAGGCGCGCGACGGGCAGCTCAAGCTCGAAGACCTGCAAGGCGCGACCTTCACGATCTCGAACGGCGGCGTCTATGGCTCGCTCATGTCGACGCCGATCTTGAACGCGCCGCAGTCTGGCATCCTCGGCATGCACAAGATTCAGGACCGCCCCGTGGTGATCAACGGGCAGATCGTGGTGCGGCCGATGATGTATCTGGCGCTCTCCTACGATCACCGCATCGTCGACGGCAAAGAAGCCGTGACCTTCCTGGTGCGGGTCAAGGAAGGGCTGGAAGATCCCGAGCGCATGCTCTTGGATCTGTAAGCGAGCCGTAAGCGGCGGAGGCCAGGGCAGGGGAAGTCTGCTGACGCGGCCCCCCAGGCCGTGTATTTGGTTAAGGGGGGAGCTGACAGGGGAGGGGACGCCCATGCTGTTCATCGCGCGCTGGCTGTTGGTGCTGGTGCTCCTGGTTCTGGTTGCGGCCAGCCTGTTTCCCGCCGCCGTCACCACCATGGTCCAGAACCACGTCCCGGTTGATCTGAGCGCCGTCTCCGGCGAGCTGCAGCAATTGGGCGCCGCGGCGACGCCGCTGGAGACCGGCCTCTGGTACGCCGCCGCCTTTTTCTTCCTGGTGTCGGCCATCCGCCTGATCCGGCGGACCCAAGCCTTCTGGGCCTGGCTCCTTGCCTTCGCATGCTATGGCGGGCGCTGGGCGCTGGCGCAGCAAGCGCAGCCGGGCGGCGCGCTCGGCACGCTGCAGGGGCTCAACGTCAATGATTTCCGTCCGGAAAATCTGGCGGAGGCCGGCCCGTCCGCGCAGATCACGCTCCTGGGGCTCATCCTCGTCATCGGCTTGGCGCTCCTGTTGATGGACATCGCCGATCGGCGTTTCTGGGATCGCCAAGGCGTCTAACGCCGCACGCCGGCAATGCTTATCTAAGCCTCACGCGAACATTGCTTTCGCGCGCTCGCCGACTACGGTGCGCGCGTTCGCGCGAGGACTTTCATGGCTCAATACGATCTCGTCATCATCGGCGGCGGCCCCGGCGGCTACAACGCGGCGATCCGCGCCGGTCAGCTCGGCTTGAAGACCGCGATCATCGAGAAGCGCGGGAAGCTCGGCGGCACGTGTCTGAACGTCGGCTGCATCCCTTCAAAAGCGCTGCTGCACGCGTCGGAATTCTACGACGAGGCGCGCAAGACCTTTCCGGCCATGGGCATCAATGTCAGCGGGCTCTCGCTCGATCTCGCGAAGATGCAGGCGCAGAAGGAAGAGGCCGTCGACGGCCTCACCAAGGGCGTCGAGTTCCTGATGAAGAAGAACAAGGTCGATTACATTAAGGGCGCCGGCCGCATTGTCGGCCAGGGCCGCGTCGATGTCGCGCTCGCCGATGGCGGCAAGCAGACGCTGGAAACCAAGAATATCTGCATCGCCACCGGCTCTGTTCCGGCTGATCTCGAGAGCGTCGATGTCGATGAAGACCGCATCGTCTCGTCCACCGGCGCGCTGGCGCTCAACAAAGTGCCGAACAAGCTGATCGTGATTGGCGGCGGCTATATCGGCCTGGAACTGGGCTCGGTGTGGCGCAGGCTCGGCGCGGAAGTGACGGTCGTTGAATTCCTCGACCGCATCACGCCGACCATGGACGGCGAGGTCAGCGCGCAATTCCTCAAGATCCTGAAGAAGCAGGGCATGGCCTTCGAGCTTGGCATGAAGGTCACCGGCGTCGAGAAGCTGCGCAACG
>DASZSK010000265.1:0-8518 GCA_035548735.1 Caulobacterales bacterium | reverse complement strand
GCGCAGAAGCACGCGGCTTTGTTTGGCGGCGGCGATGCGAAGCTGGTGCTGGCCAATCCGATCTCGTCCGACCTTGATTGCATGCGCCCGTCGGCGCTGCCCAATCTGCTGGTCGCGGCGCAAAAGAACGCCGACCGCGGTCACGACGACGCGCGTCTGTTCGAAGCCGGGCCGATCTATCGCGACGACACGGAGACGGGCCAAGCGCGCACGCTTGCTGCGGTCTGGCGCGCGCGTCCGCCGCGTCACTGGAAAGCCGCGCCGCAGCCCGATCTCTATGACGTGAAGCGCGACGCGCTCGCCGTGCTCGAAGCCCTGGGCGCGCCCGCTGGCGTCCAGACCACCGACGCTGTCCCCGCTTGGTGGCGTCCGGGTCGCGCTGGCGCGTTGGTGCTCGGAAACAAGCCGCTTGGGTATTTCGGCGAAATCCATCCGCGTGTTTTGACCGCGCTCGATGTCGAGGCCCCGGCGCTGGCGTTCGAGATTCTGCTCGACGCGCTGCCGCCGCCGCGCGCCAAAGGCTCGCGCGCCAAGCCGCCGCTCGACAAGCTCGACCTGATGCCGCTCAGCCGCGACTTCGCCTTCATCGTCGATGACGCAGTGAAAGCCAGCGACGTGGTGCGCGCAGCACTCGGTGCTGAAAAGCCGCTGATCGCGGACGTTGCGCTGTTCGACGTTTATCGCGGCGAGCGCATGGCGCCTGGCAAGAAGAGCCTCGCCATCGAAGTCACGCTGCAGCCGCGCGAAAAGACGCTGACGGATGCGGAGATCGAAGCCGTGAGCAGCAAGATCGTGGCGGCGGTGGCGAAAGCGACCGGCGGGCTTCTAAGGGGCTAACGCCTCACACCCATTCCCGGATGACGGCGTAGCCGGCATTCCGGGACCCATGAACGTAAGGGCCTGAGGTTATGGGTCCCGGAATTGGCCTGGCGGCCAATCCGGGAATAGGTGGCGTTGATGCCTCTGACAGCGCACACTTAAGCGCATGCGTGTTGACGAAGATCGCATCACTGCGACCTACATGCTTGCCAGCCGCAAGCATGGGACGCTGTATTTGGGCTCTGCGCTCGATCTGATTGCACGCGTGTCCGAACACAAGGAGGGGATGGGCTCGTCGTTCACGCGCAAGTACGGCGTATCCAGACTCGTATGGTTCGAGCGCTTCACGCTGGTGGCTGAAGCGCGGGATCGCGAATACCAAATGAAGAAATGGCGTCGCGAATGGAAGTGCAACGTCATCGAACGCGACAATCCGAATTGGGACGACCTGTTTCCAGCCCTGATCGGCGCGGTGGTTCTTGCGCGCGCTCCGGGATCGGCGAAGGGCTCATCCCAGGACTCATAGGCGAAGGATAGGAGTTTCCCGCACCTGGCCTTTGGTCAATCCGGGAATGGGTGGCCGAGGCGGGATTTTTTGAAACTCAGTCATCCGCCTGCATCGCCGCCAACTCATTTCCGCTCGGATCGGTGAAGTGAAATCGCCGCCCGCCGGGAAACGAAAAGATCGGTTTGGTGATTGCGCCGCCGGCCTTCCGCACCGCCGCGAGCGCCGCTTTGACGTCCTCGACATGGATCACAGGAAGCGGCGCCTTCGTCGTTTCGCTTTGATCCGCTTGCAGCCCCAAATCGACATCGCCGGTCATGGTGCAGGCATAGGTGGGGCCGAACGCCGTCATCTCCATCGCGAACGCCGCCGTGTAGAAATCCCGCGTCGCGCCAATATTCTTGACCGGCAGTTCCACGAAATTGATCCGCGCCATCGCTCGAACCTCCTCAACGCAACCTTCGTCATGCTAGGCGCACGTGCTGACAATTCCTGTCAGCAACGCCTCAGCGGAGCTCTTTTATGGTCGCTTGGATCATGCTCGTCATCGCCGGCCTCGCCGAGATCGGCTGGGTCATCGGGCTCAAATACGCCGACGGCTTCACCAAGCCGCTGCCGTCTGCGCTCACGCTCGCGGCGATGGCGGCGAGCATGTACCTGCTGGCGCTCGCGGCGCGGACATTGCCGATCGGCGCAGCTTACGCCGTGTGGACGGGCATCGGCGCGGTCGGCGCGGCTGTGGCGGGGATCATCCTGTTCGGCGAACAGGCCAATCCGGCGCGGCTTTTCTGCATCGCGCTGGTTATCGCAGGCGTGGCCGGGTTGAAACTCACAACGCCCGGCTGAGGCCGCTTCCGCGCCTTTGGCGCTGCGCTATGATCGCGGGTGGGAGGGTCCCAAACCGTGCCGCTGATCAAGCGCCGCCACACCACCGCGAAGGCCTACGCGCACGATTGGCTCGAGCCGGACGATCCGGGCGAGATCAATTTCTTCTCCGGCTCGGTGATCGCGCTGGTGCTGATCAGTCTCGCCGCGCTGGCGATCGAGACCGAGGCCATTCGCCCGGACACGCCGTTTCCGCCGCAGCTCCGGCAGGACGTCGCCGCCATCAACGCCACGATCGTCATCATCTTCGCCATCGAATTTGCGCTGCGCTTCTGGTCGGAAGGCGAGAACCCGGCGCATGCCGGCGTGATGGGCCGGCTCAAATTCCTGGCGCAGCCGATCATTATCGCCGACATCCTGGCGTTCCTGCCGGAATTGCTGGTGCTGATTTTCTTCCCGTCGCTGCATGGCGGCTGGCTCGCCGCACTGCGCGCGCTGCGGCTGTTCCGCTTGTTCAAGCTCGCGCGTTACGTGCCGGCCTTCGCCATTGTCGGCGCCGCGGTGAAGCGCGCCGGGCCCGCGCTCTTTGCATCCGCCTGCGTCGCCGCGGCGCAAGTCTATATCGCCGCGATGCTGCTCTACTTCATCGAAGGCGACACCAAGCCCCAGGCGTTCGGCTCGATCACGCGCGCGCTCTGGTGGGCGATCGTGACACTGACGACCGTGGGCTATGGCGACGTCTATCCGGAAACCGTGCTTGGCCGCATCGCCGCGGGCCTCATCGCCGTCGCCGGCATCGGCATCGTCGCCATGCCGACCGGCATTCTCGCCTCCGCGTTCGCGGAGGAATTCCGCGAACGCCACGAGGCGCGCATGAAGGCGATCGAAGCGGCGAAGAAACGCGCCGCTGAGTAATCAGAACGGATTGATGCGCCGCCGCCGCGAATAGGCGAGATAGCCGATATTCGCGCCCAGACGGAAACCGACGCCGGCGCGCATCGGCGCGAGCGTGATGTTGTTGGCGCGCTGATAGTTCACGCCAACGCCGCCGATGAAATAGGCCGAGCCGTCGACGCCCGGGAAGCGCTGATAGATGTCGTCGGGATTGTGCAGGCCATAGACGAGCGTGAACACCTTCGCCGCATCGCCGCCGGTGTCGAAGCCGATCGACGGTCCTTGCCAATAGACGCGGTGCGTGTCGTTGCGGCTCTTCAGATGCAACGTGCCGCGCCCGTAGCGCAGGCCAACGCCGATGGCGCCCGAGCCTTCCTGCCCGTCGATATAGCCGTTGGGTCGTCCGTTTTGCTCGAACACGTGTCGCACCACCGCCGCCAAGCCTTCAGCGCCCGCGCCGAAGAAACGCTCGGCCGCGTGCAGGATTTCCGGTTCGGAATAGGTGTCGTCGCCTGCGGCCCAGGCGGGCGCCGCGAGCAGCGAGGAAGCCGCGGCCGCACCGAGCCCCAAAGCCAGCGTGCGGCGGGAAAGGTTGGCGTCGTCCATGATGTCAAAACTCCTGGTCGGACCCGTGATGAAGCTTCAGCACAGCTTACGGTTCCTGAGCTAGGCCTGAATGACCGAAAGCGGGCGAAATAAGGGCGGGGCCGCGCTCGCTTAAGCGCTCGCGGCTTCCGCTTCGAGGCGCCCGATGGCGTAGAAGCGATCGCGCCGCTGCGCGCGCAGCTCGTCCGGGCTCATCTTCGCCAGCGCGTCCAACTCAGCGGCGACCGCTGCGCCGACCGCAGCGACAGCCGCGCTCGGTTCGCGATGCGCGCCGCCCACCGGTTCGCGGACGACGCCGTCGATCACGTTCAGTCCGATCAAATCCTGCGCCGTGATCTTCATGGCGATGGCGGCGTCTTTGGCGCGCGCGCTGTCCTTCCACAGAATCGAGGCGGCGCCTTCCGGCGAGATCACCGAATAGATGGCGTGTTCGAGCATCAGCACTTTGTTCGCCGCAGCGATGGCGATGGCGCCGCCCGAGCCGCCTTCGCCGACGATCACCGCGACCATCGGCACGCCGAGCGTCAGGCAGCGCTCGGTCGAGCGCGCGATCGCTTCGGCCTGGCCGCGCTCTTCGGCGCCAATGCCCGGATAAGCCCCCGCCGTGTCGACGAAGCTGATCACCGGCAGCGCGAATTTGTCCGCGAGATCCATGAGGCGCACGGCTTTGCGATAGCCCTCTGGGCGCGCCATGCCGAAATTGTGCTTGAGGCGTTCTTGCGTGGTGCGGCCCTTTTCGTGGCCGATCACCAGCGACGGCCGGCCCAGGAACTTGCCTAGCCCCCCGAGGATCGCCGGGTCTTCGCCATAGGTGCGGTCGCCCGAAAGTTCGGTGAAATCGGTCACCAGCGCCGCGACATAATCGCGAAAGCGGGGGCGGTCGGGGTGACGGGCGACCTGCGTCTTCTGCCAGGCGTCGAGCTTGGAATAGGTGTCGGCGAGCTGGCGTTCGGCCTTGGCCTTGAGGCGCGACAGCTCCACCCCCATGGCCATCGCCTCGGAACCGGAAGCCTCTGATAAGGCTTGTAATTCCTCGATCTTGGTTTCGATCTCGGCGACCGACTTTTCGAAATCCAGATAGGTGCGCAAGGCGGCTCGAGCCCGGCGGGGCGCTCGCCCCGGAAGGCGCGGACAATAGCCGCAAACCTTTCCGCTTCAAGCAGAAGCCCCAGGCGGGGATCGTGATTGCGAAGCCGTGCGCGGCGGACCATGCTGCGCCTGCGAAGGAGAATTTGATGCTTGACGCTGCCGGATTTGGCGTTCCCGCCCCCTCGCGGGGCGGGGGTAGGGGGTGGGGGGCGTGCAATAGCCGCTCCGGCGCCAACTGGACCTCGCCCCCCCTTCGGCCGCTCCGCGGCCACTTCCCCCGCGAGGGGGGAGGTTGGCGATGAGCAAGCCCCCCCGCACCTTCTTCGCCCCGCTCGCCACCGGCGCGCCGGAACCGCTCCGCGAGCTGCCCGTGCGGCTTGAGCGCATGATCCATTTCGTGCCGCCGCATCTGGAAAAAGTGCGCGCCAAAGTCCCGGACGTCGCCGCGCAGGTGGACGTGGTGCTCGCCAATCTCGAAGACGCCATTCCCGCCGATGCGAAGGAAGCCGCGCGCGCTGGCGCCATCGACATGGGACGCATGGATCTGAAGGGCGCTGCGCTTTGGTCGCGCGTGAACGCGCTCAATTCGCCCTGGCATCTCGACGACGTGACGCAGCTTGTCGCCGGCCTTGGCGATAAGCTCGACGTGATCATGGTCCCCAAGGTCGAAGGCCCGTGGGACATCCACTACATCGATCAGCTGCTGGCTTTGCTCGAAGCGAAGCACAAGCTGACGAAGCCGATCCTACTGCATGCGATCCTCGAAACCGCGCAAGGCGTGGCGAATGTCGAAGCGATTTGCGGCGCCTCACCGCGCATGCAGGGCGTCTCGCTCGGTCCTGCCGATCTCGCCGCTTCGCGTAAAATGAAAACCACGCGCGTCGGCGGCGGGCATCCCGGCTATCGCGTGCTGGAAGATGCGAAAGCCGACGGCTCGGCGCGCGTCAGCGTGCAGCAGGATCTGTGGCACTATACGTTTGCGAAGATGGTCGATGCGTGCGTGATGCACGGGCTCAAGCCGTTTTACGGGCCGTTCGGCGCCATCGACGATCCGGAAGCCTGCGAACAGCAATTCCGCAACGCCTATCTGATGGGCTGCGTCGGCGCCTGGACGCTGCATCCAAGCCAAATCGCCATCGCCAAGCGCGTGTTCAATCCGGATGTCGATGAAGTGAAATTCGCGCTGCGCATCCTTGAGGCGATGCCCGACGGCGCGGGCGTCGCCATGCTCGACGGCAAGATGCAAGACGACGCGACTTGGAAGCAGGCCAAGGTGATCGTCGATCTCGCGCGCCAAGTCGCGGCGAAAGAGCCGGAGATGAAAGCGGCGTACGGCCTCTAGCTAACTCAGCCAGCCGCCGACTTGCCGCCCCTCAAGCAGCGCGATCAGTCCGAACGCGCTCTTCACCGTGAACCATAGCATCACGACGAAGCCGACGACCCAGGCGAGCCACAGCAGCGGGAAGCCGATCAGTACGGGCGAGAGAATCCAGCCGACGATCGTCAACACGAAGATCGCCACGCCCCAGAGAAAGGCGATCCACCAGATGCGGATCTGGTCTTCGAGGTGCGCGCGGCCCAAGCCCAGCGCGCCGCCGCGCGACATGTAAGCGATGATCACGCCGATCAGCGCAAACAGCGCGAAGCTCGGAATGCTGAGGAGATAGAGCACGTAGACCACCAGGGCCGTCGCGCGCCCGGCGTCGGCGGTGATGGAGGGAGCGTTGCTGGTCTGATCCGTCATGCCGGGTCCTTTCCCATAAAAATGGGAAAGTGGACAGCAAAGTTCCAGTTAGCTGGCGCGCCGTCTCCGAGCAGCCCGCATCGAGGTCGAGGCGCGCCGGTGAATGAGGGCCGTCGCGGATGACTTGTAGGGCTTGGAGCGCTGTCTCACCGGGGCCGTTGGCGCGACCGCGGACAGAGTGCGAGCCGCTCGCAAACATAGGAGCGACGGCCCTCGTTCACCGGCGCGCCTCAACGCCGCGACTTGGTTGCGCCGCGAAGGCGCGCCAAATCACTCAGCGGATGCTTGGTTTCCACCAGCGTCCGCAGCCGCCCTTCGGCGACGTGCGTGTATATTTGTGTCGTGGCGATGTCGGCGTGCCCCAGGAGGGTCTGCACCGTGCGCAGATCGGCGCCGCCCTCCACCAGATGCGTCGCAAATGCGTGGCGAAGCACGTGCGGCGACACGCGCGCCGGATCGATGCCCGCCTTCATCGCCGCCGCTTCCAAGACCTGCGCCACGCGCCGGCGCGTCAGCTTGCCGTCGGCGGCGCTCGCGGAGGGAAAGAGCCAACGCGCCGCCTTCTCGCGCCGCGCCTCCACTTTCGGCAGCAGCGCTTCACGCGCAGCCAGATGCGCCGCCAGCGCATCCAGTCCCGCGCGCCCGAGCACCACCATGCGCTCCTTGCCGCCTTTGCCTTCGACGATCATGTGGTTCTGCCCGGCCTTCGGCGCGGCGCGCAGCGGCAGTGACACAAGCTCGCTCACGCGCAAGCCCGCGCCATACAAGAGTTCGATCAACGCGCGATCGCGCGGCGTCTCCGCCGCATCGATCAGCCGCGCGATCTCATCGCTGGACAGCGTCTTCGGCAACGTACGCGCGCGCTTCGGCGGATCGAGCCGGGCGGTGGGATCGTCGCTGCGCATGTTTTCCTGCAGCATGAAGCGATAGAATTGCTTCAGCGCCGAAATTCGTCGCCGCACCGTCGCCGGCGACAGCCCGCGCTTCGCCAAGCTCGCAATATACGCTTCGATCTGCTCGGGTCTCGCTGTTGCGAGCTTCATCGACGCGCCCGCATCCTCCAGATCGCGGCGATACGCCTCCAACGTATTCGCCCGCGCCGCCCGCTCGGCGGACAGCATCTCCAGAAACGCTTCAATGAGAGCCGCGTCGTTCATGCGGGCGTTAAGCTAGCCGCAAGAAGTGAACGCCGGCTTTCGCGGACGTTCACCAAATGCTTGCACGGCTCGTTCATAGCGCCGGTGCTACAATGGGATGGGAGTAGTTCATGCGTCTCACCCTAGCCGCCGTCTTGATGTTTGTTGCCGCATCGTCAGCGAATGCGCAGCCGCGACCTGAGGATGCTTTTGCTGGTCAAGCAGTTGGAGACATTGTGTGCGGCGCCGAGAGCACGCTCACGCAGTCAGCTTGCCTGGTGCTCTGGCGAGAGCACGAGGAGGCGCTTCTGCAGCAATCTGTCGAGCGACTCCTCACATACGCGCGTGAGCAGGACGCACGCCATCCGTTTCCCAACGAACCGACCGGATATGTCGCTTCCGTCACGGAGGCGCAGCACGGATGGTTGGAGTCGCGCGATCGAGAATGTTCCTTGGCGACGCTGGACGATGTGGGCGGTTCTATCCGCCGGCTAAGCTATCCGAATTGCCAAGCCAGCCTCACACTTCAAAGGCGGAAACAGCTCGATCGAGTGCTGGTGCTTTGGCAGGCCGAGTTCGAAGACTCGAGCGGTGAGCAGGTCGCTATCGCTTGTGTTCTGAATCCGACAGCGTTCGAATTCTGCCAGAAATAACAAGCGCTCCCAGTTCTGGCGCGAGTTGGGCCGGTATGGCAACGGAGCAAACGAATTTTGCTAACTCGGCTGTCCCGCCAGTATCGCCTCCACCGCCATGCGCCGCGCTTCATCTTCAAGGCCGATGCTGCGCAGCACGCGGATCAGATACGCAAGCGATTCCGCGTCGAGCTTCGCCGGCCCGTCGCCGCAGGCGACCGCGATCAGCAGCGCCGCATCAGCGGGCGCGCGGCGTTCGATCGCCGAG
>DASZSK010000264.1:0-10604 GCA_035548735.1 Caulobacterales bacterium | reverse complement strand
CGAACCTTGTCGACCGGGCGGCCGTCGATGCGGCCCTTCTCCTTGATGATGCGCGCGCGGACGATATCGCTTTCGACCGCCTTGAACGCTTCCTTGAAGACATTGGCGTCGACGCCGTCCGGCTTGGCGTCGCTCTTCACGAGCGCCGCCTTGGCCTCATCGCGCGCGGCGCCGACGGCGGCGTAGCGCTCATCCTTCTTCACGATGCGATACGCATCGCCGAGCTTGGCGCCGACCAGATCGCTGATCTTCTTCTTGAGTTCGGACTGATCAACCGGCTCGAATTCGAACGGCTCTTTGCTGGCCTTTTCGGCAAGGCTGATGATCGCATCGATCACTGGCTGCATGCCCTTGTGGCCGAGCTGCAGCGCCGACAGCATCTGCGCTTCCGTCAATTCCTTCACTTCGGATTCGACCATCATGATGGCGTTGGCCGTGCCGGCGATGACGAGATCGAGTTCGGACTTCGCCATGTCGCCGATCGTGGGATTGAGCACCGGCTTGCCGTCGATCCAGCCGACCCGCGAGGCGGCGATCGGGCCCATGAAAGGCACGCCGGAAATGGTCAGCGCTGCCGAGGCCGCCACCATCGCCAACAGATCGCTTTCGTTTTCATTGTCCCACGACAGCACCGTGATGATGACTTGCACTTCGTTCTTGAAGCCATCGACGAACAGCGGACGGATCGGGCGATCGATCAGGCGCGAGATCAGCGTTTCACGCTCGGTCGGGCGGCCTTCGCGCTTGAAATAGCCGCCAGGAATGCGGCCCGAGGCGAAATACTTTTCCTGGTAGTTGACGGTGAGCGGGAAGAAGTCCTGACCGGGCTTCGGCTCTTTCGCGTACACGACCGTCGCGAGGACCGCGGTTTCCCCCCAGGTGGCCATCACGGCGCCGTCGGCTTGACGCGCCACGTGACCGGTTTCGAGCGTCAGCTTGCGGCCTGCCCAATCGAGGGAAACGGATTTTATGTCGAACATGTGCTCTCTCCTGGCGAGCGAGCCCCATGCCCGGTCGCCACGTGCGGTGCGCAACGACGGATTCGTTGCGCGAATTGCCCGCGCGCCGGATTGCGTGCGGGTTCGAACTTGCGGGTGCTGATGCGCTGCTTGCCTTCGGCAGACTGGAGCCATGCCCCAAAAATGCCGAAGGGGAGCGCAACCGCTCCCCTTTGCTTCAACGCCTAGCGGCGCAGATTGAATCGCTCGAGCACCGCCTGATAGCGCTGCTCGTCACGGCTCTTCAGATAGTCGAGAAGGCGACGGCGCTGCGACACGAGCTTCAGCAGCCCGCGGCGCGAGTGGTTGTCCTTCTTGTGCGTCTTGAAGTGTTCAGTGAGGTTGGCGATGCGCTCGGAGAGGATCGCAACCTGCACTTCGGGCGAGCCCGTATCGTTCTTGCCCTGGGCATTCTCTTTGATCAGCGCGCTCTTGCGCTCAGCGGTAATCGACATCGGCTCCTCTATTCGTCAGCCAAATGGAACACGCGCGTCGGCTTGAATTTGCCGGCGCGCACGTCGCCCAGGGCCACCGCTTTGCCTTGGAACAAGGCCACCGCAGCGCGCGAGGCGTCTTGGCCTGCCACGATGCGATCGCGGAATTTCGGCTTCAGCGCCTCCGCCACGTGGGGCAGGAGGACAATCGGCCGTCCTTGCCTGAGCTTGAACGCATCCTCTCCGTTAATGGCCAGCGCCGGGATGTCGGCCAGCGCGGTCTCTACGGGAAGGAGGCGTTCGGACGCGGCGCCCTTATGGCCCAAATCCTGGAGCGCGTCGAGGGGCGTGGCGCCCGCTTCGGTAAACGGTCCGACAGCCGTGCGGCGGAGCCGCCAGACATGGCCCTCCGCGCCCAGCGCGCCCGCCAGATCGCGCACCATGGCGCGGATATAGAAACCTTTGCCGCAGCGGACGCGGATCGTGGCGAGATCGCCCTCGGCGCTCACCAGTTCCGTTTCGTGCACGACGACGATGCGCGGCTCCAGCTCAACCTCCTCGCCGGCGCGGGCGAGGTCATAAGCGCGCTCGCCGTCGATCTTCACGGCGCTGAATTGCGGCGGGATCTGCTCGATCTCACCGTCGAACGCCCTGAGCGCCTCGCCGATGGCGTCGGCGGTCGGGCGCACGTCGCTGGTGGCGGTGACCGAGCCTTCGCGGTCCTGCGTGGCGGTCGAAACGCCCCATTTGATGGTGAAGACGTAGGTCTTTTCCGCTTCGACCAGCCACGGCACGGTCTTGGTCGCTTCGCCAAGCGCGATCGGCAGCACGCCCGAAGCCAGCGGGTCGAGCGTGCCGGCATGGCCTGCCTTGTTGGCGTTGAATACGCGCCGCACGGCCGAGACGGCTTGGGTCGAGGTCATATCTTCCGGCTTATCCAGGACCACCCAGCCGGAGACGTCCTCGCCCTTCTTGCGGCGGCTCATTCGTCGTCACCGTGTTTCAGATCGCGCGCCAATTCCGGGGAATGCAGCAGATCCTCGATGTGCTGCGCCTCGTCATAGGAGACGTCGGGCAGGAAGTGCAGCTGGGGTGTGAAGCGCAAATCGACCGCGCGCCCGAGCCGTCCGCGCAGGAAGTGCGACGCGCGCGTCAGCGCCGCGGCGATCGTCTTCGCATCGCCCGGCCCGAGCGGCGCCACGAACGCCGTCATGTGTTTCAAGTCGGGCGAGGCGCGCACTTCGCCCACCGTGACCGACACGCCGGCGAGATCGGGATCGCGCAGCTCCTCGCGCGTAAGAATGTCCACCAGCGCGTGACGCACCAGTTCGGCGGCGCGCAATTGGCGCTGCGACGGCGCTCCGCCGCCATGCGATTTCGATCTGTGCTTCATGACTTCTTTCAGGGCGCCGCCGTGTAGGCGAACGCCGTGCACAATTGCGGGTCTTCGCCAAGGCCGCCGCCGGGCGGACGCTCGCCCTTGAAAGCGGCGACCTTGAACACCCAGCGCCCGGCGCTGTCGACGAACTCGCTGACGGCGAGATGGCGCGTGTGATCGGCGCCGCAGAGCCCCTGCCCGGCGCTGCGGGAGATGTTTTCTTCGATCACGCGGTAGAGGTGCGTATCAACGCGCGGATCGCCGCCGAACACGGCCGCGAAGCTTTGTCCGCCGACGCCGGAGCGCTGATCTGACGGGACCACATTGATCGGCTGGGCGCGGATCGTCACGCCGTTGGCGAAGGCGAACACGACGGGCCCGCCGCGCACGCTTTCGATGCTGACACGCAGATTGCCCACGGTCGAACGCGCCACGTCATTGGCCGCGCGCCACGACTGGCGCACCACCGCCGGCTCTTCCTGCGGCACGGAATCGACACGCGTCTCAGGCTCCACGATCGTGTCGCCGTGAACCACCGGGGTGTGATCGTCCTGATCTTCGCGGTTGCAGGCCGCGACGAGCGAGAACATCAGCAGTGCGACGGCGCCCCTAAAGCGTGCGCTGAACCACTTCGACATTGAAGCACTCGATCACGTCGCCTTGCTTGATGTCCTGGAACGGGCCGAAGCTCATGCCGCATTCCTGACCCGACTGGACTTCGTTCACCTCATCCTTGAAGCGCTTCAAGGTGGTGAGCGTGCCCATTTCCTGGATCACGACATTGTCGCGCAGGATGCGGACCTTGGCGCCCTTGCGCACCACGCCTTCGGTGACGCGGCAGCCGGCGACCTTGCCAACCTTGGAAATCTGGAAGACTTCCAGCACCTGCGCGTTGCCGAGGAAGGTTTCGCGATTGAGCGGCGCCAGCATGCCCGAGAGCACGCCTTTGATGTCGTCCAGCAGGTCGTAGATGATCGCGTAATAGCGGATTTCGACGCCTTCCCGATCGGCCAGATCGCGCGCTTCCTTCGAAGCGCGGACGTTGAAGCCGACGATCGAAGCGCCGGACGTCTTCGCCAGCTGCACGTCGGACTCGTTGATCGCGCCGACGCCGGAATGCACCACGCGCGCCCGCACTTCGTCGGTGCCGATCTTGTCCAGCGAGCCGGTGATGGCTTCGGCCGACCCTTGCACGTCGGCCTTGATCAGCAGCACCAGCTCACGTGCGCCGGCGTCCTTGATCTTCGCCATCATGGCTTCGAGCGAATTGCCGCGGCCAGCGCCCACCGCGATGCGCTCGCGGCGCTTGCGCTGACGATAGTCGGCGATTTCGCGCGCGCGATTTTCGTTGTCGACGACCTGAACGACGTCGCCCGGATCGGGCACGCCTTCGAGGCCCATGATCTCGGCCGGCTCGGACGGACCGGCCGCCTGCATCATCTGGCCGCGTTCGTTGGTGAGCGCCCGCACGCGCCCCCATTGGGCGCCGGCGACGACGATATCGCCGCGCTTCAGCGTGCCCTTCTGGACGAGAACGGTGGCGACGACGCCGCGACCCTTATCGAGCTTCGACTCGATGACGACGGCTTCCGCGCTGCGATCCGGATTGGCCTTGAGCTGCAGCACTTCGGATTGCAGCAGGATGGCGTCGACAAGCTTGTCGAGGCCGAGCTTCTTGGTGGCCGAGACTTCCACATGCAGCACGTCGCCGCCGAAATTTTCGGTGACGATGTCGTGCTGCAGGAGTTCTTGCAGCACGCGCTCGGGCTTGGCGTCCGGCTTATCGATCTTGTTGACGGCGACAATGATCGGCACGCCTGCGGCCTTGGCGTGGCTGATCGCCTCCACCGTTTGCGGCATGACGCCGTCATCGGCCGCGACCACGAGCACGACGATATCCGTCGCTTGCGCGCCGCGCGCACGCATCGCCGAGAACGCCGCGTGACCTGGCGTATCGAGGAAGGTGATGCGCTGGCCGTCCTTCAGACGCACCTGATAGGCGCCGATATGCTGGGTGATGCCGCCATGCTCGCCGCCGGCGACATCGGTTTGCCGCAGCGCGTCGAGAAGCGAGGTTTTGCCGTGGTCGACGTGGCCCATGACGGTCACCACCGGCGGACGCGGCTGCAGATTTTCTTCGGTGTCGACCTCGCCGGAGAGGCCCTCTTCGACGTCGCTTTCGGCGACGCGCTTCACCGTGTGGCCGTACTCGGTGGCGATCAGCTCGGCCGTGTCGGCGTCGAGCACGTCCGTCACCTTGAGCATCTGGCCCTGGCGCATCATGAACTTGATGATGTCGGCGACGCGGATCGCCATCCGGTTGGACAGCTCCTGCACCGTGATGGCTTCCGGGATGATCACGTCGCGCTTGATCTGATCGCGCTCGCCGCCACCCATCATCTTGGCGCGGCGCTCTTTTTCCTTTTGCTGCGCACGGCGGTAGGCCGCGAGCGAGCGCACGCGTTCGTCATCGCCTTCGGTGATGCGCTCGACCATGTCGAGCGTGAGCTTGCCTTCGCGACGCTTGGGCTCCCCCTTCTTCGCCGGCTTGACCGGAACGGGCGCCGGCGCCCGCTTGCTCTTCACCCGGCCGCCGAGGTCGCTCAGGATATCTTCCGCGACAGGTTCTTCACGCGCCGCAGTCGGCGCGGCGGCAGGGCGCTGTTGTTGCGGCGCCGGCGAACGCGCAGCCGGTTCAGCAGCGGCCTGCTCAGCCTCGGCGGCTTCGCGGCGACGCGCTTCAGCTTCCGCCTCAATAGCTTCGAGTTCCGCTGCCTTGCGGCGCTGCGCTTCTTCGAGGGCGCGGCGCATTTCTTCTTCTTCGCGGGCGCGCGCCTCACGTTCGCTGCGATCGGCAAGCGCGCGCTGCACCGCTTCCTGGCGGCGGCGCGTTTCTTCATCGCTGATTTCACGTCCAGTCGGCGCGGCGGGCTTCGGCGCTTCCGCGACCGGGGGCGGCGCAACCGTCCGCTGGATCGGCGGCGGCACGCCCGGGCCGGGACCTTTCGCTTGCGGCGCAGCGGCGCCAGGGCGGCCGATCGCGCGCTTCTCGCGCACTTCGACGGCGACCTGCTTGGTGCGGCCATGGCTGAAGCTCTGGCGCACCGTGCCCGTTGAGGTCGTGCGCGTCAGCGTCAGCGGCTTGCGGCCGGAAGCCGATTCTTTTTGCTCGTTGCCGTCACTCATGTCGTATCGATGCGCGTCCGTGTTCCGTTTAACGTCTTACGTGTCTTCCGAAGTCGTCTCGCTCGGCGCGAGCGCGGATCCTTGCGATCCCGCGTCCGCGTCGCCCAGTCCCAATCCGCGCCAGGAATCGGGCCAAGAGCTGGGAACGACGGCGCGGAATCCAGAGAGGCGGCCGATTTCCGCCGCCCAACCCAGCGCCATGCGCTCTTGAAGCAGGCAAGCGTGTATCACACGATCCCGCCCCAGCGCCATGCCCAATTCCTCCGCCGTAAAGCACCCCACGCCCGGCGCCGGCGCGCCCCACAAGCCAATATGGAGCGCCTGTAATTTCTCCCGCCCGTCGACCGCGCCGTCCGAGGCTTCGACCAGCGCGCGGACGGGTCCGGAACGAATCGCCTGCTCCACCTGCGTGGCGCCGATGGCCAGGGCGCCGGCGCGCCGCATCAACCCAAGGAAGTCGAGACAGCGCCGCGCCAGCAGGACTTCGGTCTGATCGACCAGCCCTTCTGGGACTTTGACCGGGCCTTTCAGAGAGCGGGCGAAACCGCCTTTGCGGATCGCCGTTTCGAGACTTTGGCGATCGGCCGAAACCCAAACGCCGCGACCCGGAAGCTTGGCCGCCACGTCGGGGACCAGCACATCATCCGGACCCACGGCGAAGCGAATGAGACGATGCTCAGGTAGGGATTGACCGCTGGCGACGCAACGGCGCTCACGCACACGCGGCCGCGCAGGCTTGGCGGATTGCTCAGGCTCGCTCAGGCCGCGCCCGCCTTTCGCCGTTCCACCAACACTTCGGCGATCTGCACCGCGTTGAGCGCCGCGCCCTTGCGCAGATTGTCGCCGACGACGAAGAGCGCAAGGCCGTGCGGAACAGTCGGGTCTTTGCGCACGCGCCCGACAAAGACCGGATCGCGGCCGGTGGCTTCGAGCGGGTTGGGCACGTCGGCGACGACGACGCCCGGCGCTTTGCTGAGAAGCTCGAGCGCGGCTTGCGGCGAAATCGGACGTTCGAACTCGGCGTTGATCGAAAGCGAGTGGCCCGTATAGACCGGCACCCGCACACAGGTGCCCGAGACAGCCAGGCCGGGGATTTCCAGGATCTTGCGGCTCTCGTCGCGCAGCTTGATCTCTTCTTCGGTGTAACCGTCTTCGCCCAGCACGTAATTCAGCGGCACGACGTTGAAACCGATCGGCACGGCCCACTTCTTCGGCGCGGGAAACTTGAGCGCGTCGCCCTTATGCGCCAGCGCCGCCGAATCGGCGGCGGTCGCCCGCGCTTGCGCGGCGAGTTCGTCGACGCCGGCGAGCCCGCCGCCGGAGACAGCCTGATACGTGCTGACCACGAGGCGCTTCAGACCCGCCGCCTTGTGCAGCGGCTTCAGCGCCGGCATCGCCGCCATGGTCGTGCAGTTGGGGTTGGCGATGATGCCTTTGGGAATCGACGCCAAGGCGTGCGGATTCACCTCGGACACCACCAGCGGCACGTCCGGATCGCCGCGCCAGGCGGACGAATTGTCGATCACGATGGCGCCGGCTTTCGCCACCACCGGCGCGAGCTGCTTCGACGTCGAACCGCCGGCGGAGAAGAAGACGATGTCGAGGCCCGCATAATCGGCCTTCGCCGCATCCTCGACCACGATGTCCGTGTTCTTCCACGGCAAACGTCTGCCGGCCGAGCGCGCCGACGCGAACAGTCGGAGCGAAGTGACCGGGAAAGCGCGCTCCGCGAGGATGGCGCGCATCAATTCGCCGACTAGTCCCGTGGCTCCAACAATTCCAACTTTCACGCGACGGCCCTCAATCTTTCGCTCTTCGCTGCGCCTCGCCCTCTTGCGTGTGCGCTTACTGCTCGCCGCCCTCGAAGCTCGGGGCGCTTTCCGGCTCTTCGTCGATCAATACTTCGGGCGCTTCGACCCACCCGGCGGCCACGCGCGCCGCCATGATGAGATCGTCGGCCGCTTCCTGACTGAGCTGGAATTCTTCGAGAACGCCCGGTTCGCGCACGCGCTCGCCGTTCTTGGTTTCGAAATAGCCGCGGATGTCGTCGGCGACGAGACCGGCGAAATCGTCGAGCGTCTTCACGCCCTTCTGCCCGAGCGTCACCAGCATCGGCGCCGTGAGGCCCGGCACGGCGGCGAGCGCATCTTCGACGCCAAGCTCCTTGCGCTTGGCTTCGAGTTCGGCGGCCTGCTTTTCGAGGAATTCCGTGGCGCGCGCTTGCAGTTCCTCGGCGATCTCTTCGTTCAAGCCTTCGATCGAAGCCAGTTCGTTGGTGTCGACATAGGCGATGTCTTCGACCGAGACGAAACCTTCCGACGCCAGCAATTGCGCGAACATCTCGTCGACTTCCAGCGCCTGGATGAACAGCGCCGAGCGCGTGGCGAATTCCTTCTGGCGGCGCTCGCTTTCTTCCGATTCCGTCAGGATGTCGATCGACCAGCCGGTGAGCTGCGAGGCAAGCCGCACGTTCTGGCCGCGGCGGCCGATCGCCAGCGAAAGCTGCGCTTCGGAGACCACGACTTCGACGCGCTGCTCTTCCGGATCGAGCACGACCTTGGTGACTTCCGCCGGCTGCAGTGCGTTGACGATGAAGGTGGCCGGATCGGGCGACCACGGGATGATGTCGATCTTCTCGCCCTGCAATTCGCCGACGACCGCCTGCACGCGGGCGCCGCGCATGCCGACGCAGGCGCCGACCGGGTCGATCGAGCTGTCGTGCGACAGCACGGCGATCTTGGCGCGCGAGCCCGGATCGCGGGCGGCGGCCTTGATCTCGATCACGCCTTCGTAAACTTCCGGCACTTCCTGCGCGAACAGGCGCGCCATGAATTCCGGCTTGGCGCGCGACAGGAAGATCTGCGGCCCCTTTGTTTCACGACGAACGTCGTAGATGTAGGCGCGCGTGCGGTCGCCGGTGCGCAGATTTTCCCGCGGAATCGCCTCGCTGCGGCGGATCACGCCCTCGGCGCGCCCCAGATCGACGATGACGTTATAAAACTCCACGCGCTTGACGACGCCGTTGACGATCTCGCCCACACGGTCGCGATACTCGCCATATTGGCGCTCGCGCTCGGCTTCGCGGACTTCGTGATTGATCACCTGCTTGGCCGTCTGCGCGGCGACGCGGCCGAACTCGATCGGCGGCAGCATTTCCTCATAGGTCTTGCCGACAAAGGCGTCCGCGTCGGTCTTCTTGGCGACATCGATCATGATGTCGGTCGCCGGATTGAACGGCCGCGTCTCCGGATCGAGCATGGTGTCATCCACCACCGTCATCACGCGCTTCAGCGTCATTTCGCCGGTCTTCGGATCGATGTCGGCGCGGATGTCGTGCTCGGCGCCATAGCGCGAGCGCGCGGCCTTCTGCAGCGCGTGCTCCATCGCCTCGATGACGATTTCCTTCTCAATGGATTTCTCCCGCGCCACCGCTTCGGCGATCTGCAGGATTTCCATCCGGTTGGCGGAAATGCCGGTGCTCATTGTAATTTCCTCTTCTCTTTATTCTGTTCGGCGGCGGCTTTGGCGCGCCGCAAATCTTCCTCGATCAGGCGATCCGTCAAAACCAGACGCGCATCCGCCAGCGCCGAAAACTTGAACCGCACTTCGTCGCCTTCCGGCATGCGCAGGCGCACTTCGTCGCCTTCGACGCCTTGGATCACGCCCTTGAAGCGCTTGCGCCCGTCAATCATGGCCAGCGTTTCGAGCTTCGCGTCGTGACCGGCGAAGCGGGCGAAATCCTCGATCCGCATCAAAGGGCGATCTATGCCGGGCGAGGAGACTTCCAAGGTCTCGTACTCGATCGGCTCCAGCAGATCGCCAGCCGCGCGCGAGATGATTCCGCAATCGTCGGCGTCCAACAGGCCATCCGTCTTGCGTTCGGCCATGATCTGCAGCGTCTTGCGGCGATTGCCGAGCAAACGCACGCGCACCAGACGATAACCAAGCTCCTCCGCCGTCGGTTCAATGAGCGCGATCACGCGCTCCTCGACGGGGTTGGTGGCTCTCACGCGCGCGCCTTGCGCGTGGCGCGATGCAGCGCGATCAGATCGACCTCGATCGGCCGCGCCGCGCTTTCCCACGGCGCGGGCTTCGCCTGCGCCGTCTTCTCCAAATTCTCGCGCCGCTCCACTTCCGCAAAAAATGCGAGCAGCGCTCCCGCCTTGGCCTTGGTCATGGCCCACCTTCACCGAGCAACAAAAAAGCGGCGGGGCCGGGCCCCGCCGCCGATACCCCATCCAGGGTAATCAGCGATGTTGGGGGCTCTATAGCCTATCTTCGCGGAAGCGCCAAGGGGCCTTAGCCGCCACGCCGATCCTTCACGTAATAAAGGTCCATGCCCTGATTGATGACGATGCGGGGCGTGTCCCAGGGCGTCGAACGGCGGACGTCGGTATTCCATTCGCCCGTCGCGTCGGCGTCGGGATCGAGGCGGTCGACATAATTGCTGAGGCGGATTTGCGCGAAGCCGTAGCCCAGCATGTGAATGCTCCATTCGCCGCTGGCGCGGCCTTCCTGCCCGTTCGCACTCCATTCGTGCACGAACGTGTTGTCGGCGGCGAGCGTCAGCGTTTCGACCGAGACGCCGCGCGCGGCGTGATAGACGCC
>DASZSK010000263.1:0-82762 GCA_035548735.1 Caulobacterales bacterium | reverse complement strand
CGCCGCACGCTTGACTCATCCGCACAGCCTTTCACTGGCTGGGGCCTCACTTTGATGCGTGACGACATCGCCAAGCTCGGCCAATATCTCGTGGCGCGCGAACATGCGCCGCTGGTTTCGGCCGCGATGCTCGACGCTGGCCTGCAGCGCGACCCGAGCGATGTCGGTCTACAGGCCGGCGGGCCCGCGCTGCGATACAATCACGGCTTTTGGGCCTACAACGCGCAAGCGCCCCTCAACTGCGCCGATCCCGTCTGGGTCCCGTTTCTCTCAGGCTTTGGCGGCATCATCGTCGCGCTGATGCCGAACGGCGTCGTCTATTATTACGTCAGCGACGGCGGCGATTACGCCTGGGCGCGCGCGGTTCGCGCCGCCGACACGATCGCGCCGATGTGTGCGAGGCGCCCCTCATGAGCGAGATCGCATCAGCGCCGGCACGCCGTTTGCCGCGCGCCGCGCCTGACGGCCTGATCGCGAGCGTGCTGCTCGCCTTCCTCGCGACCGCGGGCCTCTTCTACGTCAACATCATGGCCGCTATCGTCGCCGGCGTCGCCGACGGCCTGCATGCGACACAGCAAGAAGCCGGCTGGGTCGGTTCGGCGAATATGTATGGCGCAGCACTCGGCGCGCTTTGCGCTGTCTTCCTTGTGCGCCGCCTCCCATGGCGACGCTTCGCCGTCACCGCTTTGATCGCGCTCATCGTCATTGATCTCGCATCGAGCCTGATCACCAGCATTCACCTGTTGATCGGCGTGCGCTTCCTCCACGGCCTGATCGGCGGCGCGCTGGTGGGCGTTTCGTATGGCGTCGTCTCGCGGACGAAATCGCCGGACCGCGTGTTCGGCATGGTGCTCGCCGTGCAGTTCGGCTTGGGCGGACTGGGCGTGATGGTGCTGCCGCCGCTTGCGCCAATCTATGGCACGCAGGCGCTATTCTATTCGCTCGCTGCGTTCAGCTTCGTTGCGCTGTTGATGCTGCCTTTCCTCGACGACTATCCGCCGCATCGCGAAGCGAATGAAGGCGCGGCGGCGACAAAAATCCGATGGACGCCGCTCTTGGCGACGCTCGTCGCGGTTTTCCTCTTCCAGGCCGGCAATATGGCCCTCGCGGCCTACATTATCGGCCTCGGCCGCGCCTTCGGCCTGCAAACCGACTTCATCAGCAGCGCGCTCGGTTGGGCCACATGGATCGGCATCGCCGGCTGCTTATTGGTGATCGTCCTTGGCGTGCGCTTCGGCCGCGCCAAACTCATGGCCGCCTCCATGCTGCTGACGCTCGCCGGCTGCTACGCCTTCCACTGGAGCGGCAATGGCCTCGTCTTCTTCGCCGCCAATGTCGGCACGTCAATTACCTGGTCGTTCGTGATCTCTTACCTGCTCGGCATGAGCGCCGCCTTCGATCGCGCCGGTCGCACCGCCGCCATGGCCGGCTTCGCCTCGAAGATGGGCCTCGCCTCCGGACCGATGGTCGGCGGGCTTTTGATCCATGGCAATGATTACGCCGCGCTCATCAATATATCGGTGCTCCTGCTTGGCGCGAGCACGTTCGCCATGCTTTACCCTGCAGTGCTGCTCGACAGAGACAAAAACCAATGACACGCAACACCGATCTCATCGCCCGCCGCAGCAAAGCCGTGCCGCGCGGCGTGGCCACCGCCATGCCGATCATCGCCGCGCGCGCCGAGAACGCGCGCCTCTGGGACGCCGACGGGCGCGAATATATCGATTTCGCCGGCGGCATCGCCGTGCTCAATACCGGCCATCGCCACCCCAAAGTCATGGAGGCGGTCCGCAAACAACTCGACCTCTACACGCATACGGCGTTCCAGGTGTTGGCGTATGAGCCTTACATCGAGCTTGCGGAAAAGCTGAACGCCCGCGTGCCGATCCAAGGCGAAGCCAAGACGATTTTCTTCACCACGGGCGCCGAGGCGGTCGAAAACGCAGTGAAGGTCGCACGCGCCGCAACGGGCCGCACGGCCGTCATCTCCTTCACGGGAGGCTTTCACGGCCGCACCGCGCTGACGATGGCGTTGACGGGCAAAGTCGCGCCCTACAAGCAGCAATTCGGCCCTTCGCCCGCTGACATTTTCCACGTTCCCTTCCCTGCCGCGCGCTATGGCGTCGACGTGGAGACAAGCCTTCTGGTGCTGCAGCACGTCCTGCGCGCCGATGTCGAAGCTGCCCGCGTAGCGGCGATCGTCGTCGAACCGGTGCAAGGCGAAGGCGGCTTCCACCAGGTTCCGGCTGAACTGATGCGCGCGCTGCGCACGCTTTGCGACGCCAACGGCATCATGCTCGTGGCCGACGAAGTGCAGACCGGCTTCGCCCGCACCGGCAAGCTCTTCGCCATGGAGCACTATGACGTGCGCCCCGATCTCATCGCCATGGCCAAATCGCTGGCCGGCGGCTTTCCGCTCTCCGCCGTCAGCGGCCGCGCCGACATCATGGACAAGGTCGAACCCGGCGGTTTGGGCGGCACCTATGGCGGCTCGCCGATCGGCTGCGCTGCGGCGCTCGCCGTGTTGGATGTGATCGAGCAGGAAGGCTTGCTCGCCCGCGCCAACGCGCTGGGCGCCCGCGCCAAAGCGCGCCTCGCGGAAGTCCACAAGCGCAACGACCGCGCGCCAATCGACGATATTCGCGGGCCCGGCTCCATGGTGGCGTTCGATCTCGTGGCCGAGCGCGGCGGCCAGGCGCCCGACGGCGCTGCGGCGAAGCGCGTCACTGCACGCGCACTGGAGAACGGGCTGATCCTCCTCTCGTGCGGCGTGTCCGGCGAAACCATCCGCCTGCTCTATCCGCTGACGATCGAAGACGATCTCTTTGAAGAAGCGCTGAACCGCCTGGACGACGCGCTCCGCGCGCCCTGATCGCTTTCCCTGTCGTTGCGGCAATGCGCGCTGCGCGTCACGGTGCAGGTGCGCAAGCTTCAGCGAAGCGCTTGAACAGGACGTGGTTCTGCGCTCACTAAATAAGGAAGCATGTCGAACGAAACCGCACGTACAAATGTCGCTGCGTCGCCGGATGTGGATGTGGCCATCGCCGGCGCCGGTTTTTCCGGCCTTGGCATGGCGATCGCGCTGAAGCGCGAAGGCAAACGCAGCTTCGTCGTCCTGGAAAAGGCCGGCGCCGTAGGCGGCACATGGCGCGACAACCGTTATCCTGGCTGCGCCTGCGATATCCCCTCCAACCTTTATTCGTTTTCGTTTGCGCCCAACCCGAATTGGACGCGGCTCTTTCCCACCCAGGCGGAGATCTGGGCCTATCTCGAGCGCTGCGCCGATGCATTCGGCGTGCGTCCGCACCTCCGCTTCAACGCCGCTGTAAAGAGGGCCGCGTGGGACGACGCGCAGAAGCTGTGGCGGATTGAAACCGCCGATGGAAAGATGCTGACGGCGCGGGCGTTCGTCTCCGGCATGGGCGGCCTGCACGTGCCGCATATGCCCGAGCTTTCAGGCTTGGATTCATTCAAAGGCCAAAGCTGGCACAGCGCGCGTTGGCGCGACGATGTCCCGCTCGCCGGCAAGCGCGTCGCCGTGATCGGCACGGGCGCCAGCGCGATTCAGATCGTCCCGGAAATTGCGCCGATCGTTGCTAAGCTCGACCTCTATCAGCGCACGCCGCCCTGGATCGTGCCCAAGCACGATCGCGCCGTGTCGGAAAGCGAGCGCGCGCTGTTCAAGAACGCGCCTGTCCTGCAAGACCTGAAGCGGCGCTTCGTCTATGTAACGCACGAAATGCGCGTGCCCTATTTCATGCACCCGCCGGAAAACGAAGGGCTCGGCGCGAAGCTGGCGCTGAAGCACATCGAAAGCCAGATCCGCGATCCCGCGCTGCGCGCCAAGGTCACGCCGCACTATCGGCTCGGATGCAAGCGCGTGCTCATTTCCGACAATTACTACCCCGCGCTCGAACGCGAGAATGTCGAGGTGATCACGGGCGGCGCGAGCGCCATTGCGGAGACTGGCGTTCTCGATGCGCAAGGCAAACTGCGCGCGGCGGACGTCATCATCTACGCCACCGGCTTCAAGCCAATGGATCTCATCACCAATGTCGAGATCAGCGGAGTCGGCGGGCGCAGTCTCAATTCGGAATGGGCCAAAGGACCCGAGGCCTATCTCGGCACGGTCGTTTCCGGTTATCCGAACTTCTTCACGCTGATGGGCCCCAATAGCGGCCTTGGCCACAATTCCATGATCTACATGATCGAAAGCCAGATCGCCTTCGTCATGGATGCGCTCGATAAGCTCGACGAGAAGCATGCGCCAGCACTCGACGTGAAGCCCGAGGTGCAACGCGCCTTCAACCAGGAAATTCAGGAGAAGTTGGAAGCCAGCGTGTGGGGTTCGGGCTGTTCGAGCTGGTATCTCTCGGAAAGCGGCAAAAATTGCACGCTCTGGCCCGACTACACGTTTCGATTCCGCGCGCGCACCAAGCATGTGCGCGAAGACGATTTCAGCTTCACGCCGGCGGCGTGATCGCGGCTCAGACCGGCCAGCGCAAGCCGATGCGACGGCGCTGCGTCAGAGTGTTTTCCGCACGTTGCAGCGCGCGCAGCGCCACTTCGGCGTGCTGCAGGCTTTCGGTCGCGCGCAGTGCGTCCATCGCCACCTTGAGGCGCGCAACCGCTTCTTCGAGCTTGTCGCGCGCGCCTTCGCGTTCGCCGAGCGCGGCGAGCGCGCGGCCGATTTCCTGTTGCGCGGCGCCCCATGCGCCCGGATCGGTGGTGCGGTCGACCTTGTCCAGATACTTCTGCCGCGCATCGAGCGCTTTCTGCAGCCATTTCACGTGGCCGCCGCGCTCGCCGAGGCTCAACGCGCCTGAGGCGAAATCGTTGAGGATATCCATCTGCAGCGCTTCGGAGATCTCGTCCGGGCGGCAGTCGAGCATCGCATCGAGCGCTTCGACGATCGGCTGCAAACGCTCGGGCTTGTAGTCCTGCGGACGGTTCAACACCGGGCGCGCCTTGCGCGCGCAGGCATAGGCGAGTGCGCGCTGCACCAGTTCGTCCGGCCGCCCAACGCGCCAGCCAAGCTGCATGTCCTGGATTTCGTGCACGCGCCCGTAGCCCGGCGCCGTGCAAAGCCGCAGATCGAGCTTTCCCAGCATGGTCCGGCGACCCCAGACGATGACGTCGGCGGCCGAGCGCTCAAGCGCGTCTACGGCTTCGAGCGCGATGCGCCGGCGGCGTTCGGGATGGGCCGTTGGGGAAATGGTCTGCAGATGGATGGGGAAAATGTCGACCTGCACGTCCTGCTGGAATGCGAACAGGCCGAAATTGTCCTCGATCGCCTCTTTCATTTCCTGGCGCAGGCCGTACCCGCCGCCGTCAATCTCAGCGATCAGCACCAGCGCGCGGTGATCCTTGGCGCGCTTCAACGCCTGCGCGCGAAGCGCCACGCGGGCCAGCGCACTCGCCCGGAACATGCCCCGCAGCACCCAGAAGGCGCAGATGATCGCAGCGGCTAAGCCCATGGAAACAAAGGCCATAACCACGTTGGGATACTGCACGAAGGCCTGCTGCCACTCGCGCGGCAGCAACCGCATCACCTGCGGCGCGATGTCGGGCGCCCAGGGGGCGGCGGCTGCGAGATCGATCATGCGTATTCCGTAACCCGGCCTTGTCTTTGACCTGTAACATCAGCCCACGGCGGCGCACAACGGCAAGCCGCCGCACTCTGCAGGAATCCAGCGACGCGAACGACTTACGGCTTTTTCGCCTGCATGCGTTCGAGCATCGCCTGCGCCCCGGCCCCCAGTTGCATCACCCGCACGCCGGGCGGGGCCGCGAACAAGGCCGCGTCCTGCGGGCCGCGCTGGACGCGGGTGGTTTCCCAGACGGTCCGACCGTTCTTGGTGGCGCGCAGGATGATGCCGTCATTGGTGACGCAAACCGACCCGGTGTCGCCAGACTGGTCCTGGCGCTCCCACTCCGTCCCGTTTTCCCCAGCCGCTGAGCACGGGCCGACGGCATGGGCGTTGGTCGCCGTCCGATCCCGCCATTCCGCGGCGACATCCTCGAAGCTGGGGCTGTTCATCCGAAGCGCCATGCGCTGGCCTGCACGGTTGATGATCATCAGGGCGTCTCCGCCATCGCCGTTCATGATCATGACCACCGGACCAGCGTCATTGGCCATCTCCACCCGCGTCTTCTGACCGGCGCGAATGAGCACGATCGGCGTCGCCGCCCCGTCGCGGTGCGTGAGGTTCGCCTCGACCCGGTAATTGGCCTGAAACAGGTCCGGAAAGGCGCTTGCGAGGCTGGCGGCCGGCGGCGTGGGCGCCGGCGCCGCAGCCTGCTTCTGCGCGTTTTGTCCGCAGGCGGACAAGGCGAGCGCAAGCAACGAAACAAGAGCGAGGCGGCGCATGGCGATCTCCAAGGCTGGCGTCGCGCTGCCTTAGCAGCCTCCGTCGCCGGCCGAAACCCCGCTCCGTTCAGGCGCGATTCAGCTAGCGAAGCGCAGCGTGCACCCTCGGAGCCAGAAGACATGCGACACAAAATTACCGCGGCGCTCACAGCGTTGACGCTGGCGGCGTCCACCCTCGCGCCAAGCGCCGCTTCGGCGCACGACTACCGCCATTATGGCGGCTATCGTCACTATCGTCACGACGACCATGGCGACGCCGTCGCTGCGGGCGTGGTCGGCCTCGCGCTCGGCGCCGTATTGGGCGCCGCACTGAGCGACAGCAATCGCCGCGACGATCGCTGCTATGATCGCTGCGGCCCGCCTCCGGGTCCGCCCCCGGGCTATTATGACCGCGACGCGTATGACGGCGACGCAGATTACGGTCCGCCGCCGCCCGGCTATGCCGATCGCGGCGACGTCTGCATCCGCCAAGTGCGCCAGTGGGATCCCTATGCCGGCCGCTATGTCTGGGTGAATCTCCGCACGCACTGCTGAGCGCGCAAGCGATCCGAACCCCCACGTCCCATATAAGAGTCGCGAGTGCGTCCAATGCGCGCTCGCGGCTTTTTCATTTGCGCGCAGCGTTCCCGCAGAGAGAGCATGCGAACGCGCGCGGGCGGGAGCGGACCGATGCAATTCGTTTGCGATGCGCCAGGTCATAAGACCTGGTTTCGAATAGAAACTGAGGCGGAAGCTGAAGCTGAGGCGCAACTCATGCGTCACGCCGTCGACAAGTTTTTCGTGCGCGAATATGCAGCGGCCGCGGAAAGCTATCGTCCGCGCCCCGGCGCGGCGGTGAGCGAACAGCACATTGGCCGCAAGGAGCATATCGCCCGCACGATGCCGCTGTTCCTCACGCTACGCGCCGACGATGGCGAAGGGCTCGCCACCGCTATGCTGCCGCCTGAGGGCAAAGACGATCCGCGCTGCCGCATCATCATCGTCGGCGCCAATAACGCCGACCCATACGTCGCACATGCGGACGCGATCAAAGCGCTGGGCGACAAGTATGGCATTGTGCTCAAGCGCGAGCGCTGTTTCCCGTACGGCTGAACGACGGTCGGCCGCCAGGGAGGACGGCCGGCTTCAAAGATGTGGCCGGGACTTATTGCGTCGCCGTGGCGCCGGCTTCCGCACGAAGCGTCGCCACGCGTTGCGCCAACGCCGGATTGGTCTGCAGCGCTGCGACGATGTTGTTGTAGTCCGCCGCGTTGAGCTGATGCTGCTGCAGCACGGAGCGCATCTGGGCCGCGGAATCCGGCGTCGCGCCATTGGATTGAGTCTGCTGCTTGATGCGGTCAATCTCGACGCTCGCTTGCGCAAAATTCCGCAATTGCGCGTCGGAGAAATTTGAGTTGGACGGTGCGGCGCCTTGCGCAGGTGCGGCTGCCGATGGCTGTTGAGTCGTGGGCGGCTGGCTTGTCGAGGTTTGGCTGGACTGAGTTTGCGATTGCGCCGGCGCCTCCGCGGCCGTGGCTGTCAGCGGCAAGCCAATCAGGCCCGCGGCCAAGGCGGCCCCGGTCAGGAAAAATCGGGACATATCGGACTCCTCTTCGCGCGCCCCGATCCCAGACAAGGGGGACGCCTCAGGCATGAGGAGGTTCCGCCCGCAACTGCGATGGCGCCAAGGCAAACGCAGCCGCCGCGGCGTGGTTTGCAGCGGTTACTGCAACGGAGCGGGCGGTGCGATGTTCCGGCTCGCCGCAACGGCGTGCGCGTCTTGCTGTTTTTGCTCAGCGACTTGGGCGAATGGCCACAGCCCATCTCCCATCGCGAAATCCACGCCCGCGCGCGCGGCCGCGTCGAGCACATCCTTGGTCCGGAAATTGTGCACGAACAGACGCATGCCCTGCGCACGCAAGGTGCGCGACCACGTACCGGCATGTTCGACCATGCGCTGCGCGCGCGGATTGTCGAGGCCGCTCAGGTTGGGCAGCTGAAAGCCTGCGGCCCACGCGCCGGCGCCCGCGACATTGCTCAAGCTGTGGTCGGTATGGTGCAGGTCCAGCCAAACCCTCGCCGCGTGCTGTCGCAGCGCGCTCGACCAGTCGGCGATGGAAATGAGCGGCGCGCCCTTTTCGATCTCGCCGATGATCACGAACAGCAATCGATGCATCTCTTCGTCGAGCGCGCTCAGTTCGTGCAAATAGACATCGCGTGATTTGCGCTGCTGCATCGTCGAAGCATGCACATGCACGCCGATCGCCTGCAACCGCCCCGCGTCGAGCGCGGCGTGCAATCGAGAGATTGCTGAACGCAAGAGCAGGATATCGAGTTCGAGAAAGTCGGCGCCGGGCTGATGCTGACCGGTGTGAATGAAATCTGCGTCGTAGCCAATCCGCTTTACCCCCGCGGCGCCGACAACGGGCGCAATCACTTGCGCGCTCAGTTTGCGGTCATGCGGCAGATAGATCGGCGCCGCGACGATTTCGGTCCTGCGGCGCGCATCGGGGGCGCCGGCTTCAGCCTTGATGCTGGCGGAGACCAAGCGGCGAAGGCCTTCCGCATCAAGCCGCTGCGCGTGCGCTTCCGGACGCAACGTCGCCAGCTCTTGCTCACCCAGGTAGAAATCGTGCAGCGCGCGGCTCATTTCCTCGCCCCGCCGCTGCGCATCCCGCGTGTGGCTTTCCGCCAGAATGACCAGGAACCCGTCGCCCGCCGGGATCACCACATCCCCCGGTCCGGCTAGGCGATTCAGCATATTCATGGAACCAGAGCGTACGCGCTCGCGCATGCGCGGCCAGCGATCACCAGCGGCCGCACGAACTTCGTCAAGGCCGATGACCTTGATCTGGACGGCTTCCGCCACGCCGTCGCGTGAGATATTGCGGAGCCCCTCCGCAATGCGTTCGATATCCGTCTGCGCTGACATCACGCATCCAACCTCGCACCCCCCGAGCGAGAAGATTGCGGCAAGGTCGATTGCCACCGCGTTAAACGCGCTGCGGATAAGAACGTTAGTCCGCGTTTACGGTGAACGATCAGGAATGCGCGAAAATGTCGTTCTCTTCCCAGCCGGCGAGATCAAGCGCAGCGCGCGACGGCAGGAAATCGAAGCAGGCTTGCGCGATTTCCGTGCGCCCCTCGCGCGCCAACATGGCGTCCAGCTTGTCCTTCAGCGCATGCAGATGGAGAACGTCTGAGGCCGCATAGGTAAGCTGCGCGTCGCTGAGTTCCGCCGCGCCCCAATCCGAACTCTGCTGATCCTTGGAAATGTCGCGGCCCAAGAGTTCCTTGACCAGATCCTTGAGCCCGTGCCGGTCAGTGTAGGTGCGCACCAGTTTGGAGGCGATCTTGGTGCAATAGATCGGCTGAGTGACGACGCCGAGATCGCGCATGAACATCGCCACGTCAAAGCGCGCGAAGTGGAAGAGCTTTGGGGTCCCCGGGTCGGTCAGCACCCGCTTCAGATTGGGCGCATCGTAGGTTTCACGATTGAGCTGCACGAGGTGGGCGTCTGAGCCGCCATCGGAGAGTTGCACCAGGCAGAGCGCGTCGCGGACCAGCGAGAGCCCCATGGTCTCGCTATCGACCGCGACGGCGCCCTTGAATGTCGTCCCCTCCGGCAGGTCCCCCTTGTGGAGTTGTACGACGACGTTCCGCCCATCGACGGTCAGGGAAAGCTTACGGGTCATGGGCGGAGCGCTTAGTCCAATTGCCGCCGCCCGCCAACTCCGTTTGTTGACGGCCAGACCCCGGCCGCTGTCAGTCCCCCCGGGCGTCTAGGCAGGGCGGCGGCCGAGACCAAACGACCTAAGGCTAAAATCACAGCTGGCGGTGAGCTCGTCCGCCGCCAGCAAAGTGAGCGCACCGTGCGCCAACTCGATTTTCCGGTCTCGCCGCAGCGCCTGCATGATGCGGTTCATATGCACGATGCTTAGACCCAGAACGTCGGCGAGTTGCTCTTGGGTGAGCGGCAGCGGCATGCGCCCGTTCGCGGCAAGCCCGACTACGGCCAGCCGGTGGTAAAGTTCGAGCAGCAGGTGCGCTGTCCGCTCGTACGCTGTCTGGCGCCCCAGTCGCACAATCTGGTCGAGCAAGAGCCCGTCTTCTTGCAGCTCGGCGCAGCTCAATGCTCGCGCCAGCCCCTCATAACCCAGCGAGGCCAGATCATCGATAAGGCCCTCAGCCGGGACGATCTCGACGCGCGTCATGGCGACGGCGTCAGCGTCAGAAAGGGCGCGTGCGCGCCGCGAACAATGGACGCCGTCACCCGGCAAATTGATCAGCACGACTTGACGGCGCCCGTCGCGCAGCGTGCGCTGCCGCGCCAGCCAGCCCGATGCGACGAAGAAGGCGCCCTGGCCCAACTTTTCTCCCGAGGCGATCGACCGCGGCGGGCGAAGCGCCGATGCGAGATGGTCCTGTTCTTCGCTCTTGAGCTCGGCGAAGGCCGACAAGCGCCGAAGCACCAGAGCACTTGAATTGAGCGAACGAGTCGTCTGCTCCATACGCTTCATGCCGAGGCCCCCATAAGCAGTCCTTGCAGCGCCGCCGCGAGCGCATTCGCCTGAATTGGCTTCTCGAGGTGCGTGCCGGCGGCGAAATCGGCCGGCACCATTTCGCGGCAATAGCCGGAAAGATACGCATAGGGCACCGAACGCTGACGCAGGTCCTCGACCAGCGGATAGACGGGTGCGCCCTTGAGATCGATGTCCAGCAACGCCGCATCGATTCGTTCCGCCGCGGCGATGGCCCGTGCGGCGTCCAGCCGGCCGATCGGGCCAAGCACTTCGACGCCGCACGCTGTCAGCATCCGGCGCAGATCGTCGGCGATGAGGTATTGGTCCTCGACCACCAGCACGCGCGCCCCTCTGAGCTTTGAGTTCTCAATCTCTTTTTTCATGCGCGCACAATTTCAATGTCGTCGCCGCACTTAAGATCAATCCGGCAGGTCAAGCCGCCGGGCGAAAAGCGCAGGCTGGATTGCGCCCCGATGTCGTACGCGAGCCCCATCTCGATCAGGCCGCGCCCGAACCCATGCTTGGCCGGCGCCGTGTCGATCACCGGCACGCCGCTCTCGCGCCAATCAAATCGAAGCGAGCGTCCGGCCGCGCCGCTCAAGACGCGCCAGCCCACGCGCAGCCGCCCATTCGGCGTGGAGAGCGCGCCGTATTTAAGTGCGTTGACCGCGAGTTCATGCACCGCGAGAGATAGAGATTCCGCCGCTTGATTGCGCAGCCCGATGTGCGGTCCGCCAATATCGGCCTGAACATCCGCATGGGGCGGCAACTCGTCCCGCACCATGAGTTCCAGATCAACGGCGCCGAACGGATTGAGCGCGAGCAAAGCGTGCGTGCGGCCAAGCGCCTGAAGCCGCCCATCGAAATGCTCGACGAACGCATCGAGGTCCGCGGCGGACTCCATCGAACGCAGCGCCACCGACCGCACGACCGCGAGAATGTTCTTGACCCGGTGTTGCGCGGACGCCGAAACCTCCGCATCGCGGAACGCGTAGAGGTTATCGACATCCATCGACCAGCCTTCCCAGATGGCGCTGTCAACGCCCGGCGCGGCGATGGAGCGGAACCAGCGATATGCGCCGGTTCGCGCGTCGAGAATTCGATAGTCCGCTTCCATTGCGCCGTCGCGCGCAGCCTTGCGCCAAGCCGCGTGCGCATCGCGCCGGTCCAGCGGATGCACCATTTCAAGCCAGCCTTCGCCCAGGCTTGCCGGTTCGGATTGACCGGTGAGTGCGCACCATTGCGAACCGGATGAAACGCGCGCCCCGCTGCCTTGCGAACGCCAAGGCACGTGGCGCGGCGCCTCGCCGCGAAACGGCGCAGACCCGGGGGTTGGAGCAATGCGCTTCCGTCCAGCCGGCATTCGCGAGTCTCCGCGGAAAATCTACACGTCAACCAATTGCCGGATCAACGCAATCATTATGCGTCGGCGCTATCGATCTTTAGCGCAGCGGGAACAACCAGCGACGCCCTTGCGTTCACTAGGCTTGGCCTGCGCGAGACAATGTCTGCGATCGCTCTCGGTCACGAAATCCGCGCGCAATTCCAGGGAACATTGCAAAGCTGGCTGCTTCACTCGCCCGCGTTTAGCCCTTCGCGGCGCGGCGCCGCGCCTTTGGCGCCAGCGCAGGCGGCGCCTCTTGATAGCCGCAGCCGCGCAGAAAGAAATCCACTGCGAACGCCACATGCTCGCGCACCTCTGCCGAATTCGGCGGATGGCCAAGCGAAGTGGCGATACGCACCCAATCCGTCGTCATGCTGAGGCACAGCGCGGCGACGCTTTGGATGTCTTCGACAGCCGGAAACGTCCGGGCTTCGATCCAACATTCCAGCGCTTCGCGAATGAGCCGGGCGCCGTTTGCGGTCGCCTCGTCGTGCATCTGCTTGAACTCGGGAAATTGCTCGCCCTCGAGATGGGCGAGGCGATTGAGGCCCGCCGCGTCGGTGGCGATGCGCATAGCGATCGCGCCGCACAGACCGAGCAGATACGTGCGCGGATCAGCGTTGCGCGGATCAAGGGATGATGTTTGCGCATGCGCGGCGATGGTGCGCTCCACCATGCGGCGCACGACGGTGCGCAGGATCTCCGCCTTGCTGGGAAAGCGGCTGTAGATCGTCTTCGTCGAAGCCCCCGCCTCCTTGGCGATCTGCTCCATGGAGGTCGATGCGTAGCCCTTCTGCATGAACAGCTTGAACGCCGCATCGAGCAGCCGATCGGGCAATTGCGCGGTTTCCTCCGCCGACAGCCGTCCGGGGCCGATTTTTCGTTGCAGATTCTTTGCCGTCATTTCAGTGCTTTAGCTTTCGAAAGAAAATTTTTCGTTCCTTTTTCGACTCTAGCGATTGACAAAAAGAAAAGAAAGCGTTTCTTTCCGTTGCAACACGAGACATTACCGTCACGTGCGATTGGGCGGCCCGTAGAGGGCTGATTTCCAAGGGGAAAAGTCATGTTTGTGAAAGGCAGCCAGAAATGGCTGACGGTGTCGCTCGCCGCCGTCCTGGCGGGTTGCGCCTCGCCGCCGGACCTGGGGCATGCGCGCCAACCCGCGCCAGCGTCGGAGTACGTCGCTATCCGCAGCTTCGATGCAGCGGAGATGGCCTGGCCGTCCGATCAATGGTGGAAGGCGTTCGGCGACGATCAACTCGACGCGCTGATCGAGGAAGCGTTGGCGGATTCACCCTCGCTTGCGGCCGCCGCCGCGCGTGTGCGTCAAGCGCAAGCCATCGCACAGCAGACCGGCGCATCGCGGCTCCCCAGCATCGGGGCGCAGAGCGGCGCCAATGCGTCACGCCAGCATCTGTCCGCCGACAACCTGCCAAGCATCATCGGCGATGCGCTGCCCAACGATTGGACCACGACCAGCAGCGCCGCTCTGAAGCTCGACTATCAACTCGATTTCTTCGGCCGCAACCGCGCCGCCTTTGCCGCCGCCACGTCCAACGTGAGGGCGGCGGAGGCCGAAGCCGCCGAAGCGCGCTTGCAGCTCTCGACCTCGGTCGCTCTCGCCTATGCCGAATTGTTGCGCCTCAGCGCCGATCTCGACGCCGCCAACGACGCCGCCCGCACCCGCGAAGCCAGCGCCGATCTGGTGCGCCAGCGCATGGCCAATGGGCTTGAGAACGAGGGCCAGGCGCGTCAAGCCGATTCCGAGCTGGCGCGTGCGCGCGCCGACGTGCTGGCGCTGCAAGCGGCGATCCTGCGAACACGACATCAGCTCGCGGCTCTGCTTGGTAAAGGACCCGATCGCGGCCTCGCCATTCCTTTGCCGCATCAGCCGCGGGCGCTGGCCGCTGGCCTGCCCGCCGATGCGCGGATCGACCTTGTCGGACGCCGTCCCGATCTGGTCGCCGCGCGACTTCGCACGGAGGCGGCGGCGCAACACATCCGCGCTGCGCGCGCGGATTTCTATCCGAACGTCAATCTCTCGGCGCTGCTCAGCGTTCAGACGTTGGGCGTCGACGCCATCGGCGGCGGCGCACTTTCCTCCGCGCAGATCGGCCCGGCGGTGTCGTTGCCGATCTTCAGCGGCGGGCGCATCGAGGGCGCCTATCGCGGCGCGCGCGCTGACTATGACGAAGCGGTCGCGCTCTACGATCAAACCATGGCGAACGCCTTCCGCGAAGTGGCGGACGCCTACTCCGATCGACAAAGCCTCGAACAGCAATTGATCGAACAGCGCGCGGCGTTGCGAGATGCAGAAGAGGCTTACCGCATCGCCCACACGCGCTACGCCGGCGGACTCGCCAGCTACATCGACACGCTAAGCGTCGAGAACGCGCTCATCCAGCAACGGCGCGCGGTCGCCGATCTCGAATCGCAAGCCTTCGCGCTCGACGTCACGCTCGTGCGCGCACTCGGCGGCGGCTTCGCCGCGTCCTAACCAACACATTCAAGCGGGAGACTTAACATGGCCGATGATCTCAAGTTCAGCACCGACGGCTTCCAAGCCGTGGACGACATCCACATCGCCGACGCAGAGCAAGCAAAGAGCGACAAGCTGCGCAAGCGCCGCAAATGGCTCTTGCTCACTGTCGCCGGCGTGGTGGCCAAGATCGCCATCGCTGGCGGCGTCTATTGGGCGGTCGAAGCGGGGCGCTACGTATCGACCGACAATGCCTATGTCGGCGCCGCCACGGCGCAGATCAACGCGCAAGTGTCCGGCCAAGTGCTCGACGTGCGCGTCGATGACACGCAGATGGTGCATCGGGGCGAGGTGCTCGCCACCATCGACCCGGCCGATGCGCGTTTGGCGGTCGCCCGCGCGGAGGCGGATTATCAACGGACGTTGCAACGCGTGCGTCAGTATTTCTCACAAGAATCGGCGGCCGAGGCGCAGGTGCGCGCTCGGCAGGCGGACCTCGGCCGCGCCAGCGCCGACTATGATCGCCGCCGCGCTTTGGCCGAGACAGGCGCCGTCTCCGGCGAAGAATTGACCGCCACCCGCGCCGCCTACGAGAGCGCGCAGGCCAATCTGGCGGGCGCGCAGCAGAACCTCGAAGCGCAGCGCGCGCTGACGCGCGGCTCGACGGTGGAAACCCATCCCGAAACGCAATCGGCGCTGGCTGCTCTCAACACGGCCCGGCTAAATCTGCAGCGCACGACCATCGTCGCCCCGCTTGACGGCGTCGTGGCGCAGCGCAAAGCGCAGGTCGGCCAACGCGTCGATCCGGGTCAGCCGCTGATGAGCGTGACGCCGCTGCAGCAGGCTTACGTCGATGCGAATTTCAAGGAAGGCCAACTCGGCCAGGTGCGCATCGGCCAAAGCGTCCGTCTGACGTCCGATCTCTACGGTCACGACGTCGTCTATCACGGCCACGTCGCAGGCCTCGGCGGCGGTACGGGCTCGGCCTTCGCGGTGATCCCCGCGCAGAACGCAACCGGCAACTGGATCAAGGTCGTGCAGCGCGTGCCCGTGCGCGTCGCGCTCGATCCCGCGGAGTTGGCTGCGCATCCGTTGCGCGTCGGCCTCTCCATGGAAGCCACCATCGACACGCGGAGCTAACCGCCCATGTCCGACGCACACTCCGATCCCTTGAGCGGCGGCGAGCCGCTGAAGGGCCCGCTGCTCTTCCTGGCGGCGATCGTGCTCGCGAGCGCGAACTTCATCGCCGTCCTGGACATGACCATCGCCAACGTGTCGGTGCCGAATATCGCCGGAAGCCTCGGCATTTCCTCGAGCCAGGGCACCTGGATCATCACGTCCTATTCGGTGGCGGAGGCGATCATCGTGCCGCTCACCGGCTGGATCGCCGGCCGCTTCGGCGCCGTGCGCGTGTTCTCGACCGCGATTATCCTGTTCGGCGGTTTCTCGGCATTCTGCGGCGTCTCGCATTCGCTTGAGATGCTGGTGTTCGGCCGCATCATGCAGGGCCTCTCTGGCGGCTTGTTGATGCCGCTCTCGCAAACGCTGCTGCTGCGCATCTTCCCGAAGGACAAAGCCAATGCGGCGATGGCCATCTGGGCGATGACGACGCTGGTGGCGCCCGTGCTCGGGCCCATTCTCGGCGGCTCGATCTGCGACAATTACGCGTGGCCGTTCATCTTCTTCATCAATGTGCCGCTTGCCGCGCTCTGCGCGCCGGTCGCCTGGCGCATGCTGAAACGCTACGAGACCAGCATCGTGCGCGCGCCCATCGACAAGATCGGCCTCGCTCTACTCGTCTTGTTCGTGGGCGCACTGCAGATCATGCTCGACACCGGCAAAGATGACGGCTGGTTCGAGTCGACCACGATCTGCGCGCTGGCGATCGTCGCCGCTCTTGGCTTCGTCGTGTTCGTGATTTGGGAGCTGACCGAAAAGCACCCGATCGTCGATCTCCGCGTCTTTCGCCATCGCGGCTTCACCGCCAGCGTCATCACGCTGACGCTCGCCTACGGCGCCATGTTCGCGTCCAACGTGCTGACGCCGCAATGGCTGCAGTCGTTCATGGGCTACACCTCGACCTGGGCCGGGATGACCACGGCATGGAGCGGCGTGCTCGCGGTTTTCGCAGCACCTTTGGTTGGCGCGCGCATGGCGAAAGTGGATCCCCGGCGCTTGGTGTTCATCGGCTTGCTCTGGCTCACCGGCGTCACCGCGCTCCGCGCCGTCGTGACCAGCGACGCCACCTATTGGCAGATCGCCGCGCCGCTGATGCTGACGGGGCTGGGTCTTCCCTTCTTCTTCGTGCCGCTGACGGCGCTCTCGCTTGGCAGCGTCAAGCCGGAAGAGACGGCCTCGGCCGCAGGCTTGCAGAACTTTCTGCGGACGCTTTCAGGCGCCGTCGCCACCTCCATCGTCACCACCATGTGGGAGGACAAGACCACCTACAACCATGCCGAACTCGCCGGCCTCACCGACCGAAGCGGCGAAACCATCCGTACGCTGCAAGCTTCCGGCCTCAACCACGACCAGGCGATCGCCATGCTGTCGCGCATGGTCGACGGACAGGCCGTCACCATCGCCACCAACCAAATCATGAGCCTCGTCACCGCGGCCTTCTTCGTCGCTGCGTTCGTGATTTGGTTCTCGCCCCGGCCGGCGCGCGCCATCGACATGACGCAAGTCGGCCACTGACTTCTCCAGGGAGCAACGCAATGCATTCCGCACTCTTTCCAGGACTCACGCACATGCAAACGCTGCACGTCGACGAAAGCCTCACCGTCCCCTCCGTCTCGAAAAGCTTCACGGGATTTCGCGACATGCCCCCGGTGTTCGCCACAGCTTTCATGGTCGGGTTTATCGAATGGGCCTGCGTCGAAGCGCTTCGGCCCTATCTCGACAGCGGCGAACATAGCGTCGGCACGCATATCGACGTGTCGCATGCGGCGGCGACGCCGGTCGGCATGCGCGTGACCGCCACCGTGCAATTGATCGCCGTGGATGGCCGCAAGCTGCGCTTCAAGGTCTCCGCGCGCGATGAGTTCGACCTGATCGGCGAAGGCTATCACGACCGCGTCGTCATCGATCAGGCGCGCTTCATGCGGCGTGTCTCGCGCAAGGCCGCGCAGGCCGCGTGATCACTCCGGGAGATTTTATCATGCAACACCTGAACGACGACACTTTGCAGCCTTTCCTCGACGCGGCGTCCGCTGTGACGATCGTCTTGTTCGGCGCCACGAAAGGCGGACTGACAATGGCCCAGGCGGAGGAATTCGCCCTGCTCTGGGCGGAGGGAATGTTCGACGCGCGCTTCGCCTATATCGACGTGCTGATGAACGATGAGGCGCGCACCGCGCACGCCATTCGCGTGCTGCCGACGATATTGGTCTTCAGAGCCGGCCTGGTCGTTTCCCGCCTGGAGGGCTTTCAGCCACGTCACCGCATCGAAGCCGTCGCGGCGCGGCGAAGCGCGGACGCAGACCTTGCCGCATGACCGCCCGAGGCGCGCTTGCCGGCGCAAAAAAATGGCCGCATCCCGCCGAAGCGAAATGCGGCCAGCTTTGGGAGGAGTCGATGTCGCTGTGGCTTACCAGTGAGCGCGTACGCCGATCTTGTAAGCGCGGCCAACCGGATCGAAGTAGAGCGGGTTGCCCGTGTAGCGAAGCTGGTGCGGTTCGTCCTTGTCGAACACATTGGTGACGCCGCCGAACAGCTCCACCGCATCCGAAACATCGTAGCGGCCGGAAAGATCGACGTAGAACCGCGAGTCGATGAAGTTTTCGCTGATGCTGTTCGGCAGGTATGGGCTGTAGCCGCCTTGGCCCGGGCCGATCTTGGTCGGATCGGACAACGAGCGCGGGATGTAGCGTCCCTCCGCCGTCACGGACCACTTATCAAGCGCGTAAGTGACGATGCCCGTCAGGCGCCAACGCGGCACGCCGAGAATATTCTGCACCGAGCCCGGATCGCCCGTCCAATTGTAGAACTGCGTCTTCGCCCCGGCGGCGTTGATCTCGGAGAGGTCGTCGACATAATTGCCGTTCAACGTGATGTTGACGTGACCCGCCATCCAATTCTGGATGTCCGAAAGATCGAACGAATAGTCCGAGACGACTTCGACGCCGCGCGCATGCAACGAACTCAGGTTTTGGTACACCGAGTACACGCTGGTGATCATGTTCGTGCCTGGATCGCGGATGACCGACCCACACAGAGTGGCGTTTCCGGCCGCGCACAGATTGATCGTCGTCTGCGCGGAAACGGTGTCGATCGCATTGTCCATCTGGATGTTGTAGTAGTCGACCGACATCCGAAAATTGTGGAACCACTCCGGCTGCAGCACGAAGCCCGCCGTGAAGGTGTCGGCTTGCTCGAGTTCCAGATTGGGATTGCCGCCCGTATACGATTGCATCGTGTAAGTGGAGTGCAACACCGGATCGAGCAGCGGAAGGTTGATGCTGCTCGTGAGCGGGTTCAGCTCCGCGGCGGTGGGCGCTCGGATGTCGTGTGAGCGCGTCACGCGGATCATGTACTCGTCGGTCGGCTGGTACACCAAGCCCGCCTTCCACGTCGTCGCATCGCCCAAGCGGCTGTAATTGGTCTGCCGAACCGCCAAGTCGAGCGCGGCCGAGGAGCCAAGCGGCGAGTCGTTCAGCAGCGGAATGTTGGTTTCGAGATAGGCTTCCTTGACGTTCTGGCCGCCCGCCGGCAACGGCACGGCGTATTGCGAGATGAATTGATTGGCCGCGGACCGCGCATCGACGTCGCCGGAATAGCGATCGCGTCGATATTCAAGGCCCGCCGCCCACGAGATTGGACCGGCCCAGGTCTCGAACATGGAGCCGCGCAGGTTCGCCGCGAACACGTCCTGACGGAACTCGCGCGTCTGCCATGCATCGCCGAACGCCCAGGCGAGCGCCGCAGGATTGCTCGATCCGGCGCCGAGGTACGGAGAAGGAATGCAGCCATTGCCCGGGTTGCTCAGCGTCGAGCGGCACATGATGACGCCGCCGGGGCCCATCACCGCATCGAAGATCTGCGCCCAGCGCGACGTGATCCGCACGTTGTCGACGTTCAGAACGCCCTCGCTCTTGCCGTACTGGTAATAAGCATCCCAGTTCCAGTCGCCGCCGAGATCGCCGCGCAGCGCGAACACGCCGCGCCATGATTGCACATCGGTCGTGCCGTGCGCGTTTGGACCGGTCTCCTCGGTCATGCGGCTGACGTTGAACGACGTCACGCTGTGGCTGTTCATCAACGCGACGGTGGCGGGCGTGAGATAGGGATTGTCGATGTAGATCGTACGGCCGAAGTCGTAGGACGGGGTGCTGTTGACGGGGCCGCCGCGCACGTCCGAATAAGAAATCTCCACCGTCGCATGCAGCGCGGGCGTGATGTCATAGTCGACGTGCGTGAAGGTCGTCGTGTGCTTGTTCGGCGAGCTCAGCGGGATTTGATCGATCAGATACGGGCGCTGCACGCTGGGATCGCCGCCCACCATGAACGTGCCGCTGACCGGGCTGCCGAAGGTGAAGGGCACAGGATTGCCGCTGGGATCGAACGTCGTGCCCGCCAGCGGGCCGCTCTGAATGACGCCGCCCGGATTGATCACGAACAACACGTTGTCGCGCACAAGGTTCGCCGGCAAGCCGTTGCTGGTCGCGGGGTTGGAAGTCCAGCCCGGATTGGCGACGTAATTGGTGTACTTGCTGCACCACTCGCGCGTGGAGCAGTCGAACACGCCGTCTTCATCAGCGTGCTCGATGCCGAACAGGAAGTGGCCGCGGCGATCGGCGAAATCCGTGCCGTACGCAAGCGAAACATTGGTCGTTTCCGCGTCCCCTCTCTGGCTTTGGCCATAGCTGCCCTCCACGTGGAGGCCGGTCAGGCTCGTGTCCAAGATGAGGTTCACGACCCCGGCGACTGCGTCTGCGCCATACGCAGCCGACGCGCCGCCCGTCACCACCTCGGAGCGCTTCACCAGCATCGACGGGATTTGGTTGAGATCGGCGGTGCCGAGGTCGTTATTCGGCGCAATACGGCGGCCGTCGAGCAGAACAAGCGTGCGTTGCGGCCCGAGACCGCGAAGGTCCATGGTGCGCCCGGCGATGTTGGCGCCGACGCGATAGAAATTCGATCCGGGCGTCGTCAGCGGGCGGAACGCCGGCAATTGGTTGAGCGCATCGGCGACATTGGGGATCGCCAGGTCCTTCATGGTCTCGGCGTTGATGGTGTTCACCGGCGTCGGCGCGTTGTAGCTCGTGCGGCCGATCCGCGAACCGGTGACGATGATCTCTTGATCGGACGAGTCGGCGGCCGCGGGCGCGTTGGTTTGCGCGTTCTCGGGCGCGGGAGCGCCGGCTTCCTGCGCCAGCGCCGCCGGCGCGCACATCGCCGCGAAAAGCAGCGCCACCGCCGAGCTGCTCCCCAGCTTCCACGAGCTTCTATCAGACATGTTCGCGACTCTCCCCTGCGTCTTTTGTTCGTTGTGCAGACCGGCGGTCCGTATCGTTTTCTGGGCCGCGTAATCTTCGTCCAACGGGACGTGCATAGGCAGGAACACCGACAGAAAGACGCGCTTCCACTGCCGCTATCCGCACGGACAAACTATCAAGCGCGCCTGTGAGGATGTAGCGCATGAGGAGGGAAACCAGCTATTCATCGCCTGCGAAATCTCAAGGAAATCCGCTGATTGCTGAAGAACAATTGACCTCTATTCGACCATGCTATTTGGCGATGCAGAAGGCGCGCAGCGAATACTGTCGGCGCCGCAAATCGCAATAGCGCGGATGGTCGTGGCGCTCTTCATTGCGCACAGCGCGGCTGCTTCTCGTCTCGGTGTGCTGGCTCCGCGGTATCGCTCAGAAAGATACCAGATATGCACGCGACCGCGTCCGCGCGCGCAGTTGCGGAGCGTGCATCGATGAGGCACTTTCGGCCATCGCCGCTGGCTCGATGAGTTCCTTCAGAACAATGAGGCGATCGCGCCTACGCCAAAGGATCGCGAAGCAAACAACGTCGGTAGGGGAAGCCGTGGCGAGATTACTTGGCGTACGTGCGAAAACGACGCTTCTGACCCATCTTCTCCTATCCGGAGAAATTCTCGAGCCAGCCGCTCAGCGCGCAGAGATGGCTCTCCGCGCCATCCGCACTTTTTGAACGCGCATGCGCGATCCCTCGAACATCGACGAGCTGAAGTCCGAAATCGGCGGCTCATACGCCCGCTACGTGCTCGTGGTTCTAGTGCTGGTGTTTGCGATCAGCCAGGCCGATCGCCTTATTCTTTCGATCCTAGCTGAGGACGTGAAAGCCGATCTTGGCGTCACCGACAGCCAGATTGGGTTTCTGTTCGGCACGGCGTTTGGCGTGTTCTACGCCGTCTTCGGCGTCTCGCTCGGCCGCTTGGCGGATTTCCTCTCCCGCCGCGCCTTGCTCGCGACCGGCATGGCGCTCTGGTCGGCGATGACCGTCTTTTCCGGGCTTTCGCGCAGCTTCTTTGACCTCGCCATCGCCCGCGCCTTCATCGGCATTGGCGAAGCGACTGTCGGGCCTGCGTCCTACTCCATCCTCTCGGACCGCTTCGCCAAGGCGCAGCGCGCCACAGTGCTGGCGATTTGCGTGAGCGGACTCTTTGTCGGCAACGGCATGTCCAAATTCATCGGCGGCTGGGTGCTGACCGCTTGGCAGCATGCGTTTCCGCATAACCCGCCCTTCGGCATCCATGCGTGGCAGGCCACGTTCTTCATCATGGGCGCGCCCGGTCTGCTTGCGGCGCTTTGGGTGCTGTCCTTGCGTGAGCCCGTGCGCGGCATCGCCGACGGAATCATCGCGCCGAAAGAGCCCAAACCGTGGACGCGCACCTTCGTCGAGCTCGCGGCCGCCGTTCCGCCGCTGACGCTGATCAACGCGGCGCGATACGGAATGACCTCGCTTGCGATCAATGTCGCCGCGGCTGCGATCCTGGCGGCGCTCGCATATGGTCTCGCCGCTGCATTTCACGATCCGGAGCAATGGATAGCCTTGGCGTTGGGCGTTTATGCGAGCTTCTCCTGGGCGCAATCGCTGCGTCACCGCGATCGGGCGACCTTCTCGCTGATCTTCGCCACGCCGACCTACCTCACCTGCATCGGCTGCTTCTCACTCTTGAGCTTCGTCACCTGGTCGGTCGGTTTTTGGGCGCCGCCTTACGCCATTCGCGTCCTGCACGCCTCGCCGGCGCTGGTCGGTTCGGTGATGGGGATCATCGCCGCGGCGGGCGGCCTTCTGGGCGGCGTGTTCGGCGGCCGCGTTGCGGACGTCTTGCTCAAGCGGAACCCGTCGGGGCGGCTCTTTGTCGGCTTTGGTTCGACTGTGCTCTTGCCGATCTTCATCATCTCGATGATGCACACGCAAAACGTGTTTCTCTATTTCGCCCTCTACGGCTGCTACTGCTTCTTCGGCAACATGTGGGTCGGCGTCGCCGCGGCCACCACGCAGGACCTCGTGTTGCCGCACATGCGCGGCGCTTCCGCCGCCGCCAACGCGCTCGCCTTTACGCTGATCGGCCTCTGCATCGGACCTTACGTCGTCGGCAAATTCTCGGTCGCGCTGGGCGACCTCGGTCTCGCCATGGAATTGACGCTCGTCGTCATCCCCATCGCTTTCCTGCTGCTGCTGCACGCGTTCCGCACATTGCCTGCGGCGGAGGGAAGCCGGATCGCCCGCGCCGAGTCGGCGTCGAAGTCGGCCTAGTCACGCGCGCCATGCTCCAGCGAGAAACCAAATATTCGCAACCGCGGCGGGATCGCAGGCCGCCTTTCTGCTAATTTCGGCATGGCGCGCGCCCTTCGACCTGACGCGCCGCCGCTTAAGGAGAGCGCACGGTGAGCGATCAATTTTCCCTGCAAGGACGGCGCGCGCTTGTGGTCGGCGCCGATAGCGGCATCGGCCTCGCCTGCGCACGCGCAATCGCGGCCGCAGGCGCCGATCTGGTCATGGCCGGACTGAACGATGCCGAGGGCGAAAAGAACGCCGCCGAGATTGCCCGGCAGTCGGGCCGCAAGGTCTCGTTCCTGCATGCGGATGTCCGCCGCGAGAACGAAGTTCAAGCGATGGTCGATCAAGCGGTGTCGCGCTTGGGCGGCCTCGACATCGCTATGAACAATGCCGGCATTCCGGGCGCGTCTGGCCCTGTTGAGTCGATCAGCACAGAGGATTTCGACAATCTGTTCGCCATCAACGTGCGCGGCGCGTGGCTGTGTCTGAAGTACGAAATCCCGCATTTCCGGAAGAACGGCAAAGGTTCGGTCATCAACCTTGCCTCGACTGCGGCGCTCAACGGCTTGCCGCTCGCCGCGCCCTATTCGGCCACGAAGCACGCCATCGCCGGGCTCACAAAGTCCGTCGCGCTCGAGTTGGCGACGCAGAACATCCGCGTCAACGCCATCGCGCCGGGTCCCGTGAACACTGGCCTGCTCAGCACGATGCGCGCCGGGCGCAGCGCAGCCGGGGCGACGCCGGCGAAAGTGCCGATGGATCGCGTCGGCCAGCCTGAAGAAATGACGGGTGCAGTGGTTTGGCTCGCATCGGATGCGTCGTCGTTCGTAACCGGCGCGATCATTTCGCTCGACGGAGGCGTCGTCGCCGCCTAGCGCCCGCCCGTTTCTTCAAGGCTCTTGCGTGCGGTTTCGCGGGTGAAAAACACCCACAGCAAGATCACGATCAGCGAGCAGACGCCGAGCATCGCGAACACCACGCGTACCGATCCGCCATAGGCCAGCGTGCCCGCAACGACGAGCGGCGTCAGCATGGATGCGCCGCGTGCGAGCGAACTCGACAGCCCGACGCCCGTCGCGCGCATCTGCGTGGGGAAGATCTCGGCGGTGTAGGGCCAGAGAATCACCGAGCCCGCAGCGGCCGCGATCCAGCCCGTCGTGATCAGCGTCGCCACCGTCAATGTCTGCGGCTGACTGATAGCGATCAGCGCGATGAGCGCCAAGAGTGCGACGCTGTTCACGAAAATGGCCGGTCCGCGCCGTCCGACAATGTCAATCAGCGCGGCGAACGCCAGTGGCACGAAAAGATAGAGCGCGCCGGCGATCGCCGTATAGCGCAGCCCCTCTTCCAGCGGCAGATGATAGACCTGCGTGTAGAGCGTCGGCGCCCAGGTGGCGAAGGCGAACGAGACGAGCGAGGTGAAAAACCACAGCGCGCTCACGACGATCGTGCGCACGCGATATTCCGGCGCAAACAGCGCAAGCACGGGCACGCGCCGCGCTTCCGCGCCGCCGATCGGCAGGTTTTCGTCCACCGCTGCGGCCCCCAGCTTCGCCAGCGCCCGGTTCGCTTTCGCCACGCGGCCGTAGCGCGCGAGCCAGCGCGGCGATTCCGGCAAGGTCAGCATCACCAGCGGGATCAGCAACACCGGGAAGGCGCCGATGAAGAACATCGTGCGCCAGCCATGCGCCGGGATGATGAACGGCGCGGTGATCGAAACCAGCGCGTAACCCGACACCATGATGAACTGGAACAGCGAGAAATAGCGCCCGCGCGTCTTGGTCGGGGCCAGTTCGTTGACGTAGCTGATGCACACGGGCAGCGCGCCGCCGAGCGAGAACCCCGCACAGAAGCGAAGCGTCAGAAACAGCTGCGGGTCGTGCGACAACGCACAGCCCAGCGTGAACATGCACATCGCGGTGATCGCGACATAGAAGATCGGCATGCGGCCGAATTTCTCCGCCAACGGCCCGAGCAGCAGCGAGCCGACGAACTGGCCCGCGTAGCCGGCGGAAATCATCGCCCCGATCGCGATCGTATCGAGACCCCATTCCTGCTTCAGCGACGGCACGACATAGGCGATGACGATGCTGTCCCAACTGTCGCCCAGCATGATGAGCCCAAGCACGATCGGCGCCCAGAAGCGCACGCGCCAGCTGGTCAGCCCGTCGATGCGTTCGCCGACCGCGCCCTGCAGATCATGCGCCGGCGCGTTGGCCGCGCTCGCTTCGCCGCTATCCATTTTCGCGTCTCCTACCGCCCCGCATAGAAGACGAGCGCGGCCGGCGCCGTCCAGCGTTTGCGCCACGACGCCTTCAGCGGACGGCGCTTTTGACCTCAACGGCATAGGTCATTTGCGAACGACGCATTTCCAGCGTCTCACTCCGGAGACGCGGCGCCGCGTTCCGGATCGCGATAGGCTTCAACAAGCGGCAGCGGCAGGGCGGGTATTTCTCCACCCGCGTTTTCTACACGGCGCGTAAAGAGCCCGCGTGCGGCCACATGCGGCGAGGCCAGCGCCTCCTCCACCGTCGCGACCACGGAACAACACACGTCCCGCCCTGCGAACGCGGCGGCCCAATCCTGCGCATCGCGTTGCGCGATCGCCTTCGCGACGTCCGCGCGCTGCGCATCCTCCGACACGCCCAGCAGCGCACACAGATTGCGCCAAAAGCGATCCTCCAACGCCGCGACCGTCACATAACGACCATCGCGCGTCCGATAATTGGCGTAGCGCGGCGTGGCGCCGGTAAGCAGATCCGCGTTGGGCGCCTGCCAAACGCCGCGAAAACCGCTGGCAAGCGCGCGCACCAGCAGCGGAAACATGTTGTCGCTCATGGCGACGTCGAGATGGCGTCCGCGTCCGCTCGCGTCGCGTTCGCGCAGCGCCAGCAGGATGTTCATGACCGCCGGATAGGCGCCGCCGACAATATCGGCGATCGGCGCAGGCAAGGGCGGCGGCGCACCATCGCGATCCGCCACCACGGACAGCAACCCAGCTTCGGCGGCGAAGTTCATGTCGTGGCCGGCGTCGTTCGCTTTCGGCCCGCTCTGCCCGTAGCCTGTGATCGAGCAATAGACGATCTTCGGATTGAGGCGCGCCACGGCCTCGTAGCCAAGACCCAAACGGTCCATCACGCCAGGGCGGAATTGCTCGACGACAATGTCCGCAGTCGTCGCCATGCCAAGCGCGCGCGCTTGATCCGCAGAATTCTTGAGATCAAGCGCAATGCTTGTCTTGCCGCGATTGAGCAGCGCAAACATTGCACTCGTCGGCCCGAGCTTTGGCTCGTACCCGCGCATATCGTCGCCGCCGTCGGGGCGTTCGACCTTCATCACCGAGGCGCCCGCCTCCGCCAGAATCAGCGTCGCCAGCGGCCCAGGCAGCAGCGTCGTGAAGTCCAAAACCTTCACGCCCGCCAACGGTCGAATGGTCATGAGGAGCCGTGTGTTCCGAGATCAGTATCGGCATGCGATACAATGTTCACTTTTCGCGCAGACGCGCTCGTTCCGTCAAGCCGAAGGCTCGACCGGGTTCGCACGCTTCAACGCAAGAATGGAGGTGATCTCGGCCGCGGCGTCGATGATGGTGGAAATCTGCTCACGCGTCGGCCGACGGCTGAGGAATTGCACCGAGTCCAGCAGTGCGATCGCAGCGACGATCTGGCCGCGCTGATTGAAGATCGGCGCACCGATGCAATTGATGCCGAGCGTGAATTCTTCCGGCGCCGCGGCCCAGCCTTGTTGCCGGATGCGCTCGAGTTCGAGCTGCAGCGTCTCCGCATCCGTGATCGTCTCCGGCGTGAGCGCGGTCAGCTTTCGTTTGTCGAGCGCTGGGCGACCCGATGGTTCGGCGTAGGCCAGCGCCAGCTTGCCAGCGACGCTTGCGTGCAAAGGCAGGCTCTGCCCCCGCTTCACTGAAATCTCCACCATTCCCGTGCCGGCGCAAAAATCGATGATTTCGACGCCCTGCGCGCCGATTTTGTCGAGCAGCACGGTGTGCCCAAGCTGGTCGCGCACGCGCGCCATGGTCGGCTTGGCGATGCGGACCAGCGCTGAATCGAGAGAGGCGGCGTGCCCGAGGGCTATGAGCCGAGACCCTACGGCATAGCGTTCGCCGTCGTCGTCTTGCGACGCGTATCCGGCGGCGACCAAAGTGCGCAGGTGGCGGTGAACGCGCGCCTTCGTCGTTCCGAGAGCCGTTGCGATCTCCGTCACGCCCGCCGCTTCGCGCGCCGCCAGGTATTCCATGACGCCGAGGACGATCATCACCGACTGCACGCCAGTCTGCTCGACGTCCTCCTTCGCCTTGTTGCGCACGCCCCGCTCCAATTCGCAAAGACCCGCAGCGCCGCTTGTCACACTGACGGCCAACGCCGGATTTCGTATTCCAGCATAGCTCGTATTCGATACATTGTCATGGAAACACGCACTAGGAAAAGGATCGCGGCCCGGCGCCGCGCAGGGAGCTTGCATGTCTGACGCGAAACCGCCCTCGGCTGACTGGACAGCCATGGAGTTCGGCGCCTTCGAAGCGATAACCGGCCCGTTCTTCACGTCCTCGAAGGATCTCGGTCCGGAAGAACCGTTTCGCATCGGCTTTCGCGTCGAACCAAAACACTGCAACGCCAGCCTGGCCTGTCATGGCGGCATGATCGCGACCTTCGTCGATATGGCGCTGGGCCTCGCCATGCGCGCCGCCACGAAGCTCGAAGGCCCATCGCCCACCATGTCGATGACGATCGACTTCCTCGGCGGCGCGGTCGCCGGCGACTGGATCGAAAGTCGCGCGCGCATGATCCACGCCACCTATCGCACGGCGTTCTGCGATGTCGTCGCCATCGGGCCGAACGGTCCGGTCGCCCGCGCCAACGGAATCTTTCGGCTGACGCGGCCAAAATAATTAGAAGTCGACGCGGTCGCCGCCCTTCAACTTCAAAATCTCGCGCGCCTCGTCTGGCGAAGCGATCTCGCGCCCGAGGCCCTCGATGATCTTGCGTACGCGCGTGACCTGCGCAGCGTTCGATTCTGCCAGCTTACCGGGCCCGTCCCAAAGCGAATCCTCAAGGCCCACGCGCACGTTGCCGCCCATCGCCGCCGCGATCGCGGCGACCGTCATCTGATTGCGACCCCCGCCCAACACACTCCAGCGATAATCGTCGCCGAACAGTCGATCCGCCGTACGCTTCATGTGGCCGACATCTTCCGGATGCGCGCCGATACCGCCCAGGATGCCGAACACGCTCTGCACGAAGAAGGGCGGTTCGATCAGTTTGCGGTCGGCGAAGTGCGCGAGCGTATAGAGGTGGCCGACATCATAGCATTCCGCTTCGAAGCGCGTGCCGTTGGCGGCGCACGTCTTCAAAATGTACTCGATGTCCGTGAACGTGTTCTTGACCACGCGATCACGCGAGCCTTCGAGCAGCATGTGCTCCCATTCGTACTTCAGCGTCTTGAAACGATGCAGCATCTCGTAAAGGCCGAAATTCATCGAGCCCATATTGAGCGACGCGACCTCCGGCTTGAACTTCGCGCAGGGCGCCACGCGCTCCTCGATCGACATCCACGGCGCGCCGCCGGTGGTGATGTTGATGACGCCATCACAGCGCTGCTTGATCACCTCGATGATCGGACGGAAAGCCTCCGGGCTCTGATCCGGCTTGCCATCCACGGGATTGCGCGCGTGCAGATGGACGATGGCGGCGCCGGCTTCCACGGCGCCAATCGCCGCGTCGGCGATCTCTTCGGCGGTGATCGGCAAATGCGGCGACATCGAGGGCGTATGGATCGATCCCGTCACCGCGCAGGTGATGATTGCCTTCCGCTCAGCCATTCGACGTCTCACTCCACGATATCTGAATTGCGCTGCAGGGATGAGCTTGAAGCGCGCTCACGCCGCTCGCGACATTGATCTCAATTTGGAGACACTGTACCGTTTTTTATGTCGACACAAGCTAGCGCTTCGGACACCGAAATCCGAACGTCGCAAGCGCGGTGGCGATCGCATCTATTTCAATCAGCGAACCGCTCCGCGGATAACAGCGATGCTCCGCGAGCAATTCCGCCTGATGCAAAGAAACGCTCTGGGGAAAGCACCGATGGACGCCAGCCAGCAACGCGCGATAGCTCAAGATCTCCATGCCAAGCTGATCGCGTATTGGCATGACGTCGACTTCAACTGGGGTCGCAACGCTGCAAGCTATTACACCGAGGATGGCGTGTTCGAGAGCGGCGGCGTCGCGCCGTACAAGGGACGTCGCGAAATCGAGGAATTCTACGCATTTCGTCGCGATCGCGGCCCCCGCGTCGTGCTGCACGCTGTGATCAATTTCCATTGCACGTTCGAGAGCGACACGGTCGCCAATTGCGCCTGGGTCTGCATGCTCTATGCGCATGACGGCGAGGCGCCGCAAGCGACGGCGCCGCCGATCAATGTCTCGCTGGTGCGGGACACGGTCGTGCTGGACGATGGCGCGTGGCTGGTGAAGCACCGTAAGTGGAGTTCGATGTTCAAGGGCGGCGCCGCCGCGACCGTGCTGCCGCGCGAAGAGATGGAGAAGCGGTTGGCGGCGAAGAAGGACTGAGTGTCAGCGCCGATGGCCAATATCGAGCCGATCTTCGACACGCATGCGCACATCATGTCGGCGGACAGCGTCGCCTATCCGCCCTCAGCTGTCGTCAAGCACACGGGCGTTCCGCCCTGCACCGCTGAAGAGCTGCTTGAGGACATGGCGGCGTGCAACGTGACGCGCGCCTGCGCCGTCCAGCGCTTCCACTACTACTATGTCGACAATTCCTATGTGCTCGACGCGTCGCGTCCGCATCGAGACCGACTGACGCCCGTCGTCATGCTCGCCGGCCAAGACCCGCAATCGCCTGACATCCTGCGCGATATGGTCAAGCGCCAAGCCGTCGGCGCGCTGCGCTTCGCCAACACGTCCGACAATATCGACACCGGCTGGATGAATGCGCCGCAGACGCTCCGCCTGTGGGAGACGGCCGCGGAACTCGGTTTGCCGGTCGCCATCATCTTCTACCTACGGCAAATCCCCTACAACCTGCCCGCTATCTTGATCATCGCCGATATGTTTCCAGAAATGCCGATCGTGATCGATCATTTGGGGATCGAGCACGCGCCGATGGCGTTCTTTACGCCAAACGAACGCATCACCTATCCAGGCCCGCCGGACTACGCGATCACGCCGGCGCTCAAGGCGCTCCGCGCGCATCGCAACATCCACTTCAAACTGACCGGCATCAATCTCGAATTCTTGGACGCGCACGCCATCGATACGGCAAAGTTCGTGCGGCGCTTGGTCAATGAATTCGGCGCCGAACGTATCATGGTCGGGACCGATATCGGTCAAACCAAAGGCCCCTATTCCAGGATCATCGAAGGCCTTCGCCGTTCGGTTGCTTTGCTGGATGCTGACGAGCGCGCGAAAGTGCTCTTTTCAACGGCCAACCGCATCTTCGGCCGCACCTTCTCTTAGCGCCAGGCGCGCACCGGCTCCTCGTCAAGCTCGAGCCCCGAGACCGCCGCAACGCGCGCCGTCATCATGTACGAGCCGATGAAGAAGATCAGCTCGAACAATTGCTCGTTGGGCAGATATTCCCGGACCGCCGCGATGGTCTCCTCGCGCGGCGATACATCGCGCACGACTTCCGTCACGAACTCCAGCACCGCCCGTTCCCTGGGCGTGAAGCTCGAAAAGTCGCCCACGCGCAGCGCTTCGAACATCGCCTCGGTGACGCCGGCATTCTCCGCCAGGGCTTTGTGATGATGCAGCTCGTAATCGCTGTTGGACATGTAAGCGACGCGGAGAACGATGCTTTCCTTCAGCTTCGGCTCGAAGGTTTGTGTGCGCACGGCGGCCATTCCCAGCTCGCGTTGCGGCCACCAGAACATGTCGGGCGCGTGCATCGCCATCCGAGAAACATTAAGCACGCGTCCAACCGGCGGATTGGCGATGATGTCGCTTTTAGCCTGCGACAGCGTTTCCGGCTTCGGGTACGGAATGCGAGGCAATCTGATCTCCCTGTCGCGCGGATCAGCCCAGGCCGCGCTCGTTCGTGGCGTCATACACTGCGAACGTGCGCTCGATAATCCCACATGTCAGGCACGCCTCGCGCCATGGCGGAATGTGCGGCGCCTTCATGTGACCGGACAGCGTTTCCTGATCAGGCCACAGCTCCGAGAAGCGGAAAAGCCCTGGATCGAGCACGTCTTCGGCGACATCGTACGCGATGCATCCATCGTTCCGGCGCGTCGCCTCGATCAGTGTTTTGAGATGAGGCAAGATCGCAGCGCGTTGCTCCGGCGGAAACCGCATCTGGCCAAAGACAGCTACCCTCATCGTCGCCCTTCCATTTCAGATGCTTTCGAGCGGCTTCCGCGCGGTTTCGCGGGTCAGCGTCACCCACATAAGGAACGCCCCAAATGCGCATACGCCGAACGTGGCGAACACGATCGCAATCGACGCGCCCGTGCTCAGGATGACGCCGACGCAGAGCGGGGTCAGCATCGAAGCCCCGCGCGCGATCGAGCTGGCGTAGCCCAGTCCCAGAGCGCGCACGTTGGTTGGGTACGTCTCCGCCGTATAGGGCCAAAGGATCAGCGATGTCGCGGAAATTGCCACGTGCCCCAGCAACACCATTGGCACCAGCACCATTTCGGCGCTCGGGCGATGGAACGCGAGCGCGATCATCATGATTGTGGCGATAGCCGTGCCGATCATGGCGATCGGTCTGCGGCCAGTGCGGTCCATGATGAGCCCGAGGAAGGGTGAGATGATCAAAAATCCGACGCTCGACGCAGCGCCATACTTCAGGGCATTGGCGACGGGAATATGAAAGACCGTGACGTAAATCGACGGCACCCACGTGGTCAGGCCGAAATTCGCGAACGAGGTCAGGAACCACAGCAGCGTGACGATCGCGGTTCGCGCCCATAGGCCGCGACCGAACAACACCAACGTGTTGAGTTTCGGCTCCCCCTTCACCGACGCGGCGGATTGGATTTCCGGCGGCTCGATCGCCGGGCCGCCGCCGAGTTGCGCCAGCGCCCGGTTCGCATCGCCGAAGCGGCCGATGCGCGCGAGCCAACGCGGCGATTCCGGCAGCGTCAACGCGGCGAGCGGCACCAGCACGATCGGCGCCGCGCCCAGAGCGAACAACCAACGCCAGCCCCAATGCGGAATGATGAACGTGCTCGACACCGAGGCCGCGGCGTAGCCCGCCATCGCCAGCACCTGAAACATCGTGAAGTAACGCCCGCGCGTTTGCGTCGGCGCAAGTTCGTTGATGTAGGTCACCGAGATGGGCAGCGCGCCGCCGATCATCACGCCCTGCACGAAACGGATGCCGACCATCATCTCGTAGTTCGGCGCGTAGGCGCAGGCGAGCGCCAGCACCGCCATCACCGTCGCTGCGACGATGAAAATTGGCATGCGTCCAAAGCGCTCCGCCAGGGCGCCGAGGACGATCGCGCCGGCGAATTGGCCGGCATAGCCAGATGAAATGACGATACCGATCTGCAGTGGCGACAGGCGCCATTCGGCCAGCATCGAAGGCATAGCGTAGGCGATCGCGATGCTGTCCCATGAATCGAACAGCATGATGAGCCCCAGCAGGACCGGCGCCCAATAGCCAACGCGAAACGTCTTGAGATTATCGAGCACCGCGCCGACGGCGGCCTCAAGTTCGGATGCTCGCGCGCCGGACGGCCGCGTCGGCGCACTACTCATCGGTGATCGCCGTCGCTGACGGACGCCTGCGCCCATTGCAACCGAAACGCCACGCCTGTCCTCCCGTCTTATGCTTTAGCGCGTTATTATGCGGCACATTGACGGGCGCGTCTTCATCGCGCACGCGCATCCGCGATTTCCACCCAGAGCATGGGCGCCGGCGATCAATCCACGAACGGGTCCGGCGGCGCCTGGTCCGCAAGATCGACGACGACGGTTTTCGTCTCGGTGAATTCGTGCAGCGCATCAAAGCCGTTTTCGCGGCCGATGCCGGAGAGCTTGTAGCCGCCATACGGCAGCATGTAGTGCACCGGTCGGAACGTGTTGACCGATACCAGGCCCGCCTCGATTTGGGCGGCGACGCGATGCGCGCGCGACACGTCCGATGTCCACAAGCCGCCGACAAGGCCGTAGTAGGTGTCGTTCGCCAGCGAGACGACCTCCTCCTCACTGTCGAACGGCATAACCGCCGTCACCGGCCCAAAGATTTCCTCTTGCGCCAAGCGCGAACCATTGTCGGCGTCGGCGAAGACGGTTGGCTCAACATAATAGCCGCGCGGCAAACCAGGCGGACGTCCCCCGCCGGCGAGGACACGCGCGCCGCTTTCATGGCCCAGCGCAATGTACGCCTGGGTCTTCTCCAGCTGCTCAGCGGAGGTCTGCGGACCGATATGCGTCTTCGGATCGAACGGCGAGCCGATGCGAATGCGCCGCGCGCGCTCCGCCAAATCCCGCGCGAACTTCTCATAGATCGGCCGCTCAACGAAGATGCGCGACGCGACCGAGCAAGACTGACCCGTCGAACGGAAGCTGCTGTGCGTCGCAACGGATAGCGCGCGCTCCACGTCGGCGTCAGCGAAGACGATGAACGGCGATTTGCCGCCGCACTCGAACGAACAGCGTTTCAGATTGACGCTCGCCGCCTGCATGATGCGCGACGCGGTCTGGTGTGAGCCGGTGAAGGAGATCTTGTCGACGTCGCGATGCGCCGACAATGCCGCACCCACGGCGCCGTCGCCGGGCACGACATTGACCGCACCGGCCGGAAATCCCGCTTCTTGCGCCAGCCGCGCCAGTGCAAGCAAGCTCGCCGGCGTCTGCGGCGCGGGCTTCAGGATCATCGCATTGCCGGTCGCGAGGCCCGGGCCCAGCTTCCAACACGCCAGTAGGATCGGCGAATTCCACGGCAGAATGGCTGCAACGACGCCGACCGGCTCGCGCCGCGTGTAAGCGAGCGCCGTTGTACTGAATGGACTCTGCTCACCGGTGAGCTTGTCGGCGGCGCCGGCGAAATACGTGATCCAGTCGGCGGCGCGCTGCATTTCGCCAAGCGTGTCTTTCAGCGGTTTGCCATTGTCGCGGCTCTCCACTTCCGCAAGCATCCGCGCATCGCGCCGAATCAAATCGGCGAAGCGCGTCAGCAACGCGCCGCGCGCGGTTGGAGTCGTCGCGCGCCCCCACTTTCCTGACACCGCCGCGCGCGCCGCCGCGACGGCGTTGTCGATGTCGACGGCGTCGCCCACTGCGACGTCCGCCCAGACTTCCTCGGTCGACGGATCGATCGAACGGATCACAGCGCCGGAATGCGGCGCCACCCACGCGCCGCCTATGTATAGTCGGCTGAAATCGGCTTGCGCGCCCTGCGAACTCATGACGCCTTCCGCGTCTCGCTCTTATTGCGCGTGGCGTAACCGATGAGACGCGCAATCTCGGCGTTCTCCGGCAGCGCGCCCATTTCTTCGGCCATGGCGCGAGCGCCTTCCCCAAAGCACCAGCGCGTATTGCGCGCGAACTTGTCCAGCACGTCGGATCGCGTCAGCGCCGCTTCCGGCGAACCCGGATGGTACGGTACGTGCTTGTAATAGGTCTTGCCCTTCGCCTCGACGGTCAGCCGCGCAGGGCAATGCTGCGGATAATCCGAGTCCGGGTCGACAGAGGCTTCCGTCGCCGCGGCAAGCTTGAGGATTCTCGGGTCGGAGAGACGCTCCGCGCGGAACGTCTCAAGGCCGACATCGCCGTCGAGCAGCGCGGCCGCAACGCCATAAAACAGACTGAAGCGCGCTTCGTGCGGCGTCTGCGGCGCCTTCTTGCGCTCGCGCGGCTGCGTGACCAGCGTCAAGCCGGGCTCCGCAAGTTGGCACTTAATCGACGTGATATCGTCGACCGTCACGCCGTCGCGCTCGAAGTCGGCGAGCACTTGCTTGGCCGCCTCGATGAAGGCGTGCAGCAATTGGCAACACGGGTAAGGCTTGTAGGCCGTTTCCGGCAGATACCAGTGCGCGCCCAGCGCGGCGCCGCCTTTGGCGAAATCGAGCTCGCCCTTGATGGGCGTCAGATGCGTTTCGAAAAAGCCGAACTTGCCCTCAAAGACGGTCGACGGGCCAGTGATGCCGGCCATCGCCATATCGACGGCGAGTATCCCCGCGTGCGCGCCCCAGCCGCCGTGAATGATTTTGGACGTGGAGCCGGTGCGCGTGGATTCCTGAATGCCCGAGGCCAGCGTCCCGCTGATGCCGAACGCATCGACGATCTGCGCCGCGCTCGCCTTGCGAAAGCGCCCGATCGCCGCCGCCGCGCCGAACGAACCGATCAGCGACGAGGTGTGATAGCCGCGCTCGAGGAAGCGATCGCCGCCGACGAAACCAAGCCTGATCATCACTTCATAGCCGACGACCGTTGCATCGATCGCATCGGCAATGGTCGCGCCGCGGGCCTCAGCGGCTGCGAGCGCTGCTGGGATCACCGTGGAGCCTGGGCGCGCCATCGAGGAGCCGTGCTTGTCATCCATTTCCAGCGCCTGCGCCATCGAACCGTTCAGCAGCGCCGCAAGTTCGGGCCGCGCCTTGCCTTCGAGACCATAAAGGCTCGCGCCCTCGCCGGCGCCCCATTGCTTCGCCAGCTTCGCCGCGGCCTTGCCGCTATCCTCGTTCGGATTGGCGCCCGCAATGGAGACGCCAATCGAGTCGATGATGTGCCAGCGCGCGGCCTCGCGCACGTCCGCCGGCATATCCTTCGCCGGGAACGACGAAGCAAAATCGGCGTAGGTCTCCGCCAGGGTCTTGCTCATCAGCGCACGTCCTGCAGCGCCGTCGCCAGCAACGGCGCGGGATTGGCTTCCTTGTCGAGATTTTCGACGATCGTTTCGATGCGCGCGCAGGCGCTTTCCTTGATGACGCGGCCGGCGAGATCGCGGAATTTGGCGCGCAGCGCTTCATCCGGGATCGGGTTCATGCAATGCCCCGGGCGATAGAGCAGCGAATGCTTGTATTGCTTGCCGTTTCGCATTGTCACGGTGACGCGCACAGCGCGCATTTCGTCTTTGCCCAGCGCATCGAGTTCGGGATCGACCGTGACGATGACGCGGTCGGCCAGATTCATGATCGTCGGATCGGTGAGCTTGCTGTCCTGGAACTGATCGATGAAGGCGTTTCCTTCAAGCAGCATAACCGCCGCCACGAACGGCAGGTTCATCTGCGCGGCGATGGTTTCCGGCGGATTCATTGGCTTATAGGGCCAGCCGCAATGGACATAGACCATGTTGGTCGTGCCGACATCGACGCGCTCCACATCTTCGCCGCGCAGATTGTGCTGCTCGCGCAGGATGCGCAGACACTCGGCGGTCGCTTGGCTCGAAGCGAGCGAAGAATAGCGCTTGAAGCCGTTCTTCATGATCTCCCAATGGCCGGCGCCCAGGCCCTTCGTCGCCCAGCTGAGATCGTATTCGCGCGAATAAGACGAGCAGAAGCCGCCATATTCCGCTTCGATCACGTCGCGCACGCCGGTCAAACCTTCGCGCGCGCAATAAGCGGCGATGATCCCATTCTGCGAGGCTTTGCCCGAATGGAAGCGCTTGGCCATCGCCCCGAATTGCGCCGCCATCAGGCCGGCGGCCTGCGAGCCGGCGAGACCAAGGCAGTTGATATATTTTTCGGTGTCGAGCTTGATCAGCTTGCCGATCGCCGCCGCCGAACCGAACGTCGAGGTGAGCCCACACGGGTGGAACCCGGTGTGGAACGCCGACGGACTCACAGTGTTGCCGATGCGCGTGCCAAGTTCGTAGCCTGCGACGACGGCGAGGATCATGTCCTTGCCGCTGACATTGCCGAAATCCTCCGAGCACGCCATCACGGCGGGGATCACGCCGGCGCCATAGTGCGACATCGATTGATCGTGGCAATCGTCGAGCTCGTAGCCCTGTGCTGACGTGCCATTGATGAACGAGGCGCCCAGCACATCGGCTTTGCCCTTTTGGCCCCAAGCCGACGCGCGTTGCGCTTGGCCCAGTCCATTGACGACGCGCGTGACCGCTTGCGTCCAAGGCGTGTTGGCGCCGAACACGCCGCACCCGAATGAATCGAGAATGCTGCGCTTAGCCATCGCGATGACATCGGGCGTCAGATCCTCATAGCGCAGCTTGGTGGCGAACTCCGCCAGCATCCGCGTAACCGGCGGCGCCTGTGTCTTAACCTGAGCGTCCATCTGCTTTGCCTTGCGCGTTCAGACTATGTTGAGTGTGTGCTTCAAGCTGCGGCGACCGCGACGCTGCGAGACTTTGCGTACGTAGCAGCCCCGCTTCCCGCCAGGCGTCCGAACACCGAACCGCTGGTGAGCCCGCTGGCGCCGGGATAGTTGTGGTAGAAAATGCCGCCGATCATTTCGCCTGCGGCGAACAGACCGGGGATCGCCTTGCCGCCCGTATCGACGACTTCGCCGTGCGTCGAGACGCGCACGCCGCCGAAGGTGAAGGTGACGCCGCAGGTCACCGCATAGGCTTCAAACGGGCCGGTATCGATCTTGTTGGCCCAATTGCTGCGCACAACGCCGTTGCTCGAGGCGCTGCGGCCGTCTTTCACATTGGGGTCGAACGCGGCGTCCTCTTTCACGGAAGCATTGAACTCAGCAACCGTGGCCAGGAACTGCGCCTTGTCGACGTCCTCCATCCTGTCGGCCAACTCTTCGAGCGTGTCGGCGCGAACCTTGGTGACGCTGCGCATGCGATACTCGTCGCGCAGCAGATGCACGACTTTCGAGTCAAACACCTGCCACGCCACCTGCCCCGGCTGCTGAAGCACCGCGCGGCCATATTTGGCGTAGGTATAGTTGCGGAAGTCCGCGCCCTCGTCGACGAAGCGCTTTCCTTCGATGTTCACCATCAAGCAGAACGGATACGAATGGCGCTGATATTGCGGCGTCAGCGTCAGATCACCGAAATCCATCGCATTGCGCTCCCACGACACGGCGTGGCAGCCCGACCAATGCCCGTAGGATTGCGCACCTGCTTCCAGCGCCATCGAGAGGCCGTCGCCAGTATTGAAGCGTGAGCCGCGCACCTTCGCCAGGTCCCAACCCGGTCCGAGATATTTGGCGCGCCATTCGGCGTTGGCTTCGAAGCCGCCGCAAGCGAGCACAACCGCATTCGCGCGGATCGTCTCGCGCACGCCCTGTTCATTGATCAGCACGACGCCGGACACGCCGCTTTCATCGTGCACCAGCTCGCGCACCCAGGCATTGTAGCGGATCGAAACGCCCTTCTTCTCAGCCGCCTTGAACAAGGCTTCCACCAAGCCTGGACCGCCGGCCTTCACCGCAATCGTCGCGCCGCCCCAGAACTTGAAGCGTCCGTTCACGCGATAGGCTTGGCGGCCGTAGTTCGGAAAGAAGCCGACGCCCTGGTCGCGCAGCCAGAGGATGGTTTCGCGGCTGCGCGTGACGAGCAATTCGCAGAGATCGGGATCGGTGCGGTACTGCGTGATCCGCGCCATGTCGTCGAAGAAATCTGCTTCGGTGTAGGCCCCGAAATCGCTGACCGCGACTTCCTCGTCGGTGAGATCGGGACAAAACGCGCGGATGTCGTCTGCGCCATTGTAAACGGTGCGCATCAGCCCATCGGTGTAGGCGCTGTTGCCGCCGCGCTCTTCGATGGGCGAGCGCTCAAGCAGCAGCACGCGCGCGCCCTCGTTCGTGGCGCTGATCGCTGCGCACAGCGCCGCGTTGCCTCCGCCGACAACGACGACGTCATAAGCCTGCCGATCCGCCATCCCTTACCCGTCCAACCGCGCCCCGACCGGTGGGCGCGGGGACTGCAGCGAAAATAGCGGGACGCACTATAATCGCACGACATATTATTATATGCTAGCATGCAATATGGCGATGGTGAGCGAGCGAAATTCATGAACCTCCAGCAATTGCGGTACGTCGTGGAGATCGTCCGCCACGGCAACCACCTCTCGCAGGCCGCCGAGGCGTTGCACTCGTCGCAGCCCGGCGTCAGCCGGCAAATCCAGCTGCTCGAACTTGAGCTCGGCTTCGAGATTTTCACGCGCACCCGCAACCGCATCATCGGTTTGACCGAACCGGGCGCCATCGTGCTCTCGATCGCCCAACGCGTCGTCACCGACGTCGCGGCGCTGAAGCGGCTGAAGGAGGACATGCATTCTGGCAATCGGGGCGTCTTCACCATCGGCACGACGCACACGCAGGCGCGCTATGTGCTGCCGAAGATCGTCAAGCGCTTCGTCGACCATTATCCCAACGTGAAGCTGGTGCTGAAGCAGGGCGATCCGGAGGAAATTTGCGCGCTCGTGGATTCCGGCGATGCCGACATCGCCATCTGCACCGAGACGATCCGCGAGTTCCCGAACCTCATTAAGCTCAATTGCTTCGAGCTGCAGCGCTGCGTCGTCGCGCCGAGCGACCATCCCATTCTCAGCGTGCCGAAACTGACGCTTGAAGAAATCGCCAAGTATCCGATCATCACCTACGATTCCCGCTATAGCGGCCACTGGAAAGTGCTGAAGGCGTTCAGCAATGCTGGGCTTGAGCCGAAGATCATCATGAGCGGCATCGATGCCGATGTCTGCAAGACCTATGTCAGCATGGGGCTCGGCATCGGCATTCTTGCGTCGCTGACTTATGACAAAGAGCGCGACGTCGGCATCGAGGCGCGCGACGCCGCCGGCATTCTACCCTCCAGCACGGCCAAGGTCGTGCTGCGTCCCAACACCTATTTGCGGCCGTTTTTGCTGGATTTCGTGCAATCGGTCGGGCCGTCGTTGACGCCGTCGGTTGTAAAGCAAGCGGTGCGGGATTTCCAATCCGCGCCGGTTTAGGCGACCACAATTTCGCTTAGCGTCATCCGCTTGAGCGCCGCCTCGTCGAGTGTGAGCCCGAGCCCCGGCCCGGTTGGCACGGCGACCGCGCCGCCTTTGATCGTCATCGCGCCATCGGCCACTAGCGGATCGTCGCCCAAGACGCCCACCCCGAACACGAATTCGGCCGCGCCAAACGTTCGCGACGCCGGGATCGACGCGCAATAGTGAGCGGCGGCGGCGGCTTCGAATTGCGACGCAACCGCCAGTCCGCCACAATTCACACTGATGCGATGCGCTTCGCCGACCGCGGCGATCTTCCGCGCAGGCGTCAGCCCGCCGACTTTGTAAAGCTTCACGCAAAACACGTCGGCGGCGCCCGCTTCCGCGATCTCGGCCGCGTCGCGCACAGTGAACAGGCTTTCGTCCGTCATGATCGACACACCGCCGGCCTGCGCGCGGATCAGCGCCAGCCCGCGCAGATCGCGGCGATCGATCGGCTGCTCGCAATAGCCGACATCCATCTCGCGCATCGCGTTCAGCGCCTGCACCGTCTCCGCCACAGACCAACCCGTATTCGGATCGACGCCGATCATGACGTCCGCGCCCACCGCTTCACGCACCGCGCGGAAATTGCCTACATCCCTGCGCCAACCGCCCTTTCCCGCAGCCTTTAGGCACAGGACGCGGATGCCGAACTCCTCGACGGCGCGGCGGGCGTCGGCGATCATTTTGCTGACATCGTCGTAAAGGCTGACCGACCATTCGAGCGGGATCGTCGCTTGCGCACGTCCGCCGATCAGATCGTGGACCGGAACGCCGAGCGCCTTGCCCAGCGCGTCGTGCATGGCGATGTCGATCAGCGCGCGCGCTGCGGGATTGCCCGGCAGACGCGAGGTCATCAACGCATCGTTCGCTTCGAAATCCGCAACGCGCCGCCCGATCAGCAGCGGGCCGTAGATGTCTTTGATCGCGCCGAGCACGCTATGCACCGTGTCCGTCACGAAATGGCCCGGACTGATCGGCCGGATTTGCGCAACGCCGGTGACGCCCTCGGCATGCAACTTCAGAAAAACCGGCTTGCCGAGCAACTGGCCTTTCGGGCCGGTGTCGTAACTGCCGCTCGAAAACGTGCGCTGCAGCCGAACCGGCAGCTCCGTCACGAACAGTTCGAGCCGCTCGATCTTCATCACGCCGCCGCCTTGGCCAGATTGCGCCACGCGTTCAAGACGATTTCCGCACCGCGTTCGCCGAGCGCGATGGTTGGCGCATTGGTGTTCGACGATGGAATGGTCGGGAAAATCGAGGAATCGATCACGCGAAGCTGGCTGATGCCGCGCACGCGCAAATCCGGATCGACGACGGCGTCCGCATCCGTGCCCGCTTTGCAGCTGCCCACGATGTGCCAGGTGGTTTGCGTCGTCTCGCGGATATAGTCGAGGATCTGATCGTCCGTCGTCGCGCTATCGCCGGGCCGCGTTTCGCGCACGATCAGCTTCGCCATCGCTGGAAAACTCGCCACGCGCCGCACAGCCTTGATCCCAGTCAGCAGCACCTGCGCGTCATGCGGATCGTCGAGATATTTCGGATCGATCTTCGGATAGGCGAGCGGATCGGGCGACGCGACATGCGTCCAGCCCGCGGAGCGCGGGCGTAAGCCCATAACGCCGACGGTGAAACCGGAGAAGGCGTCGAGCCCGTCCTGCGGGCGGCGCGCATAGCGATCCTTGCCGGAGAAAGGCTGCAATTGCAGCTTCAGGTCGGGCCGCGGCTCGTCCGGAGAAGAACGCATCACAGTGTGCGCCACGGCCGAACAGATCGACAGCAGGCCTTTGCCGAACAGCGCGTATTTGAGCCCCTCCTTCACCTTCACCGAATTGCGCTGCAGCGCGTCGTTGATGGTGATCGGCTTGCTGCACTCAAACGTCAGCCGCGTATTGGGGTGGTCGCGCAAATTCTCACCGACGCCGCGCAGTTCCTGAATCACCGGAATGCCGAATTGCTGCAGGATGTCGCCGCGGCCGATGCCGGACAGCTCCAACAATTTTGGTGAATTCACTGGCCCGGCCGCGATAATCACTTCCTTGCGCGCCTTGATCGGCTTCACCGCGCCGGCGCGACTGATCTCCACGCCGGTCGCCGCACGATCCTGGATCAGCACGCGCGTCACCACCGTATCGGTCAGCACGTCGAGATTCTGCCGATGCTTGGCCGGGCGAAGATAGCCGACCGCCGATGACGAACGAAACCCGCGACGCGTCGAATATTGCAGATACGACGCGCCCTCATAATGGCCGTCATTATAGTCTTCGACATAGTCGAAGCCCGCCTGCTTGCAGGCTTCGATGTATCCGTCCGCCAGCTCGTCGAAATGCTTGAGGCTGGTGACGCCGATCGGCCCGTCATGGCCGCGCAACTTCGGATCGCCGGGCAGATAGCGCTCCATGCGCTTGAAATACGGGAGCATGTCGGCCCAGCCCCAGCCAGGCAGCCCCATGTCCTTCCAGGAATCGAACTCGCCCGGATCGCCGCGCACATAGACGTTGCCATTGATCGAACTCGAGCCGCCCAGCACGCGTCCGCGCGTCCACAATTGCGTGCGGTTTTTGAGCGCCGTCTGCGGCTCCGTGATGAAGGGCCACGTATAGTCCGGGTCCTTCAGCAGATTCACCACCATCAGCGGGATGTGAAAATTGATGTCGCGGTCGGGGCCGCCGGCTTCGATCAACAACACGCGATGCGCGCCATCCTCTGAAAGCCGGTTGGCGACCGCGCAGCCCGCCGATCCCGCTCCCACGACGATAAAATCGTATTCATCGCCGAAGCCCGATCCCGACATGCGTCCTTCTCACTCCCACTGCGAGCGCCCTTGGGCTCCAGTCTCTGCCTACGGCGGATGCGGGCAAAGGGGCCAATAGCTTTGAACATCCCCAGGATAGCACGCGGGCATGCTCAGGGGCTTCTGGCCTCGCATCCGAAAATAGCGACGCGCGCGGCAATTCAGTTATGCCCAGGAGGCATCTCACTCCTAGGAAATAGTGGCGCTAGCTTTGATCGCGCCGGGTTATGCTGGGGCGCTGGAAAGGTATTGGCCTTGTCGGCGCCGATAGCCTCTCTTGCCAGCGCACCAAAGGAGGAGACGGAAGCGTGCCGGAGCCGATCCAGGACTATCGCCTCTATATCAATGGCGAGTGGGTCGAGCCGGCGTCGCGCGAGCGCTTCCCCACCCTCAATCCTTTCAATCAGCGGCTTTGGGCGACCATCGCGCAGGCTGGTGAAGCGGAAGTCGCGCAAGCGGTCGCGGCGGCGCGCGAAGCATTCGACCGCACCTGGCGCGAGACGCCGGGCGTCGAGCGTGCGCGCCTCATGTTTCGGCTCGCCGATCTGATCGAACGCGACGCCGACATGATGGGTACGCTTGAGTCCACTGACAACGGAAAGATCGTCCGCGAGACGCGCGCGCAGATGCGCTTCGCGGCGCGCGTCTATCGTTTTTTTGCGGGCTACGCCGACAAGATCTGGGGCAAGGTGATCCCGCTCGATCGGCGCGACGTGTTCGATTACGCGACCATGGAGCCGCTCGGCGTGATCGGCGTCATCACGGCATGGAATTCGCCGATGGCGCTGCTCGCCAACAAGCTGCCGGCCGCGCTCGCCGCCGGCAATTGCGTGGTGGTGAAGCCGTCCGAGCACGCTTCAGTGACGACGCTGCTGTTCGCTAAGCTGATGGAGGAAGCCGGCTTTCCCAAGGGCGTATTCAACGTCGTGACCGGCGATCTGCGCGCCAGCAGGGCGCTGGCGGAAGGCGGCGGCTTGGACAAGATCACCTTCACGGGCAGCGGACGCGCTGGACGCGAGATCAGCGCCGCAGCGGGTCGCAATCTGACGCCCGTCATCATGGAGCTGGGCGGCAAATCCCCCAACATCATCTTCGAAGACGCCGACATTTCAAAAGCGACGGTCGGCGCGCTCGCCGGCATTTTCGCCGCCACCGGACAGACCTGCATCGCCGGCTCGCGCCTCTTGGTGCAGCGCTCCGTCTATCCCGGCATTGTCGAAGCGCTGGCGGAGCGGGCGAAGAAGATCAAACTCGGCAATCCGCTCGATCTCGCCACCGAGATGGGCACGGCGGCGAACGAACCGCAATTCGAACGCATCCTCTCCTTCATCGAAGTCGCCAAGAAGGATGGCGCGCGCCTCGTCGCCGGCGGCGGGCCTGCACGCGAAGGCGAACTGAAGGACGGGCTCTTCGTCCAGCCGACCATCTTCGCCGACGTCCACAACGAGATGCATGTCGCGCGCGAGGAAATCTTCGGTCCGGTTCTGTCCATCATTCCCTTCGAAACGGAAGACGAAGCCATCGCCATCGCCAACGATACGCCGTTCGGTCTCGCCTCCGGCATCTGGACGCAAAGCCTTAACCGCATGCATCGCGTCTCCGCGGCGTTGCGCACCGGCATGGTGTGGGTGAACACTTATCGCGCGGTCGCTGCGCAAACGCCCTTCGGCGGCGTCAAGGAAAGCGGCTTCGGGCGCGAACGCGGCCAGGAAGGGCTGATGGAATTTGTCACGACCAAGAACGTGATGATTAATCTTTCCGAGGCCGAGCGCGATCCCTTCGCGGTGCAGACATGAGCCGCGTTCCTTATCCCGACTGGGCGAAGCTCTCGCAGGAGAAGCGCGATGCGGTGGGCTACCCGGACAGACCCGTTCTCAATGTCACGCGCCTGGCCTTGTCGGCCGCCGATGGGCTTTGGCGCGCGAATTACGCGTTCAAGCGCGCCATGATCTACGACACCACCATCGACCAGCGCTTGCGCGAAGTGCTGATATTGCGCGTGGCGCAACTCACGCACTGCGAATACGAGCTGCATCACCACATCTCGATCTCCGCCAATCTCGGCTTCACGCCTGCGCAACAGCAGGCGTTGCTCGCCGGCGATTACAGCGGCTTTTCCGCAAAGGAGCGCACGGTCGCCGAGTTCACGGACGAGGTCGTCGCCAACGAAGGCGTCTCCGATACGACGCTCGAAAAGATGCGCGATTTCTTCGGCGACAGCATTGTCGTCGAAATGATGATCATTATCGGCAGCTATGTCGGCACGGCGCTGATCGCCAACGCTGTTCAACTCGAACCAGACACCGAACCGGTGCGTTCCTGGGACGCGCCGAGCGGAAAGGCCTGAAGGAAGCCAGCATGTGCGATCAATGCCCCAAGCAGCCGGGCTGGCGCGGCTGGATCGAACTGCCAGAAAATAAGCCGATGAGGCCATCGGGCGCGTGGATCGATCTCACGCACCGCGTCGGACCGGACATGCCCTGCGCCTCGATCTTTCCGAAGCCCACGTTCGGACGCCTCAAAACGGTCCCGCAGGATCCGTTCAACGTCACCGACATCCATATGGTCGCGCACGCCGGCACCCATGTCGACGCGCCGCTGCACTATTTCAATGACTCGCCCGACATGGCCTCGATCCCGCCAGATCGCCTGTGCGGCGCGGGCGTCGTCTGGCGCATCGACGCCAATCTCGATCAGGTCATCGACGCGGCCGATCTCGAACGCTGCAGACCGATGATCCGCGAAGGCGATATCCTCGCCGTCGACACCGGCTGGGCCAAACGCTTCGGAACGCCGGAATACGAACGCCACCCGAGCTTCAGTCCGGATGCGGCGCTCTGGCTCTATCAGCGGCGCATCAAGATGCTCGCCTGCGACTTCGCCACGCCCGACCTCGTCTACCACCTGCGCAAACCTGGTTTCGACTGGCCGGTGCACAAACTCCTGCTCGGGCATGGCATTCTGATCTGCGAACATCTCACCGGCCACGCTGCGCTCGCCAATGAACGCGTCGAGTTCTCGTTCGGCGCACTGCCGATCGTCGGCGGCGATGGCGCGCAAGCGCGCGTCCTGGCGCGGCGGGTGGAGACCTAATCGCCAAGCGGAGCGAGCCCATGCGGACAGCAAGCGACTATCTCGCTCAAACCATGGCCGATTGCGGCCTCGATCATTTCTTCCATATGCCGCTGGTGCTGCCGAATGCCGTAAAGGCGATGCAGCGCGTCGGCGTCCATCCCATTGTCGCACATTCGGAGAAAGCCGCCGCTTACATGGCCGACGGCTACGCCCGTGCGTCGGGTAAGATCGGCGTCTGCGCCGCGCAAGCGATTGGCGCCGCCAATCTCGCGGCGGGACTGCTTGACGCCTACATGGCGCGTTCACCCCTCCTCGCCCTCACCGGCGGCGGCACGCCGCAATCGCGCGAGCGCAACACCTATCAGGAAGTCGATCAGCGCCCGATCTATGCGGGTCTCTCCAAGATGACGGCGCGAGTCGAAACCGCGACGCGTTTCCCCGATCTGCTCGGCCAAGCCATGCGCGTCGCCACCAGCGGCGCGCCGGGCCCCGTGCATCTTGAACTCAACGGCTTCACCGGCGGCGTGCTTGATGAAGCGCTCGCCGATCCGCCGCCGGTCGATCGTCGCTACGCAGCAGCGCCCCCGGTGCGCCACGCCGCGCCGCACGACGATATAGAAGCCGCCGCGCGGGCGATCACAAATGCGCAGCGCCCGATCATCGTCGCCGGCTCAGGCATCCGCGCCAGCCGTGCGCAGGATGCGCTCGCTGCGTTTTCCCGCGCGCTCCAGCTTCCGTTGGCGGCTTCGCTCGACGCCAAGGCGGCGTTGCCGGAAAGCGATCCGCTTTCTGTCGGTCCGGTCGGCAAATATTCGCGCGAAACGGCGAATATGGCCGTATCCGAAGCGGATTTCGTTCTCTTCGTCGGCACGACCACGGGCAGCATGGTGAGCTGGGACTGGCATGTGCCAAAGCCGGGCGTGCCCGCGGTCCAGATCGATGTCGATGCGCGCGAACTCGGCCGTAACTATCCGCTGATCGTCGGCCTCGCTGGCGATCCCGCAACGATCCTTGATCAGCTTCGCGAAGCCGCGCGCGAACAGCCGCCACGCGACGCGTGGCTCAAGCGCATCGCCGCGCTCCGCCGGGAATGGCGCGACGCCTACGACGCGATCGAGCATTCCGAGCATTTGCCGATGCGGCCGGAACGGCTCTGCCGCGCCCTTTCGGACACGCTTCCTGACGGCGCGCTCGTTGTGGTGGACACGGGCCATACCGCCATCTGGGCGGCGCGCCACATCTATCTCGATCGCCCTGCTCAAGGCTTGTTGCGTTGCGCTGGTTCGCTCGGTTGGTCGTATCCCGCAGCGCTCGGCGCCAAGTGCGCGCAGCGTGATCGCCCCGTCGTCTGTTTCACCGGGGACGGCGCGCTTCTCTATCATCTCTCCGAGATGGAAACGTCGCTGCGCTACGGGATCAACACGGTGACCGTGATCAACAACAACAACAGCTACAGCCAGGAGCGGCACATCTGGGAAGAGGACGCCGTCTCCAATCACAATTGGCTGTTCAAGCCCGTCTCCTACGCCAAGGTCGCTGAGGCCTTCGGCGTTAAATCCCTTGCGGTCGAGCAACCGCGCGACATCGCCTCGGCAATGAAGGACGCGCTGCAAGCCAAGACGCCGACGATCATCGAAGTGATGGCGGACAGGCAGGTCAGTTCGCCGCCCGCCTGGCGTCCAGGCGAGAAAGTCGTCCGACCCAAAGACGCCTACTGAGCGGTCGCTCCGCGTTCCGGCGCGACGCGCGGGCGCGTCAAGGCGGCGCCTGCGTTGGCGGGGAAAGCCCGGTGCACGAACACCGCGGTCACGGTGATGCCGCAGACGATGGCGAACGCGACGGTGAAATCCAGCGGCCGCGGTTCAGCGTGCCGCCCCACAATCATGCCGCCATGCAACGCGATTGCGCCCATGCACACGCCGAGCGAAAGCAACACCTGTTGGAACGTGAAGTAGAAGCTCGACGCCGTGCTCAGGCGCTGCGGCTCGATCGTCTCGAACGCGATCGAATTGTACGCGGAGAATTGCATCGACATGAAGAAGCCCGATAAACCCAGCACGATGATGATCACGGGCGTTGGCCAATCGGCCCGAAACAGTCCGCACGTGGCGTAAAGAGCGCTCGTAGCCAGTCCATTGACGATCATGCTGTTGCGGAAGCCGAAACGCCGAAGCGTTTGCGTCGTGATTGTCTTCGCCAGCATCGCGCCCACGGCGATCGAGAGAATAAGCGCGCCGCTCGCCGCGGCGTTCATGCCAAGACCCACCTGGAACAGCAGCGGCGTCAGGAACGTCTGCGCCCCCTGCGTGATCCGCGTCAGCGAACCAGCCATCATCGACAGGCGAAAGGATTGATCGCGCAATAGAGTGAGATCCAACACCGGATGCGTCACACGTCGGGCATGCGCGACATAGAACAGCGCTATTGCCAAGCCGGCGCTGATCAAGAGCCCTGCCTTCAATCCTTCGCCGGCGCGGCTCACGCTCTCGAATCCGAACAACAAGCATCCAAGCGAGACGGCCGACAGCAAAAAGCCAATGAAGTCTAGCGGATGGCGTTCGCCGCTACGGCCATTGTCGATGAAGAGCGAGATCAGCGTGACGCCGAGCGCGCCCATCGGCAGGTTGAGGTAGAAGATCCAACGCCAGTCGAGATGCGTGACGATCAACCCGCCAAGCGGCGGGCCGATGATCGGCCCGATCAGCACCGGCGTGATAAGCCACGCCGTCGCGGTGACGAGCTGGTCTTTCGGCGCCACGCGCAACAGCACCAGGCGTCCGACCGGCACCATAATGGCGCCGCCCATCCCTTGCAGGAACCGCGCGGCCGTCAGCCATCCGATCGTCGGCGCGAACGCGCACAATACCGAACTGCCCATGAAAATGAGCACCGCGCCGCGAAACACGGTGCGCGCGCCGAGGCGATCGACCAAACGTCCGCTCACTGGAATGAAGATGGCCAGCGCCAGCAGATACGCCGTGATCGCCGAACTCAGGTTGACGACCGGCGCGTGATAATCGCGCGCCATGGTCGGCAGCGCGGTCGCCAGCACCGTGGCGTCCACCTGCTCCATGAACATGGCGGACGCCACGATCAACGCGGTCAACCGATAGTTCGGCGTCGTGCGCAAGCGTTCGAACCAGTTGGCGGCAGGCGCGATGGTCGAGTTGTCTGGGCAGGTCACGCGCGTTGTTAACCGGCGCTTGCGTTCGCCTGCAACGCCGGACGCTGAAACGAACGCGGTTGATGCACAGGTGTCGCAACACCTTCCATCCGCGCCTTCAATTGCAGCGCCAGATGCAGCGAATGAAAGCGCGATTGCGCCAGATTGCCGCCCTGGAACCAGAGTCCCTCTTGCGCCGTCGGCTTCCACATATTGCGAAGCTCGCCTTCCCATGGGCCGGGATCGAGCGCGGTGTCGGAGCCCAAGCCCCAGAGACGACCAACGCGCTCGGCCATGTCCTTCGAGATCAGCCGCTCGATCCAGCTTTCCATCGGCTCATAGCCCGTGGCGCAGATGATGGCGTCGACCGGCAATTCGCTTCCATCGGTCAGGACGATCGAGTGCGGCTTGATCTCGGCGACCCCGACGCCGCTCTTCACCTTGATCCCGCCATCGATGATCAGGTCCGAACCGCCCACATCGATATAATAGCCAGAGGCGCGGCGCATATACATGCCGCCAATGGCCGTGTTGTCTTCGCCGAAATGCAGCAGGAAGCCGCTGGCGCGCAGGCGCTCGTAAAACTCCGCATCTTCCCGCTGCACCAGTTCGCAATTGGCGCGATCGACCTTCTCCCGGAAGCGGAACGGCATCGAACCGACCATCAGATCGGCGCGCTCCGTTGTAACGCCGCGCGCGACCGCGTCCTCCGAAAACGGACCGCGCTTGGCGATGTGCAAGAGCGCCGTCGCCTTCACCACGCAGGTGAGGCTACGCTGGATCATAGTGACGTCAGCGTCCACGCCCCAAAGATCGACGCAGATATCGTGCGCTGAGCTGTTCGAGCCGATGACGGCGACCCGTTTGCCGCGGAATGCTTCGGCATTCTCATAGTCCGAGGAGTGACACAGCACGCCTTCGAACGCCTCCGCGCCCCGAAACTCCGGCATGCGCGGCGCCCCCGAGAGGCCCGTGGCGATGACAAGTTGTTTGGGGCGCAGCACGACCGCGCCGTCCGCCCGCTCGATCACGACTTCCCAGCTCTCGGTCTTCTCGTCGTACCGTGCGCTGCGGCAAACCGAAGAGCCCCAGAAGTCCAGTTCCATGATGCTGCAATAGGCTTCGAGCCAATCGCCCATCTTGTCTTTGTGCGTATAGACCGGCCAATGATCCGGGAACGGCAGATAGGGCAGATGGTCGATCCACACCGGGTCGTGCAGGTAGAGCGACTTGTAGCGCTGCCGCCAGGCGTCGCCCGGCTTCTCCAGCGCATCGACGATCAAGGTCGGCACGCCGAGCCGCTTGAGCCGCGCACCGAGCGCCAGGCCGCCCTGCCCGCCGCCAATGATCAGGCAATAGGGCTGCACCTCGAAGCCGAGTGTGGCGCGCGTCTCCGCGCGCTCGTCCGACCACGTCACGCGGTCCTTCACGGCGCGATGTTCGACACCGTCAGGCCGGCGACGTCCGGCAGGCTCTTCATGGCCTTTCAGTTCGAGCATGGCGGTCATCACCGTCCACGCTTCGCCGTCCTTCAAACGCACATGGCCCTTGCCGCGGGCGGAAGCCGTCTCGAAATCGAACCAGCCCTGCACGACGCCGTCGACCACGGTCGCGTCGCCCTCGGGCTTGATGCGTACGGGCAGCACCACATCGAGCTGCGCCGCGAGCATGGCGCGGATCGCCTCTCGGCCATCCATGGTGGCGATATTCCAAGTGAAGGCGACGAAGTCGCGCCAGAAGCACTCCCTCCCCGCGAACAGCGCCGCCACGGCGGGCGCATCGCGATCCCTGAGCGCGTGCTCGAAGGCCGCAAGCCAGTCGTGAAGCTGCTGCGTTGGAGAAGGATCGGTCACGTCAGCCACAACCATTTCAGGCGAGAGCGCCGCCGCACACTAACACTTTTCGATGTTGTATAACCACGCGCGATTATACCGGTAACAGCAAAACAGAGTTTCGGTCGAAGCACGACGCTGCCGTCCGCTAGACGCACGGAATATACCTCTAATCAATATCATATATGCATTTCGCGGATGCGTGACGTGATAACGCGGATGCGCGCCGAGGAAACGTCTTGCCTCTCGCTTCAGCTTCAAAATACACTCGGTAACACGATATGAGGCTTACGCCCTCACGAAGCGTCGCGCATGTTTCCGCGACCCAGGCGCCAGCCTCGACAGGAGATCGAGCAATGAGTGCAAGCGCGAGCGGCCGTCTGATGCAGAAGGCGCCGGCGCCGGATGCTTTGGGCGGCAGGGAGCCGACGCCGCTCAACCTTTATTTTGGCGCGCGCATCGAAGGGCTCGATCTGCGCAAGCCGTTCACGCCGGAGCAGATCGACGCGTTCCGGGCGGCGATGGATCGCTACGCCGTCCTGGTGATCCCCGATCAACAGCTGAGCGATGAGGATCAAGTGCGCTTCGCCGAACAATTCGGCCATATCGAGGATACGCCGACCTTGGTCGACCAAGAGCGTCGCCGCCTCGCCAACATGAAGATCAACGACATCTCCAATCTGGGTCCGGACGGTGAAATCTGGGGCAAGGACGATCGCCGGCGCATGTACAATCTCGGCAACCTGCTCTGGCACAGCGACTCGAGCTTCAAGCCGACGCCGGCGCTCTATTCGATGCTGCATGCGCGCACGATCCCGCCCTTGGGCGGCGAGACCGAATTCGTCGACACGCGCGTCGCTTGGGACCATCTGCCGGAGAGCGTGAAGGAAGAAATCAGGGACATGGTCTGCGACCATTCCCTCATCTTCTCGCGCGCGCAATTGGGCTTCGATGCGTTCAGCCCCGCCGAGCAGGAGCGCTGCACGCCCGTGCCCCAACGCCTCGTTCGCCGCGTGCCGGGCTCGAACCGTCTCGCCGTGTATCTCTCTGCGCACGCCGGACGCATCCAAGGCATGCCGACGCCCGAAGGCTTGGCGCTGCTGCGCTACCTGATCGAGTTCGCCACGCAACGTCCGTTCGTCTACAGCCATCACTGGGCGGTCAACGATCTGGTGATCTGGGACAATCGCTGCACCATGCACCGCGGCACGCGCTTCGATGACAAGAAATATCCGCGCGATATGCGCCGCGTGACGATCGAAGACTACGCGCCGACACTCGAACAGCCGGTCTAGGGGATGGCCGCGCAGACCGTCACGGAAGCGATCGTCGCGCGCCTGGCGGCGGCGGGCGTCACCCACATTTTCGGCGTGCCGGGCGGTGAGTGCAATCTCGACTTCATCGCCGCCGCCGACAAGCTCGGCGTAAAGTTCGTGCTCACGCGCAACGAAACCGCCGCGTCGATCATGGCCTGCGTCGCGTCAGAACTGACAGGCGCGCCGGGCGTGGCGATGACGACGCGCGGTCCCGGCCTCGCCGCCGCCGCCAATGGCGCGTGCTATTCTTATCTCGACCGCGCGGCGATGCTGCTGATCGCCGACGGCTATGAAGACGATCAGAACTTCATCAGCCACCAGCGCATCGATCAGGCGGCCATGCTCGCGCCGGTCACGAAAGCCTCGTCGCTGTTGCGCGGCGCCGATCCGCTTGCGGAAGTCGAAGCGTTGCTGGAACGCGCGCAAGCGCAGCCGCCGGGGCCCGTCTATCTCGAAGTCGCTGGCTCTCACATCCGCAAGCCCGCGCCGCCGACCGCGCCGCGTCCACAGGCGCCACAGCCGCCGTCGCCGGACGCGGCCGCCTTTGCGCGCGCCAAAGAATTGCTGGCGCAGGCAAAACGACCGATGATCATTGCGGGATTGCAGGCGCGCGAACCCGCCGCCGCCGCGGCGCTCCGCGCTTTCGTCGCGAAGCGTCATTGGCCGGTTCTGACGACGTACAAGGCGAAAGGCGTGGTCTCGGATCACGAACCCCGCCTGCTTGGCCATTATATGGGCGGCGTGGCCGAGGAGAGCGCGGTGCGCTCCGCCGATCTGCTGCTGCTCTATGGGAACGATCCGGTCGAAGGCCCGCCGCAGCGCTGGAAATACGACGCGATCCCGAGCATCGAACTGACCCAGCACGCGTTTGAGTTTCCGCTCTACACGGCGACCACGTCGATCGTCGGAGACATCGCCGCTTCGCTCGCGGTGGTCGACGCGTCGGCGCCGAGGATGCAGTGGACTGCCGAGCTGCTCGCGGACATGAAGCATGCCATCCAGACCGCGGCGCGCGTGCCAATGAGCAAAACGGGCGTCTCGCCGCAACAGATCATCGACGCCGCCGCCGCGGCGCTTCCCGCCGATTGCCGCATCACCATCGACGCTGGCGCGCACATGCTGCCCGTGCTGCACCTCTGGAAGTCAGCGGAACCGCGTCAATCCCTGATCTCGCGCGGGCTTTCGACCATGGGCTTCGCCGTTCCAGCTGCGGTCGCGTCGTGCCTGGTCGATCCGAAGCGCCGGACCGTCGCCTTCACCGGCGATGGCGGCTTGATGATGTGTCTGGGCGAACTTGGCACCGCGCAACAGGAAGGCGTCGCGCCCATCGTCGTCGTGTTTAACGATTCATCGCTGACGCTGATCGGTGCAAAGCAGCGCCGCCGCCAGCTCGCGCCGGCCGGCGTCGATTTCTACGACACGGATTTCGCGCAAATGGCGCGCGGGTTCGGCTGGGACGCGCATCGCGTCACCAACAGCGCCGACCTCGCCGGCGCCTTCGCCAGCGCCGCCGCGAGCAACCGCGCCACGCTGATCGACGTCGTCATCGATCCCGGGGAATACGACGCGCAAATCCTCGCGCTGCGAGGCTAACCCGCCAGGTAGCCGCCATCGACGGGCAGGATGGCGCCCGTGACGAAGGCCGCCGCGTCGGAGGCCAAAAACACGGCTGCGCCGGCGATATCCTTGGGTTCGCCGATCCGCTTCAGCGGCGTGCGCGCCATGATCGCCGCTTCGCGCGCGGGCGTCTTCTCGGCGTCCGGCACCAGCGCCGTTTCGATGAAGCCCGGCGCGATGGCGTTGACGCGAATGCCGTCGCCGCCCCACTCCACGGCAAGCGCGCGCGTGAACTGCATGATTGCGCCCTTCGACGTCGCATAGGCCGCGGCGTTGCCCGCCGCCACGAACGATCGGATCGAGGCGAGATTGATCACCGCGCCCTTGGTCGCCTTGAGCTGCGCATGGAAGGCGCGCGCCATGTTGAATGCGCCATTGATGTTCACATCGATCGTCCGCGCCCAATTTGTCGGCGCGTTCGCGTCGTCGATACGCCCAGGAAAAATGATCCCCGCATTGTTGACGAGGATCGACGCCGCACCGAACCGGTTGGACACCGTCTTCGCCAGATCGGCGCAAGCTTGCGCATTCGTCACATCCAATCCGTACGCCGCCACGCGACCGCCGATCGCGCCGATCACCTGACCGACCTCGGTCAACGCGCCCTCGTCGCGGTCGGTGACGACGACCGCCGCACCTTCGGCGGCGAGACCCTCGGCGATGGCCCGTCCAATGCCCCGCGCCGCGCCGGTCACGACCGCTATGCGCCCCTCTAGGCTGTTCATTCTTGGCCTCATTTTCCGGGCTGAGCCCGGCCCCTTCTATCCCTCCGCCCGACGGCGCGCAACGCAACTCGGATCGCGGTAACACGCATTCCGCGCGCGGAAAGCGGGTCCTTTATAGGCGCGGATGTCGCGAAAATATCACTAAGTTCAAGGACTATGCGCTAATCACCGGATCGCAGCATAAGAGGCTTTTCTAATCGAGACTCTTGGTGCAAAGTTATCGGTAACAAGCATAAGACATATGATCGGGAGGTATGGCCATGGAACTGGCCCAGCTAACGCTCGTGAAGCAGATTCTTGAGACGGGCAGCCTCAGCAAGACGGCGATGCGGCTCAACCGGGCGCAGTCGGTCGTCAGCCGGCAGCTGGCTGCACTCGAACGGGAATGCGGCGGGCGCATCTTCTACCGCAATGGCCGCGGCGTGCTGCTGACCGAGCTGGGCGAACGCGTGCTGCCGCAGATCGAACTCATCCTGGCCGCCGCCAACGACATCGCCGGCTCCGGCGCACAATTGAAAAGCGAAGTCGCCGGCGAAGTGAAAATCACGCTGACGCCGCACGTGGCCCCGAACCTGATCGGCCCGCTTTTCACCAAGCTCAAGCAAAGCTACCCGAACATCCGCCTCAGCGTTTGGGAAGGCTATAGCAGCGACATCGAAACCGAACTGCAGGAAGGGCGCACGGACGTCGCCGTCTTTCTGCGCAGCGGCACCACGGTGGCGCGTGAAGATCGCGCCGTCTGCGAATTGGACACCTACCTGATCGGTCTGCCGGATTCTCCGGCCACCGCCAACGAAAGCATCCCTTTCTCGCAACTGGCGGGCCTGCCGCTGCTGATGCCGTCATCGCCAAGCGCCTGCCGCCGCGCCATGGAGAGCATCGCCGCGAGCAAAGGCATGACGCTCAACATCGCCGCCGAAGTCAACGCCCCCGGGTCAACTGCCGCGCTGCTGCGCGCGGGTGCTGGTTATCTGGTGACGCCGCTCGGCGTCGGCGCCGCCTCCGGCATGTCGATCGGCGCCGACATCCAGGCCAAGCTGTTGCGCGCATCGCGCATCGTCGAGCCTTCGTTCACGCGCAAGCTGGTGATCGGCACGGGCGTCAATCCGCGCCGCCGCGTCGACGCGGTCGCACGCGTGGTGGAGACGATGCTCCGCGACATGATTAAGCCGGAAGCCGCTGGCGGCGTCGGCGGCCGCTGGGCGCCGGCGCAGCAAGAGCGGCGCGCGATGGTCGGCTGACGCGCGGCCTTAGCCGGCGCGCGGCTCCAGATCGAGGCGCACGATTGCATCGAGTCCCGCGCGCGCGGCGGGATAGCGCGTAAGCACGAGCGGATCGTGGCCAGGCACAATGTGCGCGCTCGATGTGGCGAGCTTTCGCATGCGCGCATAGCCCTCGAGCATGGCGCCGACATCTTCCACCGCCGGAAATGGCCGGTTTTGCTCGAAATTGGCGTAGAAATGCGAAGCATCTGACGCCAGCACCACAAAGCCGCGCTTGGTCTGCACGCGCACGCATTGCAGACCCTGCGTGTGTCCGCCCAAGCGATGCACCGTCAACCCCGGTTCGATCTCGCTGTCGCCGTCATGGAATTCGACGCGCCCGTCAAACACGCGGCCCACCATCGCCTTCACATCGTCCGCCTCGAACGAGTGACGCAGGAAGGAGTGGCACATGCAGCGCCCCGTGCAGTACGCCATCTCCCTGTCTTGGATATGATAGCGCGCCTTAGGGAACATCTCGCGATTGCCGGCGTGATCGAAATGCATGTGCGAGATGATGACGTCGCTCACATCCGACGGCTCGATGCCGATGGCGCGCAGACCTTCGTCCACCGGGCGCACCAGCATGCGCTGGCGCTTCTTGCCCATGGCGGCGTCGAAGCCCGTGTCCAGCACGTAGGTCTTGTTCGGCCCGACGATCGCCCACACGAAATAATCGAGCGGCATGGGCAAATCATGCTCGTCGCCGCCAATGAAATTCTCCGCCGCGCCGCGATCGAGGTGGCCGTAGCGGACCGCGTAGATCTCAAACATGCGCTTCCTCAGTTCTTGATCAGCTCGCCGGCCGCCCTTTGATTTCGACGCCAGCCCATTCCTCCAGCACGCGCGCGATATGAGTGAAATCAGCCTGCGCGCCAAAGCGCGCCTGCGTGATCTCCATCAGCGTCCGCGCCGCCGATCCGACCGGCATTGGCACGCCCTGACGATCGGCCTCTTCCAGGCACAGACGCACGTCCTTCATCGACAGGCCCGTCGCAAAGCCAAAATTGAAAGTCCGCGGCAAGACGGCGCGCGGGAACTTGTCCTTGGTGGCGCTGTTGACGCCGCTCGACACGTTGAGCACGTCGATCATGGTCTGCGCGTCGAGGCCGGCCTTGACGCCGAGCGCCATGCCTTCGGACGTGGTGGCCAGCGCAACCACGGACATGAGATTGTTGATCAACTTCATCGTCTGCGCCTGGCCGGGCGTGTCGCCGACAAAGAACACTTTGCCGAAGGCGCCGAGCAGCGGCTCGATCTCGGTGCGCAGCGCCTCGGCGCACGCGGCCATCACGGCGAGCTTGCCATTGAGGGCGCCGGCGCGCCCGCCGCTCACTGGTGAATCGACAAAGGCGACGCCAGCCTCGCTGAGCCCCTTGCCGACCTCCGCCGACATACGCGGCCCGGTCGTCGACAGATCGACGACCATGCGCGTCTTCGCCCTGGCGAAGGCGCCGCCCAGCGCGACATCCTTCACCACTTGCGGCGTCGGCAAGCTCAAAAAGACAATGTCGGCCTGCTTGCCCACGTCTTCGAGCGACGCGGCCGCCTCGCCGCCCGCGGCGCGAAACGCCGCGAGCGCATCCTTGGAGACATCGTAGGCGACGACACGGCGCCCACCCTCCAGCAGTCTCGGCGCCATCGCGCTGCCCATGCTGCCAAGGCCGACAAAGCCCAACACCGTATCGTTCGCCATTCCATGCTCCGCGCGCCGCTTGGCTTTCGTCTTCAGGTTTCAGGCTCAGGCTTTAGGCTCGGGCGAGCCAGCCGCCTTCGATCGGGATAATGGCGCCATTCATATCCCGTCCTACCGGACCGCACAGCATCAGCAGAACCTCGGCGACGCTGCTGGCTTCGACAAAGCGGCCGCTGGGCTGCTTGCCCTGCAAGAAGGCCGCCTGCGCGCGTTCCCAGTCAAGATTTTCGTCTTCCCCGAGCTTGCGAATACGCTGCTCCAGCGACGGCGTCAGCACCGATCCCGGGCAAAGCGCATGACACGTCACGTCTCCCTCGGGCGATTCCATCGCCGTCGCCCGCGTCAGTCCTTCGATGGCCGATTTCGAGGTGACATAGTCGACGCGGTTCGCGGTGCCGCGCGAGCCATAAACGGAGGTGATGTTGAAAATCCGCCCGTAGCCGCTTGCCCGCATTCCGGGCAACAGCAATCGCGTCAGGTGGAACGGCGCCGAGACATTGACCGCCAACGCCGCCGTCCAGCGGTCGACCGGGAATTTGTCGATCGGCGCGAAATGACGAACCACAGCATTGTTCACCAGGATGTCCACGCGGCCGATCTTGTCGGCGACGCGCTTGGTCAGCTTTTCAATGTCTTCCAGCGACGAGAGATCAGCGCGCACATAATCCACGCGCACATCGCTGCTTTTTGCGATGTCGCGGCGTACCGCCTCAAGCTCGCTCGCCGATTCGAGCCCGCTCATCACGATATTCGCGCCGGCGCTCGCCAGCTTGCGCGCGAACGCCGCGCCGAGGCCGCCGGCCGCGCCGGTGACCAGGGCCCGCCGGCCATCGAGAGAAATCTGCGGGCTCATGGCGCAGGCGCCGTGAGTTGGGCGATCGCGGACGCATCGGGCGCTTCATCGAGCGAAAGCACGGCGTCCACCACGCGCTCGGCCTGCTTGTCGGGCAGCACGCCGGCGACGTTTTCGCGAAATTTGGCGATGAGGTCCTCGGCCGACATCGGGTTCGCGCTCGATCCGCGATTGTGCTCTTCGATGGCCTCCAAGCGGCGGCCGTCGGCGGTCTCGATGCTTACGACGCCCTTAAATTGCTGCGGTCCGGGGAAATTGGGGTCGACCACGAACTCGACACGGTCAGCAACGCTCAGGATTTCCGGATCGCGCAGCGCTGCCTTGGAATAGGCGTCCTTGCCAATACGTCCGCGCACCAGCGCCTCGGCGAGCGTGTATTGCAAGCTGACGCGTCCATGAGAATCCGTCAGCGGCCGCCGCTTCTCCGACACCGGCTCGCAGACGATGCCGACGATATATTGCGCAACCGGGCAGACGATGCGCTTGACGTCGGCAGCCTTCAGCCCGTGTTCGGCGCGCAAGCGAAGCAGCGCATCAATATAGGGGTGAATGACGTGCGCCACCGGAAACGGCTTGAACGAGGCGTTGCGGCTCTCCCACGTCTTGCCCAGGCCATCGCTCAGCCGCGCATAATTGGGCGCGGCGTCCGCGCTTTGCAGATGCGACGCGAACAGTCCGAAGCGGCCTTCGACGACCTCGCTCGGTCCGGTCGCGCCCGCGCGCGCGAGATTGGCCGCGACGATGCCGCTTTGGGCCGCCCAGCCCGGATGCAGAAACTTGGACTGCGTGCCGTCGACCCAGCACTGCAGCAGCCCCGCGGCGAAGCTGCCGACAATCCCGGCCGCGCGCACCATCTGCTCGGCGTTGAGCCGGTAGAGCGAGGCCGCCAGCCAACACACGCCAAACGGCGCGAACAGCCCGGAGGGATGGAAGCCACGCTTGTGAAATTGGCCTGGCGTGATGCTGCCGATACGGCTCGAAATCTCATTGCCGAGCGCCACCGCCTTGATCACGTCGCGCCCGCTGGGCCGCACCGCGTCCGCCAGCGCAAGCGCCGCCGCGACTGACGGGCTGCTCATATGCACGATCGATTCGTTATGAGTGTCGTCGTATTCGAGCGCCTGCGAGAGCGCGCCGTTCGCGAACGCGGCGCCGATGACGCTGGCGCGGTCGGCGGAGCCCCAGACGCGGCCTTCTCCGCCGGAATAAAGCTGCTGCGCTGTGGTTCGCACCGATCTGCCGAACGCCGTTTCGCCGCCGGCGATCGAAAGTCCCAGAACATCCAGAATGCGAAATTTGCTGGCCGCGACAACGTCGCCGGGTAATTCCTCGAAAGTGAGGCGCGCCACCCACTCCGATACGGCCGCAGAGACGCTCGTCATCCCACCCCTCGACCTTTCGGCCACGCATTCTAGTTACCGGTAACGTATACGGGGGTCCAAACCCCAACAACCCCGCCCCGCTGAATAGGCAATTTGCGCTGAGAGCATGGCCCCGCTCCTGGCCAAGACATCTGAAAGCAGCTAAGTTTTTGTGAGGATGCGATACCGGTCACAGGCTGCGGGGCGCGCGCATCATGCGCAACGAACCTCTTTCAACGCCGGCATGATGTCGGCCGTTAACAATGGCGCGCGCGCGGTCGCGAAGCCGCTCGATCGCAACGCTTATGCTCGTCGTGAGGGGCGTCCGTGCCGGTGAGGCAATCAGCCAAACGCAAGAATGGCGCGGCACGCATGCGCGAAGTCGCGGAGCTGGCCGGCGTATCGCGCATGACCGTGTCGCGCGCGCTCAACGAGCCCGGCAAGGTGAAGGAAGAGCTGCGCCAGCGCGTGCTCGAGGCCGTGCGCGAGTTGGGCTATGTGCACAACCATCTGGCGCGCAATCTTTCCTCGCAGCGCTCCAACGTCGTCGGCCTGGTGCTGCCGAGCCTCGAGAACTCGATCTTCGCGCAGACGGTGAAGGGCATTTCGGACCATTTCCGGCCGCGCGGCTTCCAGCTCATGCTGGCGGAAGCGGCCGACGATCCGGAAGATGAAGAGCGCGTGATCAGCGCGTTCCTCGCGCAGCGCGTAGGCGGCCTCATCCTGCATTCGACGCGCCATACGCCAGCGACGCTGCGCATGCTCAAATCCACCGGCATTCCCGTTGTGGAAACCGGTGACCTTCCGGACAACCCGATCGACATGGTGGCGAGCTATTCGAACTACGAGGCCGCCAAGGCGATGACGCAGCATCTGGTGCGGCTTGGCTATCGCTCGATCGCGCTCGCCAGTCTCGCCAACAACCCGCGTGCGCGCGAACGCCAAAAGGGTTTCGCTGATGCGCTCGCCGAACTCGGCGCGCCGTTCAGCTCCGAGCGTCTGATTGAGGTCTCACGCGGCATCGGCGGCGGCGCCGAAGCGGTCAGCTATCTTGCGCAGCGTTTGCCCGACACGGACGCGCTGTTCTGCGCCGGCGACGTGCTCGCCATCGGCGCCCTGCTCGAATGCAACCGGCGCAATTGGTCCGTACCGAAACGGCTCGCCATCGCCAGCTTCGATGATGTCGAGATCATGCGTTATGTCGCGCCGGCGATGACGTGCCTCAAGCTGCCCCGCTACGATATCGGCCGGCGCAGCGCCGAAATGCTCACGGCGCGCATGCAAGGCGCCGAAATCGCGGTGAAGCATCTCAATCTCGGTTTCGAGATCATGCAGCGCGCCAGCGCCTGATCTCTCTGGAATAGCAGAGCGGAGGAAGCGATGATGGGCGTTCGCCTGGCGCATGTTTGCGCCCTGGTTCTCGGGCTCTGCGCCCTCTTCTCTCCCGGCATGAGCGCGAAGGCGCAGTCGCAAGCGCCTCAGGCGTGCCAGGGCCATGACGCCATCACGTATCTGTGCGGCGCCCGCAACGTCGAAGACATGGTGCTCATTCCGGGCACATCCACGATCATCGCTTCGAGCTATGATTCAGGCGCCAACAGTCTGAACCTGATCGACGCGCAAACGCACGTCATCACGCCGCTCGACATTTCCGTGCCGACGCACCCGGATCGCGTGTACGCCGCGTGCCCTTCGCCGCCGAATCTCACGCACTTCTCATCACACGGCATCGCTTTGCGCGAGGGCGCGCGCGGACGGCACACGCTTTACGTGATCAATCACGGCGGCCGCGAATCCGTGGAAATCTTCGCCATTGACGCGCACGCCGCCAATATTCACGCGCGCTGGATCGGTTGTGTCGTGCTGCCCGACGGGGCTTCTGGCAATTCCGTGGCGCCGCTTGCCGACGGCGGCTTCGTCGTGACCAAATTCTACGACACGCATTCGCCGCAACGTCCGCAATTCGTGGGTCGACAGCGCACCGGTCTCGTTTATCGCTGGTCGCCGCGCCAGGGCTTGAGCGAAGTACCGAATAGCGCATTCGTCGGGGATAACGGCGTCATCGTTTCGCCGGATGGGCGCTCGCTCTACGTGACGTCCTGGATTGACCGCAAAGTGACGCGCATCCCCCTGGATGGAAACGGCGAGACGTCGAGCGTCTCCGTCGACTTCATGCCGGATAATGTGAACTGGGCGCCGGACGGCTCGATCATCGTCGCCGGTCAAGCCACCGACATCGACATGCTGGTCGCCTGCAAGCACACGCGCTGCCCGCTCGATTGGGCCGTCGCGCGCCTCGACCCGGCGACGATGAACGTGAGCTACCTCTATTGGGAGAAGGGCACGCCGGATTTCGCCGGCGCCACGACGGCGCTGCAGGTCGGCGACAAGTTCTGGATCGGCACGTTCCGCGGCGATCGCATCGCCATAGCCGACGTGCCGTCCGAACCGCTGCACCCGTGAGCGGCTACTTCTTTTCTTGATCGAGTTCGGCGAACGCTTCACGCGCGATGCGCGTGGAGTCCAAACCAGCCGGCACGCCGCAATAGACCGCCACTTGCAGCAGCGCTTCGCGGATCTGCTCGCGCGTCAGTCCATTGGTGAGCGCGGCCTTGATATGCAGCTTCAGTTCGTGCGGGCGATTGAGCGCGCTGATCATGCCGATATTCAAGAGGCTCCGCTCTTTCAGAGTGAGCCCTTCGCGCGTCCACACATGGCCCCAGCAATATTCCGTCGAAAGCTCCTGCATCGGCCGGCTGAAATCGTCGGCGCTCGCAAGCGAGCGCTCCACATATGCAGCGCCCAGAACTTTTTTGCGCAGCGCCAGTCCGCGCTCATACTTCTCGTTGGCCATCGATCGCTCCTTCACGGGCCGGCTAGCGGCATTGATTCCATTTTTGATACGCAGTATCGCTGGTCGATACACGACCAAGCCAGCGAGGACCAGCCATGACGGAGGCAGCCAAATCGCGCGAAGAGCGCATCAGATCTCTTCTTGTCGGCGCGATCGACCTGCACTGCCATAGCGGCCCGTCAGTGATGCCGCGCTCGCTCGATCACATCGAAGCGGTGCACGACGCCGCGGGCGCCGGCTTCCGCGCGATGTTGATCAAGGATCATTACTACTCGGCCACGCCGATCACGGAATTGCTGAATAAGCAATTCGGACATCTCGGCGTGACATTGTTGTCGGGCGTGCCGCTCAACAACGCGCTCGGCGGTTTCAACCTTTACGCGGTCGATCACGGCATTGCGCTGGGCGCGCGTCTCGTCTGGATGCCGACCTTCACCGCGAAGAACCATATCGACGCCAACGCCAAGCATCGCGGCTTTCCGCACACCAGCATGGAATTGCTGGAGCCGAAGCCGCTCACCGTGCTCGACGCCGACGGCAAGCTCATCGATGAGGTGAAACCGATCCTGGACCACATCGCCAAGCATGACGTGGTGCTCTCCGGCGGGCACCTCCACATCACCGAAATCTTCCCGCTGTTCGAGGAAGCCAAGAAGCGCGGCGTGAAGCGCCTGCTCGTCAATCACCCGACCTTCCTGATCGGCGCCTCGCACGACGACATCCGCAGCCTCGTCAATATGGGCGCTTATATCGAGCACTCCTTCTGCATGTTCATCGAGATCAAGCGCGGCAAGGATTCAATGTATCCGCCGGAAGAACTCGACAAGCTCATCAAAGCGGGCACGGTGGAACGCACCATCCTCGCCTCGGACCTCGGCCAGGCCGGCAACGACAAGCCCGTGGATGGCTTCAAATCGATCGTCGGCACGTGCATCGATCTCGGCTATTCGGATGCGCAAATCCGCCGGATGATCTCGCAAAACGCCGCCGAGCTGATCGGCCTCGATGTCGCCGAGGCCGCCAAACAGGCCGCGGAATAAAGGCTTCCTCGCGATGCGCGCCCGAGCAAACCTGAAATGATGCGGACGCCCGCGTCGCATCGCTTTTCGGCGCGCGACGCTGGCCCTACCATTGGCGGCCGGGCGTTCCGAGCACGGGAAGGTTCATGACTGTCGCTGAGCCGCCGATTGTCGATTCGCACGTGCATATCTTCACGCAGGACATGCCGCTCGTCGCGCATGCCTGGAACAAGCCCGCCTACAGCTTCACGGCGGAGGACCTCCTGGCGACGCTCGATGCGCATGGCGTGCATTTCGCCGTCATCGCCGGCATCAGTCTCTACGGCTATTACAACGACTATATGATCGCCAAGCTGAAGCAGTATCCAAGGCTGCGCGGCACCGTGAATATTTCACCGACGATCGACCGGGGCGAATTGCAGGCGATGAAAGAGGCTGGCGTTGTCGGCATGCGCCTCTTCCTCTCTTCGCAGCTGTCAGGCGAAGTCGCCGACATCCGCGGCGAGGATTATCAACGCCTCTTCCGTCGCGTGCGCGATCTCGATTGGCACATCCATTTTCTTGCGCAGGACGACGTGTTCGCCGACGCGCTCGCCGTCCTGCGGAGCGCCGGCGTCAAACTGGTCATCGATCACTTCTCCAACCCAGCGTATGGCGAAGGTCCAAACTGCGCGAAAGTCGCCGCTGCACTCAAAGCCATGGAATCAGGCGACACGTGGATGAAAATCTCCGCCGGATTCCGCTTCTCCCCACGCGCCGCGCAGCGCACGCTGGCCGACTACGCGAGAGCCCGCGAAACTGAAGCGGAGTTCGATCGCTTCCTGCTCGACCGCGCCGATCACAAGCGCCTGCTCTGGGGCAGCGATTGTCCCTTCGTCGGCCACGAAAGCGCCGTGCGCTATCAGGACACGCTGGACAGCTTCTATCACGCCGTACCCGACGCCCGCATGCGCCGACAAATCTCCGACAACGCGCTCAATCTGTATTTCAGCTGAGGAAAAGCCCATGACCGCTGCCGCTCGTCCCGATCCCCGCGCCTTCCGTGAACGCATGCTGGCGCGCGAACCGCTGATCGGCACATTCATGAAAACGCCGAGCGCGCACAACACTGAGATCATCGGCGGCCTGGGCTACGATTTCGTCATGCTCGACGAAGAACACGCGCCGTGGGACCGCGGCACGCTCGACATGGGGCTGCTCGCCGCGAAAGCCTTTGGCACAGCCGGCATCGTGCGCATCGCGCGCCCCGACGCCACCAGCATCCTCTCAGTTCTGGACGACGGCGCCATCGGCATCATGGCCCCACACGTCTATTCCGCCGAGAAGGCGCGCGACATCGTCTCCTGGTCACACTACAAGGGCGGCTCGCGCGGCCTCGGCATCGGCCGCGGCGGCGAGTATGGCGCGCGCGGCGCCGATCACACCAGCTTCGCCGACAAGACCACCACCGTCATCGCCATGATCGAGGACCGTCAGGCGCTTGAAGTGATCGACGACATCGTCTCCGTGCCGGGCATCGATTGCATCTTCCTCGGCCGCGGCGATCTCGGCCTCTCGCTCAGCAACGCGCCGGGCAAGGCGCCCACGGTGAAAGAGGCCGCTGAAATGGTCGCCGACTCGGTCCGGCGTCACAACAAGGTGCTGGCCGCGGTCACGCAATCGATGAAGTCGGACGAGGCCAAGTGGCTCATCGATATGGGCGTCACCGTGATGATGGTCGCGTCCGACCAGGGCTTCATGCGCACCGCAGCCGCGGCCGCGCTCGCCGAGTTCAAAGAAGCGATGCCGCGCTAAGACGCGCCGACCCTCTCGCGGCGCTCGGCCGCGAACCGCAGATACCAGTCCATCGCTGCGCCGTCCTGCATGGCGCCGCGATTGAACGCGCGCTCGGGGGCCCAGCCCATCAGCAGCTTGCGGACAGGCACTTCCATGCGCTTTCCGGTCAGCGTGTAAGGGATCGACGGCGCCTCGATGATTACATCGGGGACGTGGCGCGGGCTGCATTGTGTGCGCAATTGTGTGTTGATCTCGCCGAGCAGCGCATCGCTGAGACGCCCAGGAGTCCGCAATTTGACGAAGAGCGGCATGAAATAGCCTCCGCCCGGCTCTTCGATGCAGACGATGAGGCTGTCCAGCACCGCGTCGATGCTCTCCATCGTGCGATAGATTTCGGCGGAGCCGATGCGTACGCCAAAGCGATTGAGCGTGGCGTCTGAGCGGCCATAGATGTAGCAACCGCCCCGGCGGTTGAGCTTCATGAAGTCGCCATGGCGCCAAACGCCGGGATACACGTCGAAGAACGCCTCCTTGTACTTGGCGAAATCGTCGTCGCCCCACAGCCGAAGCGGCATGGATGGCATCGGCTGCGCCACCACCAATTCGCCAACCTCGTCCACGACCGCCTCGCCCGCATCGCTGAACACGCGCACATCCGCGCCCAGGGCGCGCGCCTGGATTTCGCCTGCATAGACAGGCAGCGTCGGCGCGCCGACCACGAGGCCGCTGCAAAACTCGGTTCCACCCGATTGCGATGTGATCCAAAGATCGGGTCTCACATTCTCATAGAACCAAACGAACGTTTCGGGCGTCGCTGGCGATCCGGACAGGGCGATCGCTTGCAACGACGACAGGTCGAAATGCGCGCGCGGCGTGACGCCATGCTTGCGCATCAATTCGACATAGGTCGGGCTCGCGCCAAACGTCGTGGCCCGCGTTTGCTCGGCCAAGCGCCAGAGCATGTCGAAGCCGCCATGCGCGGGACTGCCATCGTAGAGAACCGCCGCGCCGCCGGCGAGAGGCGCGCGCGTCAGCGCGTTCCACATCATCCAGCCGGTCGTCGTGTAAAAGAACATGATCGAGGACGGTTTCAGGTCGCCATGGAAGCCGCCGCTCTTCAGTTGCTCAAGCAGCACGCCCACATGTGAATGCACGATCGCCTTGGGCAAACCAGTGGTTCCTGACGAATAAAGCACCCACAGCGGATGATCGCAGGCAACCCGCTCGAAGCGGAACGCTTCGCGCGCTGGCGCCGGCGTCTCCAGCAGCGTACGCCAATCGACGATCGTCTTTCCCGGAAGCTGCGGGCGTTCGCCGCCGCCAAGATAGTCCAGCCAGACAATTGTCTCGAGGCTCGGCAACCCCGCGACGATCTCGGCGATCTCCGCGCGGCGGTTGAAATCCTTGCCGCCAAACCGATAGCCGTCGGCGGCGAACATCAATTTCGGTTCGATCTGCGCAAACCGGTCGACGACCGTCTGCACGCCGAATTCCGGCGCCGCCGCCGACCACACTGCGCCAATCGCGACCGTCGCGAGCATCGCCACCATCGTTTCCACGATATTGGGCAGATACGAAACGACGCGATCGCCGGGTCCGACGCCACGCGCGCGCAAAGCCGTCGCCAGCGCGCGCACCTGCGCACCGAGTTCGGCCCAGCGTGTGCGCGCAAGCGGGCGCAGCTCGGAGGAATGATAGAGCACGATCGCGTCGGCTTTCGCCGCTTCATGCCGCAGCACGTGCTCGGCGTAATTGACCCGACTGCCGTCAAACCACCGCACGCCGGGCATGGCGCGACCGCTCAGCACGCTTTCATAGGGCGTGTCCGATATGATGGCGAAATAGTCCCAGACCGCAGCCCAGAACGCCTCGATGTCCGCGACCGACCAAGCGTAGAGTGAAGCATAATCGTCGAAGCGCAAACCGCGCGTGCGCTCGAGCCAGCGCATGAAGGCAGTGACGTTGGCGCTCTCAACGAACGCCGCGCCGCCGCGCCACAAGAGGTCGCCTTCCTTGACCGGCGTCATCTAGGATCGGTCGCAATCGTTCGCGTGCATCATCGTCGCATGGTAACGCACGCCGCCTGCGATGGTAAGACGCGCGCCGCGCTACGCTTGCGGCCCGCCCGATGCCAATTTGCAAGTGCGAATGCCGAATAATGCATAGGCGGGGCAGAAGCCGACCACGCCGGTTAACAGCGGCAGCAGGCCGATCCACGCCCACGGCGTTTTCGGACCGACGAACACCAGGGATAGGATGGCGATCCCCACAACGACGCGGATAACGCGATCGAGCATTCCTTCATTCTTCGGCATGGCGCTCTCTCCTATTCTGCGGCTTGCGAAAATGCGGGCTTGGGCGCGACCGGCAGCGGCTCGTCGAGCGGGCGGCCGTCATCGCGCATGACGACGTAAATCGCCGGGATCACCAACACGGTGAGCAGTGTCGATGAGGCGAGGCCGAACAACAGCGAAATCGCCAGACCCTGAAAAATCGGGTCGAACAAAATCACCGCCGCGCCGATCATCGCCGCCAACGCCGTCAAGAGAATCGGTTTGAAGCGAATAGCGCCGGCTTCGAGCAGCACGGCTCGTAGCGGCTTATCCTCGGTCTGCGCATGGCGCACAAAATCCACCAACAGAATCGAATTGCGCACGATGATGCCGGCGAGCGCGATGAACCCGATCATCGATGTCGCCGTGAACGGCGCATTGAACAGGATGTGGCCGATGACGATGCCAATCAACGTCAGCGGAATTGGCGTAAGGATCACCAGCGGCAGCCGGAAGCTTTTGAACTGCGCGACGACCAGAATGTAGATGCCAAGCAGCGCCACCATGAAGGCCGCGCCCATGTCGCGGAAGGTGACGTACGTGATCTCCCACTCGCCGTCCCACAGCACAGTCGGCTTCGACTCGTCTTCCGGCTGGCCGTAAAGGCTCACGGCCGGACGCGGCAGAGCGCCCCAATTGTGGTGCTCGATGGCGGAATCGACGTCGAGCATGCCGTAGATCGGCGCTTCGTACGCGCCCGCCAGTTCCGCCGTCACCATTTCCGCGTAACGCCCGTCACGGCGAAATACAGGATAGGATCCCTGCTCGGCTTGCGCGTGCACCACTTCGCCAAGCTGAATCAGACGCGACCCGTTCGACGCCATCGCCACCGGCATGGCCGCGAGGTTTTGCGACCATGTCCGCGCCGATTGCGGCAGCCGCACGGCGATCTCGATCGGATCGCGCCCCTCGCCGCGATGCGAATAGCCCACGACCTGTCCATCCAGAGTGGCCGAGATCGAATCCAGCACGTTCTGTTCGGACAGACCGAAATATTCGAGCTGCGCGCGATCGGGCATCAATCGCAGGCGCGGCCGCGGCTGACCAAAACTGTCGTCGATATCGACGATATAGGGAATGCCATGAAAGATCTGCCGCAGCTGCGTCGCGACCGCGCGCCGCGTGTCGGAGTCAGGTCCGTACACTTCGGCGAGCAGCGTCGAAATCACCGGAGGTCCAGGCGGCACTTCGACGACCTTGATCGATGTGCCCGCTGGCGTCTGCAGGCGTGCGAGACGCTGGCGAATGTCGATCGCGATGGCGTGGCTGGCGCGATGGCGCGCGTCTTTCGCCGTTAGGGTGACTTGCAGATCGCCCTGTTCCGGCTGACTGCGCAGATAGTAGTGGCGGACAAGCCCGTTGAAATTGAATGGCGCCGCCGTCCCGGCATACGCGTCCACCGAGACCACTTCAGGGACGTTCTGCACGATTTGCGCCGCTTCGATCAGCACGCGCTGCGTCGCCTCAAGCGAGGCGCCTTCGGGCAGATCGACCACCACCTGAACCTCGGACTTGTTATCGAACGGCAGCAGCTTCACACGCACCGTCTTGGTGGCGAACAAGGCGCAAGCCACCAGCGTGGCGACGCCGACAGCGATAAGAAAGGTACGCGCGCTCTTGCGCGTGCGGATCACCGGCGTGGCGACGCGGCGATACAAGCGGCCGAGGACGCCCTCCGCGTGGGCGTGCTGGCTCGGCGCCGCCAGCGCTTTGCGCGCGAATCGCACCATCAGCCATGGCGCCAGCACCATGGCGACGAAGAACGAAAACAGCATCGCCGCGGAAGCGTTCGCGGGAATCGGCGCCATGTACGGGCCCATCAATCCCGACACGAACATCATCGGCAGCAGCGCGGCAACCACCGTGAGCGTGGCGACGATGGTGGGATTGCCGACTTCGGCCACCGCTTCGATCGCGGCTTGATCGCGCGAGCGGCCGTCGCGCATGCCCCAATGGCGGGCGATATTCTCGATCACGACAATTGCGTCATCGACCAGAATGCCGATGGAGAAGATGAGCGCGAACAGGCTGACGCGATTGATCGTGTAACCCATCAGGTTCGAGGCGAAGAGCGTGAGCAGGATCGTCGTCGGAATGACGAACGCCGTCACCGCGGCTTCGCGCCAGCCGATGGCGAAGCCGATCAGCACCACGATCGAAATCGTGGCGAGCCCGAGGTGAAGCAGAAGCTCGTTTGCCTTCTCATTGGCCGTCTCGCCGTAATTGCGCGTCATCGTCGCGTCGAGGCCAGCGGGAATGAGCCGCCCTTCGAGTTGATGCAGACGCCGCTCGATCGCTTGCGACACGACGACGGCGTTGGCCCCGGCGCGCTTGGCGATGGCGAGGCTCACCGCAGGCGCCATCGCCGAGCGGCCATTTTCGCGCGTGAAGCGCCAAGCGCGCGCCTGGTCCTCGCGCGCGCCCATCGTCACGTCGGCGACGTCGCGCAAATACACCGTCCGCCCGTCCGCGCTGCGCACCGTGAGCAGACCGATCTCCGCCGGATCGTCAAGCGTGCGGCCAACCACCGTCGATTGCGTCTCGCTCAAGCCCCGCAGCGCTCCCGCCGGAAACGCGCTGTTGGCGCTGCGTACGGCGTCGATCACGGCGCTGAGCGGCACGCCATAGAGCGCGAGCCGCCCGGGATCCGGCGCAATGCGAATCTCCTGTGGCCGCCCGCCGACAATGAAGGTCAGGCCGACATTGTCGACCTTCATCAACTCCGTCTGCAACTGGTGCGCCACCGAATAGAGCGCCTGATCGCTCCAGCGATCGGCCACTGAAGGCCGCGGCGAAAGCGTAATGACCGCGATCGGCACATCATTGATCCCGCGCTCGACAATGTGCGGCGCCGGAATGCCGACCGGGATGCGGTCGATATTGGCCTGCACCTTCTCCTGCACGCGCGTGATCGCGGCGTCCGGGTCGGTGCCGACGCGGAAGCGCGCCGTCACCAGAACCTGATCGTCCTGCGTCTGACTGTAGACGTGCTCGACGCCGTCAATGCTCTTGATGATCGTTTCGAGCGGCTTGGTGACGAGTTCCACAGCGTCGGGCGCGCGCAAGCCGTTCGCCTGCACCGAAATATCCACGAGCGGCACGCTGATCTGTGGTTCTTCCTCGCGCGGGATCGTGAACACGGCGAGCAAGCCGAGCGCCAGCGCCGTCAGCAAGAACAGCGGCGTCAGCGGCGAACGGATCGTCGCCTTCGTCAGCGAGCCGGAGAGGCCAAGCTTCATGCGCCGGCGCCAATCGGCAGAATCTGGTCGCCATTGCGCAGCCCGGAAAGAATCTCCACGCCGTTCGGCATCGTCTCCAGCGGCAACGCGGCGCCGCGCTGCACGGGCGCTTCAATGGCGCCGCCTTGGCGAGCCAAGCGCACATAGTCTACGCCAAAACGCGTGACGATGTAGTTCGCGGGGATCACGAAAGCCTGGCGCTGCCCGGTCGGGACCAGCACGCGCACGCGCGCGCCAACGAAATCGCCTTGCATATCGGAGGCGTCGAGATCAGCTGTCACGCGCCCATTGTCGACGGCGGGATAGATTTGACGCACGCGCGCGGTGCGCGCCCCGCCTCCACCCTCTTCGGCGATGACGCGGATTTCCTGCCCCCGCGCGAGCGAAGACGCATCTGCTTCCGGCAGCTCCAGACGCAGCACGCGCGCGCCCGTCGAAATGGCGACGACGACATCGCCCGGCATCACCACCGCGCCCTGCGGGATCGGCAAACGCGTCACCCGTCCATCCGCGGGCGCAATCACGCGACCCTGATCGCTCACGGCCGCCTGTGCGCCGGCCTGCGCGCGCGTAGCGCGCAATTGCGCCTCGGCGGCGCGGGCGCTCGCGTTCACTTGGTCCATGCCGGCTTGCGAAAGGAAGCCCTGTTCGAACAGGCGCTGATAGCGGCGCTGATCGTTCTGCGCGCGCTCGGCGACCGCCTCTGCCGCAACCACGTTCGCCGCGCCGGACTGCGCCTGCAGCGACAAACTCTGATCCGCCACCACCGCCAGCAATTGACCGCGCCGCACCTGGTCGCCCTCGCGAACCAACACGCGCGCCAGCGTGCCGCCAATGCGCGCGCGGGCATCGCCGACATCGCGATTGGTGAGGACGGCGGAAACCATCTTGTAATCGGGCGCGAGCCGCTGCTCGACGGTCAGCAAACCCGGCTGCGCCACAGCCGCGGCCGTCGCGGCGTGCGTCGGCGCGCGGGTGCAGCCGCTCAGCGCCACAGTCACCAAAATCATCGCGCCCGTCGCCGCGCCGATCGCTGCTGAGATGCGCGTCATTGCGTCCTCACTTCACCGTCGGCAAGCCGGCGGCCTTCCAGGCCATGATCCCGCCGCCCATATGCGCACGAACCGGCACGCCGGCTTTGGCGCACTGCGCCAGCGCGGTGGCCGAGCGTTTTCCGGAGACGCAATGGAGCACGATGGCCTTGCCCGCTTGCGCGGGAAGCCGCGCTGGATCGAACGTCGAAAGCGGATGCAGCACCGCGCCCTCGATGTGTTCTTCCCTGTGCTCGCCGGGCTCGCGCACGTCGACCAAGACGATTTCTCCCTTGCGCAGCGCCTCGTGAATGCGGCGCGGATCTTCGGTAGTCGGACTGGAAAAGAACATTAGCGGCCCTCCGCGGAGTGAAACTTGATCTAGCGCAACCCAAAAGCGATGCGCCCGGCGTAGTTAGGCGCTGGATCGCAGCCGCTATATGCGTACTTGCGCATATACGTGTTTGCTCATATATCGTCAAGCAGGCCGCTCAAGGAAACGGCCGGGAGGAAGAGAAATGGCCGAAATCGTTGTGCTCGGCGCGGGCCTAGGCGGCGTCATCGCCGCTTATGAGATTAAGGACCAGTTGCGCGGCAAGGACCGCCTGACCGTCATCTCCAAGGGCGACGTCTATCACTTCGTCCCGTCCAACCCCTGGGTGGCGGTAAGCTGGCGCAAACGCCAGGCCATCGAGGTGAAGTTGCCATCGGTGATGAAGCATCGCGGCATCAATTTCATCGGCACGGGCGCCAAGCGCGTGCATCCTGCGGAAAACCGCGTCGAACTCGAGGACGGGCGCTCGGTTGCTTATGACTATCTGGTGATCGCCACCGGTCCGGACCTCGCCTTCGACGAAATCCCCGGCCTCGGCCCAGCGGGCGCCACACACTCCATCTGCCATGTCGATCACGCGGAAAAGACAGCCGCCGCGTTCGAAGCCTTCTGCAATGCGCCCGGACCGATCGTCGTCGGCGCCGTCCAAGGCGCGAGCTGTTTCGGGCCCGCCTACGAGTTCGCGATGATCCTCGACACCGAGCTGCGCCGGCGCAAGCTGCGTGATCGCGTGCCGATGACGTTCGTCACTTCGGAGCCCTATATCGGCCATCTCGGCCTCGATGGCGTCGGCGACACCAAGAGCCTGCTCGAAAGCGAGATGCGCAACCGCCACATCAAGTGGATCACCAACGCCAAGGTGACGAAGGTCGAACCGGGTAAGATGTTCGTCGAGGAGGTCGATGAGAACGGCGCCACGAAGGCCAATCACGAATTGCCGTTCGCTTTCTCCATGATGCTGCCGGCGTTTCGCGGCGTCGAAGCGGTGCGCGGCATCGAAGGGCTGACCAATCCGCGCGGCTTCATCCTCATCGACAAGAACCAGCGCAATCCCGCCTTCCCCAATATCTTCAGCATCGGCGTAACCGTGGCGATCCCGCCCGTCGGCAAGACGCCGGTGCCGGTGGGCGTGCCGAAGACCGGCTTCATGATCGAGTCTATGGTGACGGCGACCGCCAGGAATATCGGCGCTCTGCTGCGCGGACGCACGCCCGACGCTGAAGCGACCTGGAACGCCGTTTGCCTCGCCGATTTCGGCGACGGCGGCGTCGCGTTCGTGGCGCAGCCGGAAATTCCGCCGCGCAACGTCAATTGGTCGGCCGAAGGCAAGTGGGTGCATGGCGCCAAGGAAGCGTTCGAGCGCTATTTCCTCGGCAAGGTGCGCAAAGGCCAGGGCGTGCCCTTCTACGAGAAGTTCGCTCTGCACCTGCTCGGCATCGAGAAGCTGAAAGAGAAGACGCGATGATCAGCGCTCTGGAGCAAGTCGCCTGCCCGTCCTGCGGCGTCGGCAATCGCGTCGCCAGCGGTCACGATCCGGCTACGGCGAAGTGCGGCCACTGCGGCAAGCCCTTGTTTCCCGGCGCACCGATCGACGTGGACGACGCAAGCTTCGCGCGCCACCTTCAATTGACGAAGGGCCTCATCCTGATGGACATCTGGGCGCCCTGGTGCGGCCCGTGCCGCGCCATGGCGCCGCATTTCGCCGAAGCCGCGCGCGCGTTCTCCGGACGCGTCGTCTTTCTCAAAATGAACGCCGACCACAACGCGACGCCGGCAAAGCTCGGCGTGCGCGGCATCCCTGCGCTTCACCTGTTCGCCAATGGCAGACCGGTCGCACAGCAAGCCGGCTTGATGACTGCCGAAGGTCTCACCCAATGGCTCGAAACCCAATCCACGCTGCGGAGATAGTTTGATGAATGTCGATCGCGCCGTTTTGCGCTTCGCCGGATTTGTCGTTCTCGTGAGTTTGGCGCTTGCCTACTTCGTCCATCCTCTCTGGATCTGGCTCACAGTGTTCGCCGGCGCCAACATGCTGCAAGCCTCGTTCACCGGCTTCTGCCCCGCCGCGATTGTCTTCAAACGGCTCGGCATCCAGCCAGGCAACGCCTTCAAGTAATGGGCCGCGCTCAATGGCCGCCATATAGCTCGCAGAGCGTGCCGATCAGACGCTCAGCGATCGGATCGGCGAGCCGATAATAAATCGTCTGCGCATCGCGCCGGGTGGCGACGAGGCCGTCGGCGCGCAGCTTGGCCAGGTGTTGCGATAGCGCGGACTGGCTGAGATCGACGTATTCGCCCAGCTCCGTCACCGACATCTCGCCCCCGCTCAGTCGGCAGAGCACGGTGAGCCGCTGTTCGTTGGCCAGCATCTTCAGCATCCGCGCCGCCTCGACGGCGCGCGACTCGAGCTGTTCGACAGCCGGTCCGCGCGCACGCGCTTTCGACGTCGATTTCGCACGCCGCTTGGTTAAGGCGCTGACCGGCAATCTCGTCTCCTTTGCCCGTCAGCTAATTTAGAGATTTCGAATAAAAACTCAACAACGCACCCGCGTGAAGCTTCGCATCTCTTCACGCCAGACCGACGATGGCGATCGCGCTGACGTTTGCGTTCGGCGCGCCGCCCAGATTGTGCGAGAGCGCCAGCGCGGGCGGAGAGCGTTTCTGCCGCGGGCCGGCGCGGCCCAGCAGCTGCAGATAATTCTCATAGATCATGCGTAAACCAGAAGCGCCGATCGGGTGGCCAAAGCACTTCAAGCCGCCGTCAATCTGACAAGGAATGCGCCCGTCCGCATCAAATGCGCCGTCGAGCACATCGCGCACGGCCCGGCCTTCATCGCTCAGCCCCAGGTCTTCCATCGTCACCAGCTCGGTGATCGAAAAGCAATCGTGCACTTCAGTCAGCGACAATTGGCTGCGCGGATCGGCGATGCCCGCTTCGGCATAGGCGCGACGCGCGGCGATGCGCGTGGTGTGAAGATAACTTCCGTCCCAGCCGTCGCCCTGCTGCTCCCAGCCATTGGACACGGCGAGCTGCAGCGCCTTGACCGTGACAAGGTCCGTCTTGCCGAGGCTGCGGGCGATCTCCGGCGTGGTGACGATCGCGCAAGCAGAACCGTCGGAAACGCCGCAGCAATCGAACAGGCCCAAAGGTTCGGCGACCATCGGCGCATTGAGCGCCTGTTCTTCCGTGATCGGTTTGCGCAAATGGGCCTTCGGGTTTTTCGCGCCGTTGGCGTGGCTCTTGACGGAAACGTGCGCGATCGCACGCTTCAGATCGGTCGGGTTCACGCCATGCTTGGCCCGATAGGCCGCGGCGAGCTGTGCGAAATTGCCTGGCGCCGAGCCAACCACGCCAACCATGTCATAGGTCGTGCCGCGCGTCCGCACCGGCAAGCCGCCATAGCCGGTGTCCTTCAACTTCTCCACGCCAAGCGCCAGGGCGATGTCGCAGGCGCCGCTCGCCACCGCGTAGACGGCGCCGCGAAACGCCTCCGTACCGGAAGCGCAGTAATTTTCAACCTTGGTCACGGCGACGTTGTTGAGGCGCAGCGCCGTCGAAAGCGGCAACCCGCTCGGCCCCACATTCTGCGCGTCAAATCCGACGCCAAGCCATGCAGCCTGAATCGCGGCCGTCTCGATCCCCGCGTCGAGCAGCGCCTCCTCAAACGCCTCGACCATGAGCGCGTCGGCATCGGCGTCCCATCGTTCGCCGAAGCGCGTGCAGCCCATGCCCAGAATTGCAACGCGATCCTTGATCCCGCTCGCCATGGCAAATCGCTCCTCTTTCGCGCTAAGCGGCCTGCATGCGCGTGGCGGCCCGGTAGTCCGGGACGGCCTTCCAGAAATACTTCACGAATCCGCGCGCTTCATCGACCGCTTTGATGCGGAACATCATCCGCATCGCGCGGCCGACCTCGACATCCGCTTCGTCCACATCCGCGAATTCGACTGTGATGCGCCCTCCGCCTTCGAACGCGACCGCGCCGTAATAGGTCGGAGGATCCGGCGAGTAACCGAGACGATCGGCGGTGTAGGTCAAAACGTGTGCGAGCCGATCGGCCAGCGGATAGTCGTCCTGCGTGGCGACCGCGCGCACGTCTTGCGCCACGCTGACCGGCGTTTTCGGAAACTGCACCACGCCCGTCGTCTTGCAACGGCCGCCGACGAGCGCCAGCACGGCCTTGCGATTGCGATAGAGCGCGGTCAGCGCGGTCTTCGCATCTTGCTCGGCGCGCATGCCGCGCTCCAGCGGAAGCGTGCCGCGGAAGGCGAGATACTTGCAGTAATTGTCTTCAGCGCGTCGCCGCGCCAACCAACCGCTCACGCCCAGCTGTCCCGCGGCCCGCTTCCGCCCCGTAGCGCGCAGCAACAGCACGTCGCAGCCTTGGCCGAAACCGACCACCATAAACACGGCGCCGGCGGGCGCCGTTTCCAACTCATGCGCCAGCATCAACAAGGGATGCGCGCAGCCCGCTTCGCCGAGCACCGACTCCAACGTGTCGGCGACCGCTTCGGCTTTGATCCCGACGGCCTTCGCGACAGCGGCGTTCACGCCGCGCAGTGGCGCGGCCATGATGAAGCGGCTGACGTCTTCGGCTTTCAGCTCCGCCTTCGCGAGCGCCGCGCTGATTGCTGCGGGGGCAATCTTGGCGAAGCCTTCATCCCGCACCCAGCGCTGCTCCCAATTGTAGTCGAGATCGCGTCCGCTGGCGCGAAAATGATCGACAAAATCGACGGTCACGCTGTGCGTCGCGATCAGATCGGCCGCCGTCTCACCCGCGCCCAGTAGAAAGCTCGCGGCGGCGTCCCCGGTCAGCAGTTCAAGCTCCGAGGCCGGCGCAGTTGCGCGCTGCTCGGAGGCGACACAGAGCACGGTCTCACCCGATCCCTGCGCGACCAGCAGCGCATCGATTAGCGCGCTCGTCCCCGCACGCTGACTGCCGCCGACATCGAGCGCGGCGACGTGATCGTCGAGATTCAGCGCCTCTTTCATCACCCCGGCATTTTGCCGATCCGCAAACGGCGCGGATGTCGACGCAAACACCACGCGACGGACCTCATGGCGGTCGCGCTCGCCAAGACAATCGCGCGCCGCCTCAACCGCCATTGTGAGACTATCTTCGTCCCAACTGGCCATTGCGCGTTCGCCGCGCCCCAAGGCGCGCAGACCGGGATTGTACCAGGCGTGCGCCGCCACGATCGCGGAGCGCTGCAAACGAAGTCGCGGCGCGTACGCGCCGAATGACAAGATGCCCACCATTAGCGATCGAACTCCATCATGCCGTTTTGCAGGACGACCACATCGCCGACGCTGGCGCGGAACGCGGCGCGACCGTCCTCGCCATAGCGCCAAATCTCGATCGCCAGTTCGTCGCCCGGCAACACCGGCGCGGAATAGCGCGCATCGATGCGGCGAACGCGCTCCGGCTCATCACCGCACACCGCTTTGAGCAGCGCGCGCGCAACCACGCCGAACGTGCCGAGGCCGTGAAAGATGGGGCGAGAAAAGCCGACGCTGCGCGCCACCTCCGGGTCGGCGTGCAGCGGATTGGTGTCGCCGGACAGCCGATAGATCAGCGCCTGATCCGGCCGCGTGCGTGCAGCCACGATCGCATCGGCCGCGCGCGACGGCGTCTGTGCGGGTTTCGGCGCGCCTTCGGAAGAACCGCCAAAGCCGCCATCGGCGCGCGCCAACGACGCCTGCCGCACGGTTGCTACGATGCGCCCGGAGTGCAGATCGCGGATCGGACGCGTTGCGTAGATCAGCGCGCCTTTGTCGGGCCCCTTGTCATAAATGGCGTCGATCTTGGTCTCGCCTTCGAACACGCCCGACACCGGCAGCGTTTCATGAATTTCGACCGACTGCTCCGCCGCGAGGATCTTTTCCCATCTCAGCCCGTACTTTGCATCGCGAAGCCAAAATCCCGGGTAGCCCATCACCGCCGCGAAACTCGGCAACGCCTTCAGGCGATCTTCGAGCAAGTATTGCAGCTCGTTTGCATCCGTCGGCGCTTCCGCCCCGACGCCGAGCCCGAGCGCGTACAGAATGACGTCGCGATGCGTCAGGGTTTGCCGCGTCGCGAACGGCGGCAGCGCCATCAGCCGGTCGTAGTCAAGCGGCACGGACCTACACCGGATCCCAGCAAAACACTTCGGGCGAACGGCGGAGCGGCTGGAAGCTGGTCTGCAGCATCGGCACCATTTCTTCGGCCACGCTTGCCGGCGTCCAGCCATCGCTTCTATGCGCGGATCGCACGATTTGCGGACGGCTGAACAGGAAGATTTCGTTCTTGCGTACCGCGAAGATCTGCCCGCTCACTTCTTTCGCCGCGTCGGAGCACAAAAACACCGCCAGCGGCGCAATCTTTTCCGGCGTCATGCTCTTGAACCGCTCGACGCGCGCCATCTGCTCGGGGGTATCGGTCGGAATCGTCGCAACCAGCCTGCTCCACGCAAACGGCGCGATGCAATTCGAGCGCACGCCGAAACGCTGCATGTCGAGCGCGATCGATGTCGACAAGCCGACGACGCCCATTTTCGCCGCCGCATAATTGGCTTGGCCGAAATTGCCGACGAGACCCGATGTCGATGTAAAATGCACGTACGCGCCCGAGCCCTGCTCCTTGAAATAGGGCGCTGCGGCCTTGGCGACATAGAAGTAGCCGTTGAGGTGGACGTCGATCACATCGTCCCAGTCGGGCTGGTTCATTTTGTGGAAGATCGCGTCGCGAAGGAAGCCTGCATTGTTCACCACCGCGTCGATGCGGCCGAACGCCGAGAGCGCGTCGTCGACGATCGAGCGCGCGCCGGCCGGATCGGCGACGCTGCCGGGGTTGGCGATCGCGAATCCGCCTGCGGCCTTGATCTCGGCGACGACGTGCTGCGCTGGCGTTGCGTCCGCGCCCTCCCCGCTGGCCGAGCCGCCATAATCGTTCACCACCACCTTGGCGCCCTCGGCCGCGGCGGCGAGCGCAATCGCTCGGCCGATGCCACGACCCGCCCCGGTGACGGCGACGACTTTCCCTTCAAGCATTGCCACGCGCGTTCACCATTCACTGTTGTGAATACTTTGGTATTTTATGGAAATACGTGCACCTGCGCAAGTCGACCTTCGCCGCGGAGACGCACTCGCACGGACGTCCGCAGCGGCGTGCGGCTGCACAGAACGGCGGACTTAGGCGCGATCCGCCTTGAATAGACGCGCCTCCAGCCACTCGGCTTGAATGCGCGCATCCGCAGCGATCGCTTCGAGACGCGCCGGTCCTTGCGCGCCGGCGAAAAGCGTGGCGGTGATGACGTATTCCGGCGTATGCTCCGCGTTGAGACAAGCCGATGCGATCGTCGTCACGCCGCTGATATAGGCGCCATGATCCATCGCCCACCGCTTGGCGCGCGCCGCGCGGACCTCGCTCAAATAGGCTTTGAAGCTGGGCGCGTCGGCCCATTTCACCGCATCGAAACGACGGCGAATGCCGGCGTCATCAAGCTGCGAAAAAGCCATCACGCAACGGCCCGCCGCGCCAGCGGCATTCGGCATGCGCTGCCCGACCGTGAGATGGATGCGAAAAGCCGCGGCGCTCTCAGCGAAACCCACCAGAGTCAATTGCTCGCCGCGCCGCGTGCGCCATAGGCCCGCTGTCACGTCATGGCGATCGGCGAGAGCCTCGAGCCGCTGACGGATCAAGGCGAAAGCGCCGGCGGGATCCAACGCCCGGCGTCCGAGTGCAATCGCGCCAGGCCCGAGGCTGTAGAGCTTTGTCGCCGGATCGAAATCGACGAATTTCTCGTCGACGAGCGTCTTCAGCAAATTGAAGCAAGAGCTGGGACTGATATCCAGCGCCCGCGCGATGCGGTTGACGCCGGCCGCGGCGCCTTCAAGCGGCTCCAGATGACGCAGAATGGCGATCGCGTCCTGCACCGATCCGACGCGGCGCTGAGGCGATGCATTCGCAGCGGCGCCGTCTGCGCCGCCTCCGTCCTTGAAATCGTCAGACCTGCGGCGTCTCAAGCGCGGCGTCCCTGCAAAACGGTGTGCCTCCGAATTTTCGTTGCATTCGAATTTCGCATCCCGCTCCCCATTCTCGAGAGCCCGTACGGGCGCGCAAGCGTATTCTCATTCTCTGAGGCAATATTCCTCAGTAGGAATGAAGCGCCACCGGCCCGGACTCGTTTCGCACCCGGACGCGCGCGGCGATGCGCAGCCGCCGGTCGTCGGCGGCGGATTTGCGGTTTGAATGCGAAAAGTTGCTGGGTTTCTGTAGATGCTGTCAGATCAGGGCAGCGCTTGAGCTACGCGGCTGACGGGTTCGGAGCGGAAGTGCGCCGTTCGTAACAATTTGGTCTCCGGCAGGAGATTGCCGAAGGCGGTCGTAGCGCCCGGGCGCGCCGATGTCGGCTTTGTGGGTATTCCCCGCACATGACGCCTAAGAGGCTAACGCACGAGAAATCGCCAGTGCTGCGGCTCGGCGCCGAAGGCAACGACATCACCGCGATGGCAGGTGCTGAACAAAAGGGTCGACCTCTGCGCCCGGCGTGCCGGCGGTGATGAGTGCGGCCATCTCTCCGGCGATCGGCGCACGCCCCAGCGTTTCGGTCGTCACGCCGGACAGGATCAGCGCGCATAGCCCCCACCACCAGGCCGGGTGAACTCGCCGTTCGCGCAGCCAGTCGGCCGCCATTCCGGCGAGGGGAAAGCCAAGGAGCGCGATCGCTGGAATCAGACTCATCGATTCGGCGAGCACCGCATCCGGCGTCAGCCGGTTGAACGGCGTGATAACAAGCGCCGCCATGCCACAGAACATCAGGCGCCGATGCCATTGCGTTTCCTTCCGCATGCGGATCGCAGCGATGGTCAATGCAGCGAAGGCCACAAGCGCCATCAAATTCATCACCATAAAATACGCATAGGTCCAAAATGGCGGCACTGCAGCGTTGCGCATCATCCGGAACAGGATCAGCGCGCCGAGGATAAGCAGAACAGGCATCAAGGCTGCGCCGATCCAGCCAAGCCGCTTGTGCAGATCGATGCGCCCCGTCGTCGCCGATGTCACCTGCAGCATGAAAAACCCGACCCATGCCATGAACGCCACGGCATGAACATGCACCGGCCACGGCGCCGCGAAGGTGGAAATACCGCGCAGGTAGAGCGTCAAGAAGCCTGCGACGATCAGCGCTACCATCGCCGCGGAGGCGATCAGAAAGAAGCGCTCATCGCCTGCGGTGCGATGTTGCGTGGGGGCGTGATGGTGCGCTGCCGCGGTCATGAGGCATCCCTCTCGAGCAATCTGAATGTCAATGTCTCGCGAGCCGGCCTAAGAGTGGATCGAGGGCCAACCGCCTCAGCCCCAGGTCGACAGCGATCCGCGCGCGCCCGCAGCCTGATCTGTTGATTTGAGAATCTCCCAGGTGTTCCACTCCTCATGGATCTTTCCGCCGCGGATGATGGCAAGGTTGATGCCGAGCATCGTCACAGCTTCGCCCGTCTCGCGCATGCGGACATGCGCGGTCATCCGGGTCGCCACTTTGTCGCCATCGACGAACTGATCTTCGATGACGAAGGCGTCCTGGCCGTAATCGAAGATTGCATGGAAATTGATGATGCTGTTTCGGAACTCGGCCAGATCGCGTGTGCCCGCAGCGGTGTGCCCGACGTAATCGGGCGCACAATACGCCTCCAGTGCATCCACATCGCCGGTGGCGTAGAGCGCCACAAGGTGGCGGAATACTGCCTTCTTCGCGTCCGGCGACTCATTTGAGGCGGCGTTCGTCATCGCTTGGCCTTCCCAACTGGCTTTCAGCAGGATGTCTATGGTCGACGCCGGGTCAAGAGCCATACATACAGCGAAGAGTCGGCGGTTTTGGGCCAATCATCGCCGGCCCGGCACATCCTTACGAGTGTCGTCCTCCGCCTTCATCGCGGACAGACGCACTCTCTCTCTTAGCAACAGCGCTTGCGACGCATGATGCTGCGCGGGTCCGAGAAACTGACGGTCGGCCGACTCTGAACGCAGACAACACGTCGCGCTTGCCCGCGCTCAAAAAAAACAGTTCGAACTTGCTGATTGTGAGTTGCTGCCCCAGTGCTGCCCAGAGGCATTTCGGGGGCGTTCGGGGC
>DASZSK010000262.1:0-4230 GCA_035548735.1 Caulobacterales bacterium | reverse complement strand
ATAGGACAGCAGCAGCGTCAGCGCCACCAGCGAGAGCGCCGCGCTCACTTCCGTCGAATAGATGATGTCGCCCTGTTCGCGCGCTTTTTCGAGTTTTCGCGCTGTCGGCTCTTCTGTGCGATCGTCGTCGTCAGCCGCCATGGATCACCGCATCCAGTTGGCGAAGCGCTGCAGGCTGTCGAGCCAGATCAGCATGCCGGCGGACAAGCCCAGCGCGATCACGACGAAGCCGCCCATGATCTGCAGGGGCAGCACGACGAAGAAGACCTGTATCTGCGGAATGAGCCTAGCGAGCACGCCCAGACCGACGCGGAAGATAAGCCCTGCCGCGATCACTGGCGCGGCGATCTGGAAGCCGACACGGAACGAGGTCGACACGGTTTCGAGCGCCAGTTGCGCCGCGTCGCCGATCGGCGGCGGCGCGCCCGGCGCGATGAGATCGTAGGAACCGACAATCCCCATCAGGAACATGTGGTCGAGGCCCGTAGCGAAGATGAGCGCGACGCCCATGAGCCCCAGAAACACCGCCATGATCTGCCCCGACTGAGTCATGGTCGGATCGGCGGTTTGCGCGAAGGAAAGGCCAAGCTCGAGCCCCATCGCCTGCCCCGCCGTCGCCAGCGCCGACACCAGCAGCCGCGCCGCCGTCCCCAAGGCCACGCCGATCACCGTCTCGCCGATGATCGCGCCAGCCATGCCCCACGTGCCTGGCGGCGGCGCCGGCACGCGTGCGGCGAGCGTCGGCGCGAGCACAGCCGCAAGCAGCAGCGCGAAGGCGAGGCGAATGTTGGCTGGGATCGCGGGTTCGCCAAAACCGGGCAGCAGCATCACCATTGCGCCGATACGCGCGAACAGCAGCAGCGCGGGCCAGAGTTCGACGCCGTACAGAGTAAGCATCAATAGGCTGCGATGCGCGCGAACACGTCGCGCATGAAGCCGCCCAACAAGCCGCCCATGATCGGCAAAAACAACAACAGGGCGAAGAAGATCGAGAGAATCTTCGGCACGAAGACGAGCGTCTGCTCCTGAATCTGTGTGAGCGTCTGCAGCAAGGACACTACGAGGCCGACCACAAGCCCGACGAGCATCGGACCCGCCGCAACCAGCACGGTGATCCAGATCGCCTGGCGCCCCAAATCCAAGACTTCCGCGCCATTCATGCGCGCCTCCCGCGAAGCGCCCGGCAGATTCTGCCGAGCATGGTTGATCGAGCAATGCGTCGGTTAACGATGTCTTGCGCGCTCGACGGGGTGCGGCGCCGCTGCAACAGGTGTGGGATTTTGCGCAGGATCAAGGGAATCCCTTCGAATCATCGCCATGTTGGAATCACACTTGGTGCTGGAACCGCTTGGAGTGTTCAGGCGTCTACCAGCGCCGGTTGGTTAATTGGGGACCGTCGATGCCGCGCTTGTTCAAGTCCTTCACCGCCCTGTTTGGACGGATGTTCGGCGTGCGCCCGGCCGACGATTTCAAAGCGATGCTGCTCGCCGATCTCGGCCTCAAGCAATAAGCGCATCCACGTCACTTTAACCGCCGGGAGGCGGGCCCGTCATAAAGCTTTCGATCAGGCTGCCTGCGATCAGGCGCCAGCCATCGACCAGCACGAAAAAGATGAGTTTGAACGGCAGTGACACCGTAACTGGCGGCATCATCATCATGCCCATGCTCATCAAGAGCGATGAGACCACGAGGTCGATGATCAGGAACGGGATGAACAACATGAAGCCGATCTCGAAGCTCCGTCGCAGCTCCGAGATCATGAAGGCCGGGATCATCACGCGTAGCGGCATGTCCGCGGCCGTCGCCGGGCGCGGATCGAGATGTGCGAGCCCCACGAATAGCGCCAGATCCTCCTGGCGCGTGTGCGCCCCCATAAACACCTTCATCGGTTCAACGATGCGCGGAAACGCTTCGTCCAGCGGCATTTCCTCACGCATCACCGGGCCAATGCCGTTCTCGTAACTCTGCTGCCAGACCGGCTGCATCACGAACGCGGTGAGGAAGAGCGACAGCGACACGATCACCACGTTCGGCGGCGCCTGCTGCAAGCCGATGGCGGTGCGCAGCAATGACAGCACTACGACGATGCGCACGAAGCTCGTCGTCATGATGAGGATTGACGGCGCAAGCGAGAGCACCGTCATCAGCGCCGCGAGCTGCAGCACCCGCGCGGTCAGCCCCTCCCCGGTGCCGAGATTGATGCTGAGCGTCGGGTTCGCGGCGGCCTGCGCGTGCGCGTCGCCGCCGGCGAACATCACAAGCGCGCAGAACAAAGCTGTGAGCAGAACGCGCTTCATGCCTCAGGCCCCGCCTTGTCCATCGCAATTTTGTCCATCGCGGCGACGACCCGGTCGCCGGCGGGCGACAGGAGCAACAGGTGCTCGCGCCCATCCACCTGCACCAGCACGAGGCGCCGGCGCGGATCGAGCATCAGGCTTTCGCTGACCTTCATCCGCCGCACGCCGGGGGCGGCGCCTTGGAGCATGCCGAAGCGCCGCGCGCCGTAGGCCAACCCCGCCAGCAGCGCCAGCGTCAGCGCCAAAGCAGCCGCCGCGCGCGCCCAATCGATCCAACTCAAAACCGCCTCCGTTCTGGAGTTCCACCCTTCGAGTGGTGCGGTTTGGTAAACGAGACCTTAACGACGGCGCCCGAAATTAAGTCCCGCTTAACCACGCGCTGCTGCACTAGGCACAATCTGCAGCCCTGAGTCGGCGCGTCGGCGAATCACATGGACCTCGGACAAAGCCCTTTTTTCGGCCTCATCCGCACGCGGCTGAATCAGCTCTCGGAGCGGCAGCGGCTGATCGCGGAGAACATCGCCAACGCCTCCACCCCCGGCTACAAGCCGCGCGATCTCGACACCGCCGCGTTCGAACGCGCGCTCGCCGAGCAGAGCGGGCAAGCGGGTCTGCCGATGCTGCGCACCAACGCCATGCACATGAGCGCGGGCGGGCAGACGCCGGCGGTGAACATCGTGACGCGGCCGGACTCCGAGACCACCATCGACGGCAACCAGGTGGTGCTCGAAGAAGAAATGGCGCGCGCCTCGGAGACGCGCATGCAGTTCGAAACCGGCATCGCCCTCTACCAGAAGGGCCTGCAACTCCTCCGGCTCGCAGCCAAGGCGCCGAATAAATGACCGACATCCAAGCCGCCATCGCCGCCGCCGCCTCCGGCATGCACGCGCAGACGACGCGCATGCGCATCGCCGCGGAGAACATGGCCAACGCCAATTCCACCGGCGCCGCGCCCGGCCAGGAGCCGTTCCGCCGCCGCATTCCGCTGCTGGAGAGCACCACGCTCTCCTCCGGCGCCGAGGGCGTCAAAGTCGCGGGCGCGGCCCGCGACATGACCGCGTTCCGCCGCGAGTACAATCCGAGCCATCCCGCCGCCGGACCGGACGGCTATGTGCAGCTCCCCAATGTCGATCCGCTGGTGGAGATGATGGACATCCGCGACGCTTCGCGCGCCTACGAAGCCAATCTCAACATGATCGACGCCGCCCGCTCGATGACCTCGCGCGCGCTCGATCTGCTGCGCAAATAGGAGCGTCACGCATGGCCATTGATCCCTTATCGGTCGCACGCGCCTACCAGCAGACGGCGCGCTCGGCGCAAGGCGGCAATTCGAGCGGCGCGGGCGACATCGATTTCGGCCAGCTGGTGCAGCAGGCGGTGCGCGAAGCCGGCGCGAGCGCGACGCAAGCCGAGCACAGCGCGGTCGCCGTCGCCGGCGGCCAGGGCGACATCGTCGACGTCGTCACCGCGATCTCGGCCGCCGAAACGCAACTCGAAACCGTGATCGCCGTCCGGGACCAGGTGATCAACGCGTATCAGGAAATCCTGCGCATGCCGATCTAGGCGCCTCCTCCTTCTCCCCTTGTGGGAGAAGGTGTCTGAGCACGAAGTGCGAAGACGGATGAGGGATGTGAGCGCGAATGTCAGGCATCGAGGTTCACCCCTCATCCGACCTCGCTTCGCTCGGCCACCTTCTCCCACAAGGGGAGAAGGACAATTTAGCCAGCGCGCATGCCAAGCGACGCCCGCGAAGGCGCGCCACACAATCGGGAGGCGGGTCGGATCGTTTGCGTGCGCGACGCGGGGATTTCAGGGCGTTGCACGGATTGCGTGGGGGATAGGCGCGCGCTCGATCCATCAAGTGAAGCGCTGAGGACCGCCGGCTTCCAGCCGGCACCTCTCAACCTGCCCCGACGGCGTTTGTTGAAACTTC
>DASZSK010000261.1:0-6504 GCA_035548735.1 Caulobacterales bacterium | reverse complement strand
CCCAGGTTTCGAGCGCTTCGCTCATGGCTTCGCCGCAACGCCAAAGCTTTCCAGCAGATTGGCGGTCTCGTAGAGCGGCAGCCCGACAATCGCACTGTACGAGCCGATCATGTTCGTCACGAAACGCGCTGCGTGGCCCTGGACGGCGTAGCCTCCGGCTTTGCCTTCCCATTCATGACCCGCAACATACGTTTCCATCTCCTGCGCCGACAGCGGCTTGAACGAGACGCGCGCTTCGACCACCCGCTCGCGCAGCGTGTCGCCGTGGCGCACGACAACAGCTGTGAACACACGGTGCGTGCGTCCCGAGAGCAGATCCAGGCACGCCAGCGCCTGCTCCTTCGTCTCGGCTTTCGGCAGAATGCGCCGACCGACGCCAACGACCGTATCCGCACCCAGGATCACCGCATCCGCTTCGGTCACCGCCAGGGCCTTGCCGCGCGCGAGCCGAAGCGCATGCGCGCGCGGCGTTTCGCCTCTGAATGGCGTCTCATCAATATCGGCGGGAAGGATCGCGTCGGGCTTGAAGCCGATCTGCGCCAACAGCGCGAGGCGCCGCGGGCTTGCGCTCGCCAGCACCAGACGCGGCGCGGTCATACGGGCTTCGGAAAGCCGAGCCGCTTAGCGATAATGCGGTCCACCGTGCGAGGGTTCAGCAGGCGCGGCAGCGTGCGGTCGAGGAACGGCCGGCGCAGAATGGCGTAGCGCGTCTTCGGCTTCGGATCGGTGAAACAACGCCAGATGAGATCGCCGACGTCGCTCGCCGGCAAACCCTGCTTGCCGGACGAGACCATATAGTCGCGCACCTTCTCCAGCATCGGCCCATAGGGCGTGTTGGCGAATTTCGCGATGTCGCTTTCGTTAGCCTTGTCCCAGATGGGGGTGGCGATCGCGCCGGGGCCTATCACGATCACATCAATACCGTAGAGCATCAGCTCGCGCCGCAGCGATTGCGAATAGCCTTCGAGCGCAAACTTCGACGCGGTATAGGCGCCAACGAAGGGCGATCCGTTCTGCCCGCCGACCGACGAGATCATGACAATGCGGCCGGGGGCGCCGGTGCGCTGCGGATCGGCGCCGAGCAGCGGCGCGAACGCTTGCGTAACGCGATGCACGCCGATCACGTTGATGTCGATCTGGCGGCGCAATTCCTCCGGGTCGAGATGAAGCAATGGCCCCGGCACCGCGACGCCGGCATTGTTCACCAGTCCAAACAGGCGATGCTTGCCCAGCGCCTCGCTCACCTTCGCCACGCCCGCGCGCACGCCCGCCTCGTCGGTCACGTCGAAGATCAGCGGCGTGACGGCGGCGCCGAATTCATCGACGAGGCTTTGCGCGTCCGCCTCCTTGCGCACGCTGGCGAACACGCGCGCGCCTGCCTTGACGGCCGAGGCGACGGCGGCGCGACCGATCCCGGTCGAAGCGCCGGTCACCACAATGGCGCGGTCAAGGCGGGGCTCTGGCATCACTTGAACCTGTACGTGACGCGACCCTTGGTCAGATCATAAGGCGACATCTCCACGAGCACTTTGTCGCCCGCCAGCACGCGGATGCGGTTCTTGCGCATCTTGCCGGCGGTATGGGCGATGATCTCGTGACCATTCTCCAGTTTCACGCGGAACGTGGCGTTGGGCAGAAGCTCGACGACCGTCCCCGCAAACTCCAATAGCTCTTCTTTCGGCATTCGTTCTCCAGATTTGACCGCCCGGGCCCGGACAGCGCGGGCCTATATAGGCCGCGTCGCTCAGCCCGTCGACGGGCGCGGAAAGCGCTGGTCGATCCGCCGCGCGAGGGCGTCCCGGACCTCCCGGTACTCCATAAGCCTTTGATCCCGCGATCCTTCCGCCACTGACGGATCGCGGGTCGGCCAATATTCCGCCGCCGCCGCCAAGCGCGGGACCAATTCGAGCGCGTGGTGGTGCGCCTCGGGCGAAAGGCTGACGATCAGGTCCCAGCCGCCCCCCTCTTCCAGCGCGTCGAAGCCGCGGGGCCGATGACCGGCCAATTCGGCGCCCAATTCGTCCACCACGACGGCGGCCATGTAGTCGACCTCCTCCGCCGGACGGACGCCGACGCTTTCCACCGTCACCAGCGGCCCAAAGCGGAGCCGCAACAAAGCCTCGGCCATCGGCGATCGGATCGCGTTCGACGTGCACGCGAACAGCACCCTCGCCGGAACTGCCGCTTCCTCAATTGCGGACATGCAGCGCGCAGATCAGAGTGAACAGACGCCGCGCCGTTTCGAAATCGAGCTTGAATCTGCCTTCAAGCGCCTTGGCGAGCGTTTCCGCGCCCTCATTGTGCAGCCCGCGGCGGCCCATATCGATCGCTTCGATCTGCATCGGCGTCGCATCGCGAATGGCGGCGTAATAGCTCTCGCAGATCAGGAAGTAGTCCTTGATCATGCGGCGGAACGGCGCAAGCGACAGCGGATAGACGCACACCTCGCCGTCGGCCGCATCGCGCACGACCATGTTGAGGCGGCCGTCCTCAACCGAAAGCGCGAGCTTGTAGGGTCCGCGATCCTCACCCGCCACGGCGAACGAATTGCTTTCCAGGAGGTCGAACATCGCGATGCGGCGCTCGTGCTCGGCATTGGCGCTTGCAGCCGCGAGCGAGTTCTCGTCGAGCGTCACATCGACGAGTTTGTCACGCTCGCTCATTGCCCGAGCCGCGTGCGGACCGAGCGCGCATGCGCCGGGAGGCCCTCTGCATCCGCGAGATCGGCCGCCTGTGCGCCGATCGCGGCGACGCCTTCAGCGCTCGCGCCGATGATCGTCGTGCGCTTCATGAATGTCAGCACGTTGACGCCCGACGCATAGCGCGCGGCGCGCGTCGTCGGCAGCACGTGGCTCGGTCCGGCGACGTAGTCGCCCAGAGCTTCCGGCGCATGCACGCCCAGGAAAAGAGCGCCCGCGTGACGGATGCGCTTCGCCAGAGGCTCCGGATCGACCGTGGCGATCTGCACGTGCTCCGGCGCGGCCTTGTCAATCAACGCGCAAGCATCGGCGAGCGTATCGACGAGAATCACCGCGCCGTGGCGGCTCCAGGACTCGCGCGCCGAAGCGCCCGCGTCGCCCTTCGCCAATTGCTTTTCCACCGCTGCGCAAACCGCGTCGGCGTGCGCGGCGTCGTCTGTGAGCAAGACGCTTTGCGCGTCGGCGTCATGCTCGGCTTGCGCCAGCAAATCCGCCGCCAGCCACTCGGCGGGCGCGCTGCTGTCAGCGAGAATGAATACTTCCGACGGCCCCGCCACTGCGTCGACGCCGACATCGCCGAAGACGATCTTCTTCGCCGCCGCGACATAGGCATTGCCCGGCCCCACGACCACATCGCAGGGCGCAAGCTTACCTGCGCCATACGCAAGCGCTGCGATCGCCTGCGCGCCGCCGACGGTCCAAATCTCATCCACGCCGGCGATATCGGCCGCAGCGAGAATCGCCGGATTCTCCATCAGCTTGCCTGGCGGCGTCGCCATCACCACGCGAGCGACGCCCGCCGCTTTCGCCGGGATCGCGTTCATCAGCACGCTCGACGGATAAGCGGCGAGCCCGCCGGGCGCATAGACGCCAGCGGCGTCCACCGGCGTCCAGCGCCAACCGAGCGTCACGCCCTGGTCGTCCACCCAGCGCGCATCTTCCGGCGCTTGCCGCGCGTGGAACGCATGGATGCGCTCGGCCGCGAGTTCGAGCGCGGCGATCACGTTGGGCGGACAGGCCGCGCGTGCGCGTTGACGCTGCGCGTCGGAGACTTTGAGCGCATCCGCCGTCAGCACCAATCCGTCGAACTTTGCCGTCAACTCAAGCACCGCCTCAACGCCACGCTCGCGCACCGCCGCAACGATGGGGCGCACGGCGGCTTCGGCCGCATCGAGACGTTCGCCGCGCGCGCTGATCAGACGCGCATAGGCGGTGTCAAAGCCATCGTCGGAGAGACGAAGCCGCCGCGCCATGGCTCAGGCCTGCGCCTTCTCGTGATCCGGGCGCCGGGGCGTCGGCCACGGATCGCCGACATCGGCCAACACGACGTCGAGGCACTCGACATCGAGCATAATCTCCCCATCGCCCGCGAAGATAAGACGCACGACGCCGGCGGGCGGCTCTTCCGCCGGAATGAATTTCAGCGAAAGCAGCGAAGCGAACGCGTCCGGCGCATCGGTGCGGATCTTACGGCTCTTCACGCTCAGGACGCCTTCGAACGCGAGCCCCGCGCGGATTCGCTCGTATGGCCCGTGGCCATCGGCCTTTTCCCAACGAAAGCGATTGAGCAAGGCCGAGAACCGTCGCGCCTTTTTGTCGAACGTGAGATCGCCGACGCGCACCAGCGCGTCCTGCGCCGCAGCTGCGATAACGTCGAGATCGGCGATGTCCTCAGCCAGCAATCTCAAGCCGCCGCCTCTTCATTCTCTCGCTGCCGCCGCACCTGCGCCCCGCAGGACGCGAGCTTCTCTTCCAAACGCTCGAAGCCGCGATCAAGGTGATAGACGCGGTTGACGGTGGTTTCGCCCTCGGCCGCCAGGCCGGCCACAACCAAACTCACCGACGCACGCAAATCGGTCGCCATCACCGGCGCGCCGATCAGGCGCGGAACGCCGGTGACGATCGCCTCATTGCCCTGGACAGCAATTTGCGCGCCAAGCCGCGCCAGCTCCGGCGCGTGCATGAAGCGGTTCTCGAAAATGGTTTCGCGAATGCGCGAGCGGCCGTCGGCGAGGCACATCAACGCCATCGCCTGCGCCTGCAGATCGGTCGGAAAACCGGGGAACGGCTCGGTCTCGAAATCAACCGGGGCAAGCTTCCCGCCATTTCGCTTCACGCGAATGCCTTTGGCTTCGTTCTCGACATGCACGCCAGCGTCGCGCAGCACCTGCACCAGCGCGCTCAGATGATCGATCTCGGCGCCTTCGAGCAGGACGTCGCCACCCGCCGCCGCAGCGGCGATCGCGTAAGTGCCGGCTTCGATCCGATCCGACACGACACGGTGCTTCGCAGCCTTCAGGCTGTCGACGCCCTGAATATGGATCTCGCTCGACCCTGCGCCTTCGACGCGCGCGCCCATGGCGTTGAGGCACTGGGCGAGATCGGCGATCTCCGGCTCGCGCGCGGCGTTCTTCAGCACCGTTTCGCCCTTCGCCAGCACGGCGGCGAGCATCGCGTGCTCGGTCGCGCCGACCGAGACGAACGGAAAGACGATCTCCGCGCCTTTAAGGCCGCGCAATGCGGCCGCCTTCACATAGCCCTGCTCGATATGAATATCGGCGCCCATCGCCTCGAAGGCTTTGAGATGGAGGTCCACTGGACGCGCGCCGATCGCGCACCCGCCGGGCAACGAAACGGTGGCGTGCCCCACCCGCGCCAACAGCGGGCCGAGGACGTTGAACGAGGCGCGCATCTTCCGCACCTGGTCGTAGGGCGCGATGGTCGAAACGATCTCCGACGCATGCAGCCGCAGCGTCCGCGCCTCCTTGATCCAGGCGATATGCACCCCAAGCGAAGCCAGGAGCTGGGCCATGAAGCGCGTGTCGGCCAGGTCCGGAAAATTCTCGAGCACCAGCGGCTCGGCCGAGAGCAGGCTCGCCGCCTGCAGCTTCAGGGCTGAATTCTTGGCGCCATAGATCGGGATCACGCCCTTCAGCGGCGCGCCGCCCGTAATCGCAATGCGGTCCATATGCTCCGTGCCGAACCTTTCGCGCCCTCGCGCCCCCGCCTCGCTGGCGCTTGGTTTATGGGGTGAGGGTTAGGCGGGCGCAAGGCGAACGGGGCCGCCGATACAGGTCTTTTGCGCCGTTCCGTCCCCGCATCGACTTGATTCCAAAGGCGACGAACCGCTTCAGCCTTTGGGCTTCGGCGGCGCGGCCGCCTTTCTACGCGCCAGGTTGCGCTTCAACGCGGCAGCCCGACGGGCGTCCTTTTCCGCCTTAGCCGGCGGCGGCGCGGGCGTTTTGCGGCTCATGGGGACCTGCTTACTGGCGTTTTGGCGCACGCATTGCAACGCCGCCGGCAAATAGCGTTTGCGGGCTTTCCCGGATCGGCGAGCCGGGCTATAGGCCCGCTTCCCAAATGGGACCCTGCTGGCAGGGGCCGCAGTAGCTCAGTGGTAGAGCGCACCCTTGGTAAGGGTGAGGTCGGGAGTTCAATCCTCCCCTGCGGCACCACCTATTTGTCAACGGGAAAGCCCACACATGGCGCAAAACCGGCCCCCATCGAACAATGCGGAACAGGTGCGAACCTGACAGGAACCTACCGCCGCTGCTGGGAGATGCGCGGGAAAGATGTTCGTGGGGCGTTGTCACGTCGTTCACTGCGAAAACGATGTGAGCGGCCCGCCCAAGATCACACTCGGCCAAGCCGCCGCCCAAGGCGAGAGATGTGGCGGCCCTACTGGCTCGCCAAGCGAACCGTACCGCGCTGGCTGCCGCTTCGCGCAAACGAAGGCTCGCTCCATGTCGCATGAGTAAGCGGGGCCGCCGGTCAGCCGCCAAGGCGAGCGAGCGCGGCTTTGTAG
>DASZSK010000260.1:0-27247 GCA_035548735.1 Caulobacterales bacterium | reverse complement strand
TCGTTGCATCCATTTGAACATTCGCCCGTCGACGATCTTCCGGGTCTTTGATCGAGATCAAATCTGCGGCACGCATCACCAACGCGATGACGCGCCTCTGGGACAAAGACAGCTCTGGCTTCGATCGCGCCCTCGCTGAATCCTCCAATGGATAGGGAGTTCAGCCATGCCAATTCATCTGACGCCAATTGCACCATTCGGCTGCGAGATCGGCGACGTCGATTTTACGAAGCCGCTTTCAGCTGAAGACAAGACTGCGATCCGCAAAGCGTGGGTCGAACATGGCATCGCAATTTTTCGCGATTGCCCATCGCAAGACGCGCATCTCGACCTCAGCCGCTGCTTTGGCGATCCGCAGCCCTCAGCGACAACGAAGCTCAATCTGCAAAGCAATCCCTTCATCATGGCGCTGGATCAGGACGACAAGACGCCGACCAACGTTTACGAGATCGATGGCGAGCGCAGGACGGGCTGGCTTGGCTGGCACTGGGATCAGGCGTTCATGCCAGAGATCGTCCGCGGCGCGGCTTTGCGTTCGATCGAACCCGCCAGAGTCGCGGGCGAAACCGGCTTCATCCATGCGGGCGACGCTTACGATCGCCTTTCGACCGCCATGAAGGAGCGGATCGAACATCTTGAAGTCGTCTACCACTTCAACGGGGCGCAAGAGCGCAATCGGTTCGGCTATCCGCAATCACTCAGGCTGATCGAGCGCGGCGCCGACCAGGCCGCCTCGATCGACAAATACACCAAGGATTTTCCGCCGGTGGTGCACCCACTGGTCATCACGCAGCCCGAAACGGGCCGGCGTCTTCTCAAGCTTTCGCCCATGCACGCGCGCTACGTGCTTGGCATGGACCGGGCGCAAAGCGACGTCCTGCTCGCCGAACTCGCGGCGCATCTTGTCGACAAGCGCTACGCCTACTTCCACAAGTGGCGGAAGAATGATGTCGTGGCCTGGGACAATTGGTCGGTCATCCATTGCGCCAATGGCGTGCCGCCGGGCGTCATCCGCCGCGCCCAGCGCACCACGATCCTCGGCGATTATAAGCTCGGCCGCTATCTCGATCCAAAGGAGAGCCTAGAGGACCACACGACGCGACTCGTCGATTGAGTTCTTATGAGAGAGCGGGACGCCGCGACGAGGCGCCGACGCTCTTTCGATAAGCGCTCGGCGAAAGCCCGGTCTCGTTGCGGAAGAGCTGCTTGAAGAACGCTGTATCGCTGTAGCCGACGAGATAAGCGACGCGTTCGACCTTGCGGTTCGAGCGCCTCAGCATGTGCTTCGCCGCTTCGATCCGCAGCCGCTGCAGATAGTCCATCGGCGACATGCCGAGGCTCGCGAGGAAGCGGCGCTCCAGCGTGCGGGTGCTCACCCGCAGCTGTGCGGCGGCGTCCGCGATCCGCACTTGCTGCGAGAAGCGTTGCTGCAGCCAGTGTTGCGCGCGCCCGACCAGCCCATCCTCACGCAGCACGCGCGGCGAGAACACGGTCCACGGCTCGGGACCATCGGGGTAAGGATCGATCAGCGTCGCCTTCGCCAACCAGTTGGCGACGTTCGCCGACAGCACCTTTTCAGCGAGACGCACGGCAAGCGCCGGTTCGCCGCGCATCGAACCGGCGCATAGGACGTTTGCGCTCTCTGCGATCACGCGCGACACGTCGAGCGTGACATCGGGATAGCGTCGGCGGAACAACCGCTCGAGCCACCACGGGGCAGTCGCCACGCAATCGCGAAACGCACCCGCTTCCGCCAGAAAGAAGACCGAGGGGCCGCTTGCAGCGAGCACGGCGCCTTCGCTCTGCCGGGCCGCCAGCCATGTCGCCAGGCGCCGATCGCTCAAACGCTGCTCGAGTGCTGCGTCATCGGCGACATCGAAGTCCGCCACGTAAATCAGATCGAGGTCCGTTTCCGCGTTCCATGCGCCATCGGCGCTCAGCGTGCGCCCGCACGCCAAACGGCATGGCGCGCCGCGTTCGGTGAGCAAGCGCACCTCGCTCGGCGGCTTCACCTCGTCTACGGGCCTGTACTGCTCAACCGAATACCGATTGGCCAATGCGAACAGGTCGATCACGGCGGATGCGCCGCCAAGATACGCCCCTTCCGGCGCTATGACCGCCACCCTCGGCAAGCCCAAACTCCAACGCGTCTGCGATGGCGACACCGCGTGTCGCTTTCACCCCTAGATTTGTCGCAAATGCCTCTGTTTGTCGAGGTCCCTCAGCGCGAGCTTGCCGATCCGAGGTGCTTCATGTCCGTACGCCACGAATTGCTCGAAGCCATCCTGACCCCGGGGGTCTTCGACAAGCCCTATCCCGACCTTGAAGCGAAGCAGCTGGAGGCCGCCCGCGAACTATTCGCGGTGCGCAAGGACCAGATTGGCTTACTGCGCCGCCGCGCCGAAGATGCTGGCATCGCCGAGATCAGCTCGACAAAGGATCTCGTGCCGCTGCTGTTCGCGCACACGGCGTACAAATCTTATCCGCAATCCTTCGTCGACCAGGGTCGCTGGGATCGCATGCTGCAATGGATGCAGACGCTCTCTGTCGATCGCACGGACAATGTCGACGTCGAGGGCGTTCGCGACGTTGACGACTGGATCCATCGCCTGCGCGAAGCGGGGCACATGGTGCTCGCGACGTCTGGTTCGAGTGGCAAATGCTCTTTTCTCAATCACACTCGCGGCGACAGTGCGATGAAGCGCCGCCATGCATCGGTCGCCGTCGGCTGGCCTTTCGTACGCGGCAACAAGGACCGCGCTTGCTTCTTCCTTGGACCCAGCGAGGGTCCCAACAGCGCCATCGAGGCCTCGCAGAACAACGCCGCCAATTTCGGTCGTCCGGGCGACATTCATTTCTTAACCGATGAGCCGCTGCTGATGAGCGAGATCAGCCGTGCGGCTGCGCTCCGGACGCGCATGGCCGAAGGCACAGTGACGCCGGACGAGATCGAGGCGTTCGAAGCCGAAGCGCGTGCAAAAGCAGCGCGTATGAACACAGCGCTCAACGCGATGACGGAACTCATCCTCGCCCGCCGCCATGAGCCGATTTACCTCACCGGGATGTGGGCGCAGCACATGATGATCATCGAGCGCGCCCGCAAACTCGGCATTCCCGACGGCGATTTCAATCCGCAGGCCGTTGTCAGCGCCGGCGGCGGCGTCAAGGGCGTTGCGCTGCCGCCTGACTACAAGGAGCAAGTGGCGCGCTTCTACGGCAATGTCATCCGCCCGACCGCTTATGGCATGACGGAAATGGCGCAAATGATGCCGCGCTGCGAACATATGCGTTACCATCGCGCGCCAGGACTCATCTGGCTGCTGCTCGACGCCTCGGGAGAGCGACTGCTTTCGGCGGAGGACGGCCCGAATGGCGTTGTCGAAGGACGTTTCGGCTTCCTGGACCTGCTCTATGAAGGGCGTTGGGGCGGTCTCATCACCGGCGACAAAGTCACGATAGACTTTGCCTCCGAATGTCCGTGCGGACGCCCGGGCCCGACCATCCTCGACACGATCACACGCTTTGCGCAATCGGGAGACGATCATATCGGCTGCGCCGGCACCATCGATTCCTACATTCGGAGCTCGATCACGCAATGAACATTCAGGCGAACCCGCCGCCATTGCCGGTTCCGCATGTCGTCAAAGGCGAGGCCATTTACGGCGTCGAGCAGAACTATGGCCGCTTCGCGACGCCCGCTCTCGACCTCAACGCGATGGTGTGGCCGCGCAACGAGCCCGCCCCGGCGCGCGACATCCCCGTGGCGGAAATCATCGATGTTTTGGTCGCCGTTGGCGAACGCCTGACGAAAGACCCGGACGGATCGCTCGCCGAGGCGCTCGAGCGCAGCGTGAAGACCAACCCGCTGCCGCGCGACGTGCTTGAGCGCTCGTACGCAAGCCTCGGGCGCATCTTCAATCGACGCCTTATGGAGTTCCAGGTCGAGCAAGAGCTTGGCGGCGCCGATGTGATTGACGGCTGGCGCGAGGTCACGACCACATCCGGGCGCTTGGCGCGCATTCGCGCTTTTCCGACGCGCCTCGTGCACATTATCGCCGGCAATGCGCCCGGTGTGGCGGCGCAGTCGGTGATCCGCGGCGCACTGACCAAGTGCGTGAACCTGTTCAAGCTCCCGTCGAACGATCTTTTTAGCGCGACCGCGATTCTGCGCGCGCTTTCTGCGGTGGCGAAAGACCATCCGGTCGCGCGCTCCTTCTCCGCCGCCTACTGGCGCGGCGGCGACGCCAGCGTCGAAAGCAAACTGTTTCGACCGCAATTCTTTGACAAGATCGTCGCCTGGGGCGGCGAAAGCACAATCCGCGGCGCGCTGAAATATGTCGGCCCCGGCTTCGAGCTTGTGGCGTTCGATCCCAAGACGTCCATTTCGATGATCGGTCGCGAAGCATTCGCTTCAGAGGAGGCGCTCGACAACGTCGCCTCGCGCGCTGCGTTCGACGCGACACTGATGAATCAGCAAGCCTGCACGTCGAGCCGCTTCCAATTCATCGAGGGATCCGTTGCAGACGTCGACCGCTATTGTGCAAGGCTGCAAGCCAAGCTCGGCGAGCAACGCCCAACGGCGTCGGCCACGCCGATTCCGCTCCCATCCAACGTCCGCGACGAACTTGATGGCCTTCGCGCGTTCGAAGACGAGTACCGCGTGTTCGGCGGCTATGAGGGACGCGGACTCGTGGTGCGGTCGGATGCCCCAGTCGATTTCTATCCGGACAACAAGATCGTGAACGTCGTTTGCGTCGCCGATTTGCGCGACGCAGTCCGTCACGTCAGCGTCGCAACACAAACGGTGGGCGTCTTCCCCGCCAAGCGCCGCGTCGAGCTTCGTGACGCCTTATGCTCAGCCGGCGCGCAGCGGGTCGTCGCCCTTGGGCTGGCGCAGCCGGAGGGCGGCTTGCCGCACGATGGCTTCTACCCGCTGCACCGTTTCGTGCGCTGGGTCACCGATGAAGGCGATAGGGATTAGGTGTGGCGATGAATATGAATGTGAAGCCCATTGGCAGCTTTGGCGCCGAGATCACCGGCGTCGATCTATCGGGCGCGCTCGACAGCGCGACTATGAAGGCGATCGTCGATGCGGTCGCGCAAAACGGCGTAGCCGTCTTCCGCGGTCAGCATCTCGATAAGGCGGCCTACAATCGCTTTGGGCAGCTTTGGGGCGCGCCCATCGACTTCTTCTTTACACCAGACATCGATGCTGAATATCCGGCGCTTATCCGGATTTCCAATTCACCTGATCTCGACCCTGGCCGACGCGACGGCGCGGCTTTCTGGCATACCGACGGTTCCTACGAATATGTGCCCGCCAGTTTTACCATGCTGCTCGCGCTCGAAGCGCCGAACGTCGGCGGCGAAACGCGGTTTGCGGATTTGGCTGGGGCCTACGATGCGCTTCCCGCGGAGAAGAAGGCGCAAATTGACGGCCTCATGGTCCGGCACATGCTGGTCGGCGGAAAGCGCGGCGCCGATGAGACGCCGGTCAAGCTCGACGCCGACGACAAGACTCGCGACGGCGGCATACGCGCCCGCAAACGCGCCGCTGAGAAGCCCGAGCATCCGCTGGTGCTCACGCACCCCATAACGGGCCGCAGATCGCTTTACGCCATCTCCGGCACCCCCATCGGAATCGTCGGCATGAATGACGAAGAGGCGCTCGCGCTGCTGGATGAGTTGAAACAGCATGCCCTCAAACCGCAATTCCGCATCGAAGCGAAAGCGCGCCGGGGCGACATCCTTATCTGGGACAATCTCAGCACACTGCACTCGGCGACGCCGCTCGAATACAGCCATGAGGACGGCAAGCGCCGCGTCCTGCTGCGGATCAGCACGGTAGGCCTGCCGCCGATGTACGCCGACCGCAAGCCGGCATTCACCAAACCGGAGGGCGTCACATCGCTCAAGTTCGCTTAGCGGCTTTCGTCCTCGTGCGCGAGCCACTCGCGAAACTTCGCGAAATGCTTGGTGCGCTCGCGCATGGCGAACTCACCATGCGCGCGGGCAAGCACCGCGCCGGTTGAAAGCAGCACCAATTCACCGGCGTTGATCCAGCGGTTGCGCTCGATCCGCTCCCGCCAAGCCGTCAACTTAAGCGGCCGCTCAATCGGCACGGGCCGAAGAAAATCGATGCTGATCGTCGCCGTCACGGTCATCTGTCCGCATAGCAGCGGCAAGTGGCCAAGCGCCTCGTCCATCACCGAGCAAATCCAGCCGCCATGGGCGACGCCCGGTCCGCCCTCGTGGTCCTTGGGACATTGCAACAGCGTCTCGGTGCGCGCTTCGCCGACGACGGCTTCATCAATTACCCCGAGGCGGCAATAGCCGAGACGCAGACACTCCTCGCACAAGATGACCTTGCCGCCGGGGGCGCGGGGCAACACCAGGCCGGCCCTCTCTCCTTCATCGCCGTCGCTCATGGCGCCTCCGTTCCTCGCCTCGGCGCACGCACCGCAATCGCACCGCGCCCGCTCGCCACCAATTCGTCCAGCTGCGCGCGCAGATGGCGCCGCCACCATTTCTCTGCGCCCTCGCGATCCCGCTCGCGCAGAAGTTCGATCAGCTTTTCCTTAGCGCGGATGTGCCCGCGCCGTCCCCGTGCGGCTTCTTCGCCCCCATACATGAGCGCATTGCCGATCATTTCCGTCTGCGCATGCATCAATTCGCGTAAGATCTGCACGAACATCGAGAGCGTCTTGTTCGCGCAGACGCTAGCGATGATTTGGTAGAAGCGTTCGTGCTCACGCGCGAATGCTTGCACGTCATCAATCAGCTCCGTCTGGCGGGCGACCGAAAGGGCCAATTGCTGGATGTCTTTCATCGCCACGGTCTCAGCGATGAAGCCCATGATCGACGGCTCGATCGTCAGCCGCGCCACCGAGAAATCCGCCTGACTTGCACCGTGCGCTTCGAGATAGACGCCGGTATGCTCAGCGACCATCGCCGCGCCCGGCACATTGTACCGCGCCCCGCCTGATGCGCCGCGGGAAATGCGCACGAGATGCTTGGCCTCAAGAATCCGCATCGCCTCCCGAACCGTTGGTCGCGACGCCGAGAAGCGCTCTCGCAGCTCCATTTCCGAGGGCAGCGGATCGCCGGGACGCAGGGCGTTGCGCCGGATGTAGTCCCGGAGCCAATCCGCGATCAGTTCGGCCGTCTTGGGCACCTTAATGCCGCCGCCCAGAGGCTCCGCCGCATCCGCAGCCGGCTGTGTCTTCCGTCTTGTTATCGCCATCACGATGCAATTATATATATAATTGACAACGTCGCCAAGGGTCGCTCGGATCGCCGCCCTTGTGGGAGAGACAGAATGGCCGCCGCCGACACCAAAATCTGGGTCAATTCCGCCGACAGCCATGTGTGGGAACCGCCAAAGCTGTGGGAGGAAAATCTCCCCTCGCACCTCAAGGCGCGCGGGCCCCGCATCGATCGGCGCGAGAAGGCCGACGTGTATATCGTCGACAATGAAGAGGTGATCTTCATGAAGCCCGACATGCTCGACGCGATTTCGCCGCCGGGCATGCTCAACCTCGATCTTCGCATGGGCGATCTCGACCAGCAGGGCATTTGGGCGGAAGTCGTATTCGCGTCGACCGGCCTCTGGATGACAGTCATGAAGGATCGCGAGCTGCAGCGTGAAAGCGCGCGCGTCTGGAATGACTGGGCGCATGCCGAACTCATCAAGCGCTCGGAGCGCTACCTTCCCGCGGCGATGCTTTCTTCGGTGAGCGCAGAGGATTCCGCGATCGAAGCGGCCCGCGTGGCGAAGCTCGGCTTCAAGGTGCTGGCGTTTCCCACCACGCTCGTCAATAACGGCGAATACAACAATCCCGACTTCGACAAGGTCTGGGCCATCGCCGAAGAGGCGGGCATGGTCGTCTCGTTTCACGTCGGCACCGGCACGAAGGATCTGGTGGTTACGCGTGGCCCGGGCGGCGCCATCATTAATTACTGGGAAACGACGGTTCCGGCGCAGCGCTGCGTGGTGCACATGGTGGCGAGCGGCGCACTCGATCGGTTTCCGAAACTTAAAGTGATGACGGCGGAAGCTGGCGCTTCGTGGTTGCCGGCGCTGGGCGATCGGCTTGACGAAGCCTATCGCCAGCACGGGCGCTGGATGAAGCCGAAGCTCGAACGCCCCCCCAGCGAAATCCTCAAGGCGCAGGTCTATTCATCGTTCCAGCACGACGAAACCGCCATCCCAACAGTCATCCATAGCGACTACAAGAACATCCTCTGGGGGTCCGACTATCCGCACCTCGAAGGCACGTTCCCACATACCCAGGAAGTCCTACACGCGCTGTTCAAGGGCGTGCCCGACGACGTGAGGCATCGCGTGACGCTCGGTGCATTTGAAGAATTGTTCGGCGTCAGCATGCCCGCGGCGCTGGCGGCATGAGCGGGCGCCCCCGTCAGGCGGCGATCGTCGGGCTTCACGTCACGAAGCAAGCACGACGCCTTGAGGGGCGGACGCAACTCGATCTGTTGATGGAGGCGGCTGACGGCGCACTCGCGGACGCAACCGTCAATCCGCGCGATGTGGACGGCGCGGCCATCGCCTGGCCGGGGCCGGGCGGCGTGCCGAACGAAGTGGGCAGCTGGACATCGTTCTTTAAGACGCCCCTTGCCTTCACCAACGAGCATTGGAGCGACACGGCCGGCGCACGCGGGATTTTGAAAGCCGCGGCGGCGATTGAAGCCGGCCTCTGCGATACGGTCGTGCTGGGCAGCGGCACCGCCGGGCAATTCAGCTCTGGTTCGGTCGGCGTCGGCGACGGGATTGAATTCGCCGACGTCTATGGCTCCACGGCGATGGCGCAGTTCGCACTCGTGATGCGGCGCTACATGCATGAATATGGCGTCGGTCCCGAGCCCTTCGCGCACGTGGCGGCGACTATCCGCAACCATGGACACGTCAATCCGGAAGCCGTGATGTTCGGCGCGGGACCATATACAGTGGAGGATATTCTCGCCTCCCCCTTGATCGCCGCGCCGCTGCATCGGCTCGAGTGCGCGCTGGTCGCAGAGGGCGCGTGCGCCATCGTGATGACGACGCTGGAGCGCGCGCGCGATCTGCCGCACGCCCCGGTGCTCATCCTGGGCGGCGGCATGGAATTTCATGGCGCGGCCTACGCCAATCCGCCGCTCCTGTCTGATATGGGGCTCATGGGACGGCAAGCCGTTGCGCGGACGTTCGCCGCCGCTCACGCCGAGCCTGTAGATGTGGACGTGTTCTGTTTGTATGACGCAGTTGCATTCGAAGTCGTGCGGCAGTTCGAAATGCTCGGCCTGTGCAAACCGGGCGAGGGCGCGGCCTTCACGGCGGGCGATCGCCTGACGCTGCAAGGCGACTGCCCGACCAATCTCGACGGCGGCATTCTCTCACATTCCTGGATCGGCACCGGTCAGCTCACCTTGAAAGCAATCGAGTGCGCACGTCAGCTTCGCCACGACTGCGGAGATCGACAAGTCGCTGACGCCGAACTCGCACTTGCGACCAACGCGGGATCGGGGGCGCGGCACATCGAGATGGCGCTGTTCGCGCGCGCCTGAACTGCAGCCATGCTGACGCCTCAAGATCTCTTCTCGCTCGCTGGAAAAACGGCGCTCATCACCGGCGCCGGCGGCGGCATCGGCGCATCGATCGCAATCCTTTTCGCGGCTGCGGGCGCACGCGTTGTCTGTGCTGGGCGCACGGCGTCAAAGCTCGAAACAACACTGGCGCAAATCCGGTCGAGCGGCGGCGAGGCTTCCACTTTGGTGTTCGACGTCACTCAGGAAACGCAGGTCGAGGCGGCCTTCGCGGAGGTCGCGCGGCGCACGGAAGCGCTGGACCTGCTCGTGAACAACGCCGCGCTCATGGCCAAGCACGACTTCCTGACCATGAGGGGTGAGGCCTGGGACGCGGCGCAAGCCGTCAATGCACGAGGCGCTTTCCTCTGTACGCGCGAAGCCGTCAAGCTCATGCGTCGTCGCGGCGGCGGCGCCATCATCAATATTGGCTCCGTGGCCGCGCTGCACGCGGCCGTCTACGGCAATGCGCAATATGGGGCCTCCAAGGCCGCGTTGCTCGCACTGACCCGCTCTGTCGCGATTGAGTTCGCCGCGGACGGCATTCGTTGCAACGCCATCTTGCCGGGCGCCGTCGCCACCGAAGGCGGCCGCGCCGCAGGCGGCAGCGTGGCTCTGCGCGGCCCATTTGCGCAGAAGGACCGCATTCCGCTCGGTCGCATCGGCAAACCCGACGACATCGCCGCAGCAGCCCTCTATCTTGCAAGTGACGCCGCGAGCTATGTGACGGGACAGACCCTGATTGTCGATGGCGGCATGATGGTCGGCTGAAGCGGGGCATTCCGTGGCGGGCGCGCGCGAACACTTGCGGTCTGGTTTCGAATCCTGGCGCGCCGCAACCTGGAGCCCGATGCGCTTCGGCACGTTCCGCGCGCTATGGATCGCCACGCTGGCTTCCTATTTCGGGGCCGTCATCCAGACGGTCGGCGCGGCCTGGCAAATGACCACGCTCGGCGTTTCCGCCGACTGGGTGGCCTTCGTGCAAGCGGCGTCGCTGGCGCCAATCGTCCTGTTCGCCCTGGCTTCCGGCGCCCTCGCCGATATTGGCGACCGGCGCATCATCATGCTGCTCGCGCAAGCATTTGGCGCGATCGTTTCGCTAACGCTCGTGGGCGTTGCGGTGCTTGGCGCGGTGACGCCCATCAACCTGCTCGGCTTCACCCTCCTCATTGGCTGCGCCGCCGCCTTGGCGCAGCCCGCATGGCAAGCCGCGGTCGGCGATCTCGTCGACCGCAAGAGCCTGCCTGCGGCGATCGCCTTGAACGCGCTGAGCTACAACGCCGCGCGGAGCTTGGGTCCGGCGATCGGCGGCGCGATTGTCGCCGCGATCGGCGCCGTCGGCGCGTTCGCTGTGAACGCCGTCTCCTATTTCGGGCTGATCCTCGTCTTGCTGAACTGGAGGCCGCCGCCGCGCTCCGAACGGCTGCCGCCTGAGCCGATCGGCCGCGCCATCGCTTCTGGCTTGCGCTACGCCGCGCTGTCGCCGCCCCTGCTGGCGCTTTACGTCCGCGGCGCGCTGTTCGGCATCTGCGCCAGCAGCGTGTTGGCGCTGCTTCCGCTGGTCGCGCGTGATCGCCTCGGCGGCGGGCCCATGACCTACGGCCTGCTCTTGGGCGGTTTTGGCGTCGGCTCGATGGCGGCGGCGCTTTTGACTGCACATGCGCGTCAGCTCATGCCGGCCCACCAGCTGGTAGGGGTCTGCTCAGTGATCTACGCGCTGGTCACGGCGATCGTCGCGCTGAGCCCCGCGCTTGGACTTTCGATTGCAGCGCTCTCGGTCGCTGGCGGCGCGTGGATTCTCGTGCTCGCCACGATCGGAACCTGCATCCAGATGTCGTGCCCGCGTTGGGTGGTTGGCCGCTGCGTATCGCTCGGGCAGGTCGCGTCGATCGGCGGCTTGTCCATCGGCTCCGTCCTGTGGGGGGTGGTGGCCGCGCATGCGGGCGTGCAGACCTCGCTGCTCGCCTCCGCCGCGGCCTTGGTCGCGTCCCTCGCGTTCGCCTTCGTGTTTCGCATCATCGACGCAGATGACGCGGACTGGACCGCCGCGCCCTATCCGGTGCCGCCGCCAGCGGCCGCGGTGAAGGGCAACGCCGGCCCGATCATCGTGACGATCGAATACCGCGTGCGACGAGAAAGCGCGCCGGATTTCCTGCGCGCCATCCACGAAGTCGGACGTGTGCGCCGTCGTGATGGCGCCCGCCGTTGGAGCGTCTCCCAGGACCTGGACGACCCGGAAATCTGGCGCGAACGCTACCAAAGCCCCACCTGGACGGAGCATTTGCGCCGCGTCAGCCGCGTCACCGCCGCGGACAAGATCATCCGCGACAGCATCCTGCGCTTCCACGACGGCGAAGCGCCCGTCGTGATCCGGATGCTGGAACGGCCGCCGGGAGCTGAACCCTTGGGAGAGGACTAATCGAGAGACCGATGTTTCCTGCGCAAGATTGCTTTCATCCGGGTTTGTGGTTCGTGTGGCGCTGCGCGATCGGTAAGATCGCGCCAGGCGCGACAGGTGCGGCATGAGCGGCGGTTTGCAGGAATACACGTTGCCCGGGGTTCTCGAGGAGCTCTCCCGCGGACGGGCCAATCACGTCGCTTATGTCGATGGCGCGACGCGCATTACCTATCGCGAGGCGCTCGACCGCGCGCACCGGCTCGCCAACGCCTGGGAAGCGATGGGGGTCGGCCCCGGAGACCGCATTCTCTGGCTGGCGCAGAACTCCTTTCGCATTGTCGAAGGCGTTTGCGCCGCTTCTCTGCTCGGCGCCATGTTCTGTCCGGTCAACTGGCGCCAGACTGCGGCGGAACTGGCGTTTGTCATTGATGATTTCTCGCCAAAGATCGTCATCTGGCAGGAAGAAGAAATCGGCGCAGCGGTGCGCGGTGCGCGCGAGTCCGCGAAATGGCGCGCTGCGCAGTGGGTCCAGCATGATGGGCCCGATCAGTACGAACACATCCTTCGCAGCGCCGAGGCCAAGCACAAGGATCGCGCAATCGATCCCGCCACGCCCGCACTCGTCGTCTACACGGCCGCGTTCAACGGCGCGCCGAACGGGGCGATGCTGAACCAGACGGCCATCCTGACGCAAAGCCTCGTGGTGCAATTCGTGCAGGATCTGACGCCGGGGTCAGTGTTTCTGAATTCGGGACCCATGTTCCACGTCGGAACGCTGATGACGACGTTCGCCACCTTCACGCAGGGCGGCGTCAACGTCTTCGTGCGGCGCACCGATGCGGAACAATTGTGCGCCATTATTCACGAAGAGCGCTGCACCTTCGCCTTCCTGATGATGAAAGTCTGCGAAGACATTTCCCAACTCAACGCAGACGGGCGCTATGATCTCAAATGCCTCACCTCGCCTTCCTTTTTTCCGGCTTGGGACGCGATGGTCACGATCAATCCGCGAGATACGCGCAATACCGCCTATGGCTACGGCCAGACCGAGGTCAATGGTCTCGTGACGTGGACCTTTTACAGCGCGCCCGGCGACAAGGGCGTCAGCGGTCGCGCCGCGCCTGGAACGCAAGTGCGCATCCTTGACGGGGATGACCACGAAGTCGCCGACGGCGAAGTCGGAGAAATCGCGGTTCGCGGCCCGACCGTCATGTGCGGATATTGGAATCGGCAGGAACTCAACGCTGAGCGGCAACGCAATGGCTGGCACCACACAAATGACCTCGGCCGCCGGGAAACGGATGGCTCGATCTCGTTCGTCGGGCCGAAAACACAGATGATCAAGTCGGGCGCGGAAAACATCTACCCCGCCGAAGTGGAAGGCTGCCTCAAGCGGCACCCCGCCGTCGCCGACGCGGCCATCATTGGCGTGCCCGATCCTCTTTTCACGCAAAGCGTCAGGGCGATCGTCCAGTTGCGGCACGGCTCGGCGGCGACGCCCGCGGAGTTGATCGAGCACTGCCGTGCGCACCTCGCCTCCTACAAGAAACCGAAGGCGGTGGAATTCATCGAGGCGCTGCCCCGCACCAAGGCGGGCGCGGTGGACTACAAGGCGCTCGACGAGCGCTTTGGCGGCGGCAATTATCCCGGCCAAGCTTGGCAGACCGCGCGCCGTGCTTGAACCGCCGCTCGCCACCTATGCGTTGAAGCCGACGACGCTGACCCAGCCCTTCTGGGACGCAGCGCGCGCGCACAAGCTGTTGGTGCAACAATGCAGCGCCTGCGCAAAGAAATTCTTCCGCCCTGAAGTGGCCTGCCCGCATTGCCGATCTCGGGATTGGCGGTGGGTTGAAAGCAGCGGCAAAGGCAAATTGTATAGCTTCTCCGTGCTACATCGCTCGCCTTCGCCAGCGTTCAGGGCGCCGTTCATCTTCGCCGCGATCGAGATGGACGAGGGGTGGACGCTCTTCTCCAATCTGGTCGGCCTGGAGATCGATGACGCCCACATCGGCATGGCGGTCGAAGTTTGCTTCCACACCGTGTCGGATGAGCTTACCGTGCCCTTGTTCCGGCCAGCGTCGGCGTGACGACGCCAATCACCGTTCGCACTGAAGGGCGCATCGCCTTCGTCACGATCGACCATCCGCCCGTGAATGGGTTGAGTCATAGCGTTCGCGTCGGACTCTACGATGCGTTCACGCGCATCACGTCGGACCATGAGATTGACGGGGTCGTGCTGCATGGGGCTGGGCGCGCCTTCTCCGCGGGCGGAGACATCCGCGAGTTCGGCACGCCAGCGGCGAGCGCGGACCCCGGGCTCTCGCTACACGTCCATCCGGCCATGGAATTTTGCGGCAAGACGGTCGTCGCCGCGATCCACGGCTATGCGTTGGGCGGCGGGCTCGAAACCGCGATGGCCTGCGCGTATCGCGTCGCGACGCCCGACGCGCGCCTGGGCCTGCCGGAGGCGAGGCTCGGCGTCATTCCTCTGTCCGGCACACAGCGCCTGCCGCGCCTGATCGGCGCCGAGCCGGCGATCGACATGATCCTCAACGCGCGCGAAGTGCGCGCGTGCGACGCGCCCTCGGGTCTTATCGACGCAATCGCAGAAACCGACGCGCTGCTCGACGTCGCGGCGGGCTTCGCACGCGGCCCGTCGCGTTCGCTCGTACGTGACCTGCCCTATCCAGCCGACGCCGCACGCGCCTTCGCTCAAGCGCGAACGGCGCTCGCCGCCGGCGACTATCCGCCATTCGCCGCGCATCTGCTCGACGCCATGCAATGCGGCGTCGACGTCGACTTCGAAGATGGTCTCAGCGGCGCCCGCGCCGTGTACGACGCCGTAGTCAATTCGCCGCAATCGCGAGCGGCGCAAGCAACGTTTCTCGCGCGTTCCCCAAGACACGAAAGCCGATCATGACGCAGGAATTGTCTGGCCGCGCCGCCCTGGTTACGGGTGCATCATCGGGTCTCGGCGCCCACTTTGTGGAGATCCTCGCCGCCGCTGGCGCCAAGGTGGCCGCTTGTGCGCGCCGCACCGATCGCCTCCAGGCATTGGCCGCGCGTGTTCGCGCCCAAGGCGGCGTGGTCGAACCAATCGCCATGGATGTCGAAGACCCTCATTCAATCATCGAAGGCTTCAGCGCCGCCGAGCGCGCCCTGGGTCCGATCGACATCACGATCGCCAATGCAGGACTGAACGCGCAGGGCGCGTCCACCGATCTCGAAGCCAGCGCACTTGCGCAACTCGTGCGCGTGAACATCGAGGGCGTGTATCTTACGGCGCGCGAAGCGGCGAAGCGCCTGATAGCCGGGCGCCACCCGGAGCGCGGAAGGATCATCTTGCTCGGTTCCGTCGGCAGTCAGAAGCCGCTGGCCGGCCTGACGGCATATTCCATGTCGAAAGCCGCCGTTGCGATGATGGGCAAAGGTTTCGCGCGCGAATGGGCGCGCTACGGCGTCACGGTCAACACCATCTGCCCCGGCTGGATTGCGACTGAACTCAATTCCGATTGGCTTGCGAGCGAGGCCGGTGAGAAACTGGTGAAGACCTTCCCGCGTCGGCGCGTGATGGCTGCGGAGGGGTTGGACGGTCTCATCCTCTTTCTTGCTTCGGACGCCTCGGCCTCCATCACGGGCGGGGTCTTCTCCGCCGACGAAGGCCAGGTGCTGGGCTAGAGCGTCAGCGTCTCTTCCTCGTTGCGGCCCTCCGCGCACTCCGAGAAGCGTGCAAGGTGCTGATCCGATGTGCCGAAAAGGCCGCGCACGAGCGCAAGCCGCTTGAAATAGTGCCCAACGATATATTCCTCGGTCACGCCGATGCCGCCGTGCAATTGCACGGCCTGCGACCCGACGAAGAACCCGGCCTCGCCGATTTGCGCCTTCGCCGCCGACACGGCTTGCTTGCGAGCGTTGGCGTTGTCCAGCGTGAGCGCCGCTAGACCGCGATAGAGCATCGAGCGTGCGAGCTCAGTTTCAACCAGCATGTCCGCCATGCGGTGCTGCAGCGCCTGAAACGTGTTGAGCGTCACCCCGAACTGCTTGCGCGTCTTCAAATAATCGCGGGTGATCCAAAGCGCCGCATCCATCGCACCGACGGCTTCAGCGCACAGGCCAATCACGCCGTAGTCGAGCGCGTACTCGATCGCCTCTTGCGCTTCCCCCGCTTCACCAATCAACGCGTCCGGCCCCACCTTCACACCTTTCAGCGTGAGATCGCTGACCCGCCGCCCATCCACAGCGTGGTAATTGACGCGTTCGAGGCCTGCGGCGTCGGCGGGAACGGCGAACAAGCTCACGCCGCCTTGGTGGCTCGCGCTCACAACAAACACGTCCGCTGCTTGGCCGCCCAGCACAAACGTCTTTCTTCCGTCAAGGCGATAGCCTTCCGCAGTCGTTTGCGCCTTGGTCGTGAGCAAGGGCGCGAAGCTGTGCTGTTGGGTTTCGCCATGCGCGAGAGCGGCGATCCGTTCGCCGGCAATCAACGGCGTCAGCATCGCCTCGCGCTGTTCGGCTGTCGCCGCGCGTGCGACCGCCTGCGTTGCGATCACGGCGCTTGACAAGAAGGGGACGACCACGAGCGCCCGCGCCAGCTGCTCCAAGATCAGCGCGTTTTCGATCGGGCCGCCGCCGAAACCGCCCGCTTCTTCCGGCAATCCCGCGCCGAGCCATCCCAGTTCGGCGAACGCGGCCCAATCGTCACGTTCAAAGCCCGCCTCGCCGCGCAGCAACGCCTGCCGCCTCTCGAACGGATACTGGCGCTCGCAAAAACGCTTCACGCTGTCTTGCAGGCTCTGCTGCTCGCTGGAAAGGTCGAAATTCATATCGCGCCCTACAAACCTAGAACCGCTTTGGCGATGATATTGCGTTGGATCTCGTTGCTGCCGCCATAGATCGTGGTTGCACGCCGGAACATGGCGCGCGCGAGCCACCCATCGGCGTAAGTGGGGACCGGCGGGCGCGGCGCGGGATGATCGGTCGCGTCATGGCCCGTTGGGTCCGGATTGACCGCCAGCCCCGCAACCCCTAGCGCCTCGACGGCCAGCTCCGCTGCGCGCTGGCGCAACTCCGCGCCGCGCAATTTCAATACCGAGGCAACCGCATCCAGCGATCCATCCTTTGCGTGCAGCACCCTCAAGACGGCGCTCTCAAGCGCCATCAAATCGATTTCCAGCTTGGCCAGTTTGGCGGCGAACAATGGATCGGCGCGGTTCTCACCCGCAAAGCGCTTAAGGTTCGCAAGATCGGCGCGCGTATGCGTCGTCTCCGCGCTCATGGCGCGCTCATTGGTCAGCAGAAACTTCGCATAGCTCCAACCCTTGTTGAGTTCCCCGACAAGATTCTCGCGCGGCACGCGGACGTCGTCGAAGAACACCTCGTTGACGCTGTGACCCTCGTCGATCGTGTAGATCGGCCGCACCCGCAAACCGGACGACTTCATGTCAATCAGCAGGAAAGATATGCCCGCTTGCGGTCGCGCCGTCGCATCGGTGCGCACTAGGGCGAACATCATGTCCGCGCGCTGGGCGTCCGAAGTCCAGGTCTTTTGGCCGCTGACAATGTAGTGATCCCCATCAAGGGTCGCGCGCGTGCGCAGCGAGGCCAGATCGGAGCCCGAATTGGGTTCAGAGAAACCTTGGCACCAGAATGTGTCGGCGTTCAGAATTTTGGGCAGGTAGCTCCGCTTCTGCACTTCGCTACCGAACGTATAGAGCACCGGCCCCACCAGTTCCAAAGCGGACTGATCCTGAACAGGCGCGCCAGCCGCGCGCAACTCAAGCTGAAACAAGTAGCGCTGCAGCGGCGTCCAAGTCGTCCCGCCCGCTTCCACCGGCCAGGCCGGCGCCGCCCAGCCCTGTGCATTGAGCGCTCGCGTCCATGTTTCGACGTCGCCTCGCGTCGCGTGAAAGCCGCGGCGGCCGCGCTCGGCGATATCCGCAGGCAAGTTCGCGCGGATCCAGTCGCGTTTGTCGCGACGGAACGCCAAATCGTCCGCTGAGAGGGCGAAATCCATTCCGAAGTCCTGCGCCGAAGCGTTCGGCCCTCCAATTCAGCGCCCCACTGCGGCGGGGTCAAATCGCATACGCGATCGGCCGCTCGCGTCGAGGGCGCGCTCTTCCTCAATCGTAAGCACGATTTGTCCGCGCCCGCGTCGCCCCTCGCCATTGGCAAGCCCATACTGGCGGCTAAACCATCTTCCACCGGAACAAGCTGGAGCATCGCCTCGATGAGCGTTGACTACGAAGTCGCAGACGGCGTCGCCGTCCTCACCGTCAATTATCCTCCAGTGAACGCTTTGAGCCTTGTCGTACGCGAAGGATTCATGAGCGGTCTTCAGAAGGCGGCTGCCGACGGCACCGTCAAAGCCGTTGTCATCAGAGGCGGCGGCTCGACCTTCATCGCCGGCGCCGACATCAGCGAGTTCGGCACGGACAAGAGCCGTCAGGGACCGCGCCTGCAGGACATTCAGGCGGCTCTTGAGGCAAGCGCAAAGCCCACCATCGCCGCCATCCACGGCACGGCGTTGGGAGGCGGATTTGAAATCGCCCTCGCCTGTCATTCACGCGTGGCCGTGGCGAACGCCAAAGTGGGCCTTCCAGAAGTGAAGCTCGGCATTCTGCCGGGCGCCGGTGGCACAGTCCGCACGCCGCGCCTCACCGGTGCCGAAGTCGCACTCAACATCATCACCTCTGGCGAACACGTTCCTGCACCGAAGGCGCTAAGCTACGGCCTCATCGACGCCATCGTTGAGGACCTCGACGCCAGCACAATAGCCTACGCGAAGAAGCTTTCCGCACAAGGCGCGCCGCCGCCCGTGATTGCGCGCAACGACAAGATCGCCAACGCTGATCCCGCTCTGTTCAAAACTTTTCGCGAGCAATCGGCGAAGAAATTTCGCGGCCAGCACGCGCCGGCCAAGGTGATCGACAGCGTCGAAGCCGCTTGCACGAAGCCGGCCGCTGACGCCCTCGCCTTCGAGGCCGCCGCCTTTCAGGAATTGTTCAATGGCGAGCAGCGCAAGGCGCTTATCCACTACTTCTTCGCCGAGCGCGAAGCGCGCAAGATTCCTGACATCCCGGAAACGGTGAAGCCGCAGAAGATCGCCAGCGCCGCCGTCATCGGCGCGGGACTGATGGGCGGCGGCATCGCCATGGTGTTCGCCAACGCCGGCATTCCTGTAACCGTGCTCGACGTGAACGATGAGGCCGTCGCAAAGGGTCGAAGCGTCATCGAGAAAAACTATGCGACGTCCGTTGCTCGCGGCTCGATGCCGCAATCGCGCATGGATGAGTCTCTCGGGCGTATGCGTTTCGTCAACAAGTACGAAGACATCGGCCCGGTCGACATCGTCGTCGAGGCCGTGTTCGAAGACATGGACCTGAAGAAAAGGATTTTCGCCGAACTCGACCGCGTCACGCCGGCGACGACGATCCTGGCCAGCAATACGTCATCGCTCGATATCGATCAGATCGCCTCCGCCACTAGGCGGCCCGATAAGGTGGTGGGCGTTCACTTCTTCAGTCCCGCCAACGTTATGAAGCTGCAGGAGAACGTGCGCGGCAAGGCGACTTCGCCGCAGACGCTGGCGACGGTGATGGCGCTGGCGAAGCCGATCGGCAAAGTCGCTGTGTTGGCCGGCAACTGCGACGGCTTCATCGGCAACCGCATGCTGCAATACTATACGGGCGAGGCGGAGTTCATGCTCGAGGAAGGCGCCACGCCCGAGCAGATCGATCGCGTGGCCGAGGGCTTTGGCATGGCCATGGGGCCCCTCGCCATGCGCGATCTCGCCGGCATGGACACGAGCGTGCGCATCCGTGCGATCCGTCGCAAGACGCTGCCGCCCGACGAACGCATGACGGACATCGTTGAGCGCCTGGTCGACGCCGGTCGGATTGGGCAGAAGGCCGGCAAAGGTTACTACCGTTATGAAGGCCGTACGCGCGTTCCCGATCCGGAAGCGCTCGCCATCATCGAAGAAAGTTCGCGCGCCAACGGCGTCACGCGCCGCCCGTTCTCCGATGAAGAGGTGCTGCATCGCCTCTTCTTCCCGATGGTCAACGAAGCGGCGAAGGAACTCGAAGAAGGCATCGCCATCCGCGCCAGCGACATCGACGTGGTATGGGTGAATGGTTACGGCTTCCCGGCGCATCGCGGCGGGCCGATGTTCTGGGCCGAGCAAGTCGGCCTCGCCAAAGTGCTGGCGACATCGCGCGAACTCGCGCCGCGCCGGGGTCAGCGCTGGGCGCCGGCGAAATTGCTGGAGCGTCTCGTCGCGGAGGGCAAAGGCTGGGCGAGCGTCGCGCCTGCATCCGCCAAAGTCTGATATGGCCCTCAGCTACTCGAGCGAGCAGGAGCAAATCCGCGGCGAAGCGCGGCGTTTTCTGGAAGCCGCGTTCAACGCGGAAAAGCAGCGACGCCTTCTGCACGCGCGCGGCGGATTCGACACCGACTTCTGGCAAGCCTGTGTCAATATGGGCTGGACTGGGGCCGGGGTGCCGGAGGCATTCGGCGGCTTGGGCCTGGGCCCGCTTGACGTCTGCATCCTGGCCGAAGAGTGCGGGCGCTTCGCGGTCGCCGCGCCGTTTCTTGCGGCGAACTACGCCGCAGCCATCGCAATCAACGACCATGGAAGCGACGCCCAGCGCGCCGCCCTCCTTCCCGCCATCGCCAGCGGCGACGCCCGCTTCGCACTCGCCTTGTTCGAAGACGAAGACGGCCTGCCACAAGAGCCCGCCACGCGGTTCCGCGCCGGCCTGATCAATGGACGCAAATGCGCCGTCGTCGGCGCCGCGGCTGCAACTCACGCCCTCGCGCTCACGGACAGCGGCGTCGCGCTCGTCGATCTGGCCAAGCACGTCGAACGCCACATCGGCGACACGATCGACAATTCGCGTTGCAGCGGCGACCTCGCCTTCTCCAACGCCTCCGGAGAATTGTTGCAAGGCGGCGCTCAAGCCCTTCGCCTCCTCGCGGTTCAAGCCTTGGTGACCGCGTTTGAACAGATCGGCGGCGCCGAAGCCGCCATGGCGCGCGCGCAACGTTACGCCAACACGCGCGAGGCGTTCGGGCAGCTCATCGGCAAATTCCAGGCCATCAAGCATCGGATCGCGGAAATGTACGTCCGCAACGAACTTGCGCGCGGCAATGCGCTCTTGGCGGCAACCGGGCTGGCCGAAGGCGCGCCCGATTTCATCGCCCGCTCGGGCGCCGCGCGGCTGGCGGCAACCGATGCATTCGAGTTCGCGGCCGCTCAATCGATGCAGACCCACGGCGCCATCGGCGTCACATGGGAGCACGACCTTCACCTCTACTTGCGCCGCGCGCGCGCCCAGGCGCTCGAACTCGGTTCGCCCCTCTTCTGGGAAGATGTCGTCGTGGACATGTTGAGCGGGAGCGCGATGTGATGACAGATCTCGCCGCCTATCGTTTGCGCGCACGCGCGTTTCTCGAACAACACGCCGAGAGCTACGGCTGGGACGCTCGGCGCGGGCTTTCACTTGCGCAAGAAGTCGATCTTGCGAAGCGCTGGCAAGGTATGAAGGCTGCACACGGCTATGCCTGCATTACTTGGCCCACAGAATATGGCGGCGCGGGTGGGACAGAGCTTGAGAAAATCGTCTTCTCCACTGAAGAGGCGAAATACGGCTTTCCCGCAGGCCTGCTGGCGATCACGCTCGGCATGCCTGTACCGATGATGCTGCATCACGCGACCCCGGAGCAGAAGCGCCGCTATGTTCCGCCCGCTGTCCGCGGCGAGGAAATGTGGTGCCAGCTATTTTCCGAGCCGGGCGCGGGTTCTGACTTGGCGGCGGTGCGCTTGAAAGCGCGCCGCGACGGCGACGACTGGGTGCTTTCAGGTCAAAAAATCTGGACGAGCTATGCGCAATTTTGCGATTTCGGCATCCTCGTCGCGCGCAGCGATCCCGATGCGCCAAAGCACAAGGGCTTGACCTTCTTCTTCGTCGACATGAAAGCGCCAGGCGTCAGCGTGCGCCCGATCAAGCTGCTGCACGAACATGAAGACGTGAACGAGGTCTTCTTCGACGACGTACGCATTCCCGACGCCAATCGGCTCGGCGCCGTCAACGACGGATTCCGCATGGCGATCCTGACGCTGATGATGGAGCGGTACGTCGCCGCCGCCTCCGACGATGGTCCCCCGCTCGACGCCCTCGTGCAACTTGCGCGCACGCGCAAGTTACGCGGCCGCCCGGCGATCGAGGACGGGCGCGTGCGCGCCGCCATCGCGCACGCCTATGCGACGCAGCGTGGGCTCGCCGCCATCCACGAGCGCGCGCTGGAGGAGCTTACCGCCGGACGCGAGCCCGGCCCCGAAGGCTCAATTCACAAACTCGCCGCATCGCGCGCACGTCACGCCATGGCGACACTCGCACTCGATTTGAGCGGACCTTCCGGCGTTGCCTACGATCGCGACGCCAAGACGCGCACCGATTACATGATGTCCTGGATCGACGGCCCGACGCTGCGCATCGCCGGCGGTACGGACGAGATGCTTCTCAACACAATCGCAGAGAAGATTCTTGGCCTCCCGCAAGACCATCGGCCGGATAAGGCTCCAAGAGGAGCGCCCTAGGCCTGTCCCGTCGCCTTCTGGATCATGTTCCAGTAGTCGCCGCCATCGCGCGGCACACGCAGGTGCGAGGTGTCGCGAATCTCATTCCAGTGTGCAGCGACGGCCTCCGGCGTGTAAGAATCCAAGGTGACGCCGTCATTCACCGCGATCACGGTTCGGCTCACCCAACCGCAGCCGGCATTGAAGATTTCCCCGGAGGCCGGGCAGCTCTCGTGCGCAAGGGCGAGCACGAGCGGCGAAACGCGCCGCACCGACATCGGGTCCTCGGTTGGATCGGAATCCAGTTTTACATCGCCGGGCACGCCGGCCGACGCCGTCAGACGCGTGGCCGCGGTCGGCGCAAGCGCGTTGATCTTGATGCCGGCTTTCGCGCCTTCGATCGCAAGCGTGCGCGTCAGGCCCACAATGCCCATTTTCGCAGCGCAATAATTGGCTTGGCCGAAACTGCCGAACAGACCCGATGGCGAGGTCGTCACCACGATCGTGCCGCCGCCATTCTCCCGCATCCAGTTGAAAGCAGGTTGCACGGTGAACACCGTCCCGCGCAGGTGCACGTCGAGAATGATGTCCAATTCTTCGACGGTCATCTTCGCAAAACTGCGATCGCGCAGGATTCCAGCATTCGCGATCACGGAGTCGACGCGGCCAAACGCATCGATCGCCGTCTTGAAGATGTTGGCGCCGCCCTCGGGCGTCGCGACGGAGTCAAAGTTGGCCACTGCATGGCCACCCTTGGCCTTGATCTCCGCCACGACCTTTTGCGCGGCCGAGTCGTCGTTGCCTTTGCCATCGGCCGCCCCGCCAAGATCATTGACGACGACCTTCCCGCCACGCTCGGCGATCTGCAGCGCATAGGCGCGGCCCAATCCGTTTCCGGCGCCGGTGACGATCACAACCTTGCCGTCAAACCGCAATCCACTCGTCATTCTTCTTTACCTTTCAACTTGGTTGCGCCGTCAACGCGGCAAGCCGAGAACGCGCTCGGCGATCAGCGTCTTGATAATTTCGTTGGCCCCGCCGGCGATGGTCCACGAATAGGACCACATGAAATCCTGCATGCGATTGCCGGTGACGTGTCCGCCGCCCGTCAGTGGCGGCGCATATTTCTGTGTTTCCAGGCCAGTCGCGGCCAGCCAGAATTCCGTGTGACGACGCAACAGCTCCGACCATTTGATCTTGATGAGGGGCGGCAGCGATGAGGCGCCGGCCTCCGCATTTGACTCAAGCTCCTCAAGCATGCGGCGAATGAGCTGTCGCAATGATTGCAGTTCAGCGAACTGCTGCACAAACGTCCTCCGCAATGCGTCATCGCTCCACCAGCGCGGCTTTGCGACGCGCGCGGCTGCGATCTCCCGTTCGAACGCGGCATGCATGCGCTCGGCCAAGTCGAAGATGATCAGTCCACGCTCCGCCGACAGCGTCGATTGAGCGATCATCCATCCGGCATTCTCAGCGCCGATCAGGTTCTCCGCGGGAACCTCGACATTATCGAGGAAAATCTCGCAGAACTCGCTCTGCCCCGTCATCTGCTTGATGGGACGCACGGTCACGCCCGGCGCCTTCATGTCGAGGATGAAGTAGGAGATGCCCGCCTGCTTCTTCGGCGTATTAGGATCGGTGCGCGCAAGCAGCAAGCAATAGCTCGCGTTGGCCGCGAACGAGGACCAGACCTTCTGGCCGTTGACGACGTACGCTCCGCCGCGCTTCTCCGCGCGCGTGCGCAGCGACGCCAGATCGGATCCCGCATTTGGCTCCGAAAACCCTTGGCACCAGATTTCGCCGCGCTCGGTAACGCCCTTCAGGTAACGTTCCCGCTGCGCGGGCGAACCATGGGCGAACAGCGTCGCAGGCAAGTGATAGAGGGAAACCACATAGAGGTCCGGGCTTGGCGCGTTGGCGCGCACCATCTCCTCGGAAACGATCACCTGATGACGCAGCGAAAGCTCCTCGCCGCCCCAATCTTTGGGCCAGTGCGGCGTCGCGAACCCCACCTTCTGCAATTCGCTCAGCCACCAGCGCTGAAACGCGAGGTAGTCCGCATCGCTCGCTCCGGCCGAGCGCGCGAACCAGCCTTCCGGCACAACGGCCTCGAGCCAAGCCCGCACTTCGGCGCGAAACTTCTCGAGATCGTCGCGGTGCGCGAGCGGCGCAAAGGCGCGCGATCCGGCTGTGCCCTGCGCGCTCACGCCGACACCATCAATCGCGCGGCGCCGTCCCATTGCACCGCCGCGGACCCGAACAGCGTCTGATTGAGTTTTGCGCGCTTCAGATAAAGATGACAGTCGTGCTCCCAGGTAAAACCGATGCCGCCATGCAATTGCACGGCGTCCGTCGCCACAGCCGCATACATGTCGCACGCAAGCGCCTTAACCAGCATGGCATAGAGATCGGCGTCGACGTCGTCGCAATCCCAGCGCGCCACTGCGCTCGCCAGCAAAGCTTCAGCTGCCGCCACAGCCACCTTATGCTCAGCGCATCGATGCTTGAGCGCTTGGAATGAACCGACCGGCTTGCCGAATTGTTCGCGTGTCTTGAGATACTGGATGGTCTCCTCAAGCACGGCCTTGGCGCCGCCGACGGAATCGCACGCCAGCGCCATATTCGCGTGAATCCGAAGCGTGCGCGCAATTCTCTCAGGACTTCCAGCGAGCTTTGACGCCGCGCTGTCGAGACGCGCCCGCGCCAACGATCGTGTGCGGTCGAACAACTCAATGCGCTCTACGGCGACCGGCGCTCCAAGCATCCACGGGCCGCCGCTTTGGCGAGCCAGCAGAAGCGACGCCTGATCGCCGTCGATCAAATCGGCATCCTCTGCATCAGCGGCGAACGTCGCGCTCTCGCCTGCGGCCAGACGCGGCAGCCACTCCGAGCATTGCGCCCCATCGCCAAACGCCGCGACGATTTCCGTGGCCGCCAGCGCCCCCAACACGGGAAGCGGCGCGGTCACGCGCCCCATCTCTTCGTAAAGAACCGCCGCCGCGGCGCGCCCCAGACCAAGTCCCCCATGGATCTCCGGCGTCAGAAGCGCAAACCACCCCAGCTCGGCGGCCTTCCTCCAGAGACTCTCGCAACGCGACGCACCTTCGTTCACGTGACGGCGTATATCCCCCGCCGCTGCGGCATCGGCGAGTACGTCGCGAAAGCTCGCGCGCAAATCGTCGAGATCGTCGACCCCGCTCATCAGAAATGCGACTTCTGCGAAAAATCGGGCATCGCCTTCTCATTCAGCGCCTTGATAGCGGCCTGTGATTCCGCACCTTGGAAATTGATCATTTCGAAAGCAGCCGAAAGATCGAAGATCGCCTGGTTCTGCCTCAGCCAATGATTGAGGACATATTTCGTCATGCGTACGGCCGTGGGCGCGCTCTGCGCCAATTTCGTCGCGACCTCGATTGCTTTCGCTTGCAGCTCAGCAGCATCGACCGCGAGCGAAACAAGATTGCACCGTTCCGCCTCTTCGCCGGTCATCGCTTCGTTGGTCAGCAAAAAATACTTCGCCTTCGCCATTCCGCAAAGCAGCGGCCAGATGATCGCCGCGTGATCGCCAGCCGTCACGCCGATCCGTACATGACCATCGATCAACTTCGCTTGCCGCGCGGCGATCGAGATGTCCGCCAGCAGCGCGATCGCCAGCCCTGCGCCTACTGCGGGACCATTGATGGCCGAGATGATCGGTTTGTTGGAATTGATGATCCCCATAACGAGGTTCGCCGCATTGCGGAAACTGCGCGACGCTTCTTGATTGGCGTCGAGCTTTGTCTCAGCCGACGGCATCGACGAAAAATCGCCGCCTGCGCAAAAGCCCTTGCCCGCACCGGTGATGATGGAGACGCGCACGTCTTCATCCGCGTCGATCGCGGCCCACACGCGCTCGAGTTGACCATGGCCCTCGGCGTCCAGCGCGTTCATTTTCTCCGGCCGATTGATTGTGACGCGCAGCACGTGCGGCGCGGGACGATCAAACGAAAGCCGGTCGAATTGCGCGTAGCGGTCGGCCATCACAACACCTCGAACAAAGCGGCGGCGCCCATGCCGCCGCCAATGCACATCGTCACCACGGCCCACTTGGCGTCGCGCCGGCGGCCCTCGATGAGCGCATGGCCGGTCAGGCGAGAGCCGCTCATGCCGTAGGGATGCCCAATCGAAATAGCGCCGCCATCGACATTGAGCCGCTCGTGCGGAATGCCAAGCCGATCGCGACAATAGACGACCTGCACTGCGAAGGCTTCATTCAACTCCCAAATATCGATGTCGTCGACCTTGAGCCCCACGCGCGCGAGCAATTTTGGCACAGCGAATACGGGGCCGATTCCCATCTCATCCGGTTCGCAGCCGGCGACGGCGAAGCCGGCGAATCGACCCAGCGGCCGCAGCCCGCGTCGCGCGGCCTCGTCCTCCGCCATGACGACGCAGACGCTCGCGCCGTCGGAGAGCTGGCTCGCGTTGCCCGCGGTGATGAAAGCGTCGTCACCGGAAACCGGCTTCAGTTTGGTGAGGCCTTCCAGCGTCGTGTCCGGCCTGTTGCCTTCATCCTGCGACAGGCGCACCGGTTCTTCACCCGTCACCGCACCGCTCCTATCGACCAACTGCTTCACGACATCGATGGGCGCGATCTCCTGATCCAACCGTCCGGCCGCCTGCGCAGCCGCCGTTCGCTTCTGGCTTTCGAGCGC